>URYI01000035.1 GCA_900552055.1 uncultured Eubacteriales bacterium | reverse complement strand
TCGCACTGGAAGCCGTCGACGATGCTCTGCTTGAACAGGCCGTACTTGTACTTGATGCCGTAGCCGTCCAGCGGGATGTCGTGCGTCGCGGCGGAGTCCAGGAAGCAGGCCGCAAGGCGCCCCAGGCCGCCGTTGCCCAAACCGGGATCCGGCTCCACCTCCGCCAAAGTATCTATATCCACGCCCATACCTGCAAGCGCCTTGGTATAAAGCTCCAGCTTGTTAAGGGCTATAAGATTGGATTTAAAGAAACTGCCCGTAAGAAATTCCAGAGAGAGATAAAACACCATTTTTTTCTTATTCTTCTCTATGCTTTCATTGGTATTGAGCCAGTCTCCCATTATCTCGTCCCGCACGCACATAGCCGCGGCCTTATATATTTCAAGCTCTGACGCTTCCTCTATCAGCCGTCCAAAATGCCTTTTAAGCTTTCCCCTTATATTCTCCTTGAGCTGTTCTATTTCTCTTTCCTGCGTCATTTCCTTCATGAATCCCTCTCCTTTTTAAGGCTGTTGTAAAGCTCCATATATAAACCTGCGCTTTTATTCCAGGAATAGTCCTTTTTCATAGCCCGGCGCATAAGCTTGGCCTTTAATTTCTCCTCCCTGCATATATTTACTGCCCGGCGGATAGTATAGGCCATATCATGGGCATTGTAATTAGCAAAGGAAAAGGCGAAGCCTTTATCCTTATATTCATCATAGGGCTGCACCGTATCCTTTAAGCCGCCCGTCTCCCTGACTATGGGCAAAGAACCGTACTTCATGGCTATAAGCTGAGACAGGCCGCACGGCTCAAATTTGGAGGGCATTAAAAACAGATCGGAGCCGGCATATAGCAGCCTGGCCAATCCCTCGTCATACATAATATTAGCCGAAACCCTGCCCGGATACCGGCCGGCCATGCTTCTGAAAAAGTCCTCGTATTCCCTTTCTCCCGTACCCAGCACCGCAAGCTGGAAATTATCCGTTTGAAGCAGCTCATTGAGCATCGCACGAATAAGGTCTATCCCCTTTTGCTCCACCAGCCTGCTTACAACGGCGATAACAGGTATATTTTCATCCTCCTTCAGGAAAAGCCGGCGCTGAAGCTCCGCTTTATTTTTTCTCTTCCCGCTTAGAGCTGAAGCAGAAAACGCAAAAGGTATGTAACTGTCCTTTTCAGGCGAATAAATATTATAATCCAAACCGTTTAAAATCCCAACATAATCCTCTCCGCGCGCTCTGAGCACCCCGTCCAGCCTTTCGCCGTAATAAGGGGTTAAGGTCTCCTGAGCGTAGGCAGGGCTGACCGTTGTCACCTTATCCGCATAAACCAAACCGCCCTTTATAAAGCTGGCGCCTCCGTAAAATTCCAGTTTGTCCGGAGTAAACATACAGTCGGGCAGGCTTAACAATTCCTTAAGCAAATCTATGCCGTAAATACCCTGATACTTGAGATTATGTATGGTAAAAACCGATTTAACCTCAGGCCGGTTAAGCTCTCCCTCCCTGAGGAGCACGGGCAGCATGCCTGTCTGCCAGTCGTTGGCATGAATAATGTCGGGCGTGAATTTAATCAAATCCAGCCCCATAAGCACTGCCTTGCAGAAAAAGGCATATTTTTCCGCCTCTCCCTCAGCATAGCCGTATATTCCCTCGCCGCCAAAATAATACTCGTTATCTATAAAATAATATACGGTATCATTGTGGATCAGCTCAAAAAATCCCGCGTACTGCCTCCTCCAGCCCAGAGGAACATATATATAGCCCAGATATTCCATCTTTTCAGCCATTTCTGAGGGAATAGCCTTATATTTAGGCAGTATCACCCTGGCGTCTGCCCCCAGACTGTTAAGCGCGCCGGGAAGGGAGCCTACAACATCAGCCAGGCCTCCCACTTTGGCAAAAGGAGCGCATTCGCTTGCTGCAAATAATATTTTCACCACAGGCCTCCTTAAACTATAACATTCTTGCCTATTACCACCGGGTAGTTTTCCTGTCCTATAAGGCGCTTTCCGTGCCTGATTACAACTGATTTGTCCAAAATCACATATTCCAAATCGGTATTCTTCTGGAGCTGTGAATCCTGCATAACTATGCTGTTGGTAATAACCGCGTCCTTAGCCACCTGTACTCCTCTGAAAATTATGCTGTTTTCCACTTTGCCGTCTATAACGCAGCCGTCTGCTATCAGGGAATTGCTGACCTGCGCGTTATCCCCGTAAATAGTGGGCACCTGGTCCTTGACTTTAGTATATATCCTGTTGGGCCCGTTAAATATTTCATCGCATACCGCAGGCTCCAGCAGGCGCATATTGCAGTAATAATAGGAAGCCAGGCTGTCTATGCGGCCCACATATCCGTCAAAGGGGCAGGCGTAAATATTGTAATGCTCAATATTATGCACAAGCACATCCATAACAAAATCATGCATTCCCCTTGAAATGCACCGGCCAATCTGGTAGGCCAGAAATTCCTTCTCCATAAAATAAATGCCCATAGATATCTTATTGGAAAAGACTCGGTGCGGGCTTACCTCCATATCCGTTACCCGCCCGTTTTCATCCGTCAATAAAGCCACATGCCGCACCGGAATACCTCCGGCAAAGCTCTCTTCATTATAAAGAATGGTAATATCCGCATCCTTCTTTATATGAAAATCCTGCAATGCGTCAAAAGTGGTATTAAAAATGAGATTCCCTCCGGCCAGCAGGACATATTTCTGCTTAGAGCGGTCTATATAGTCCATTATGCCGTTCAGCAAATCTATGTCCCCCTTATAATTGTCCCCGCTGTCCTTATTTACATAAGGCGGCAGTATAAATAAGCCGTGCAGCTTGCGGTTCAAATCCCATTCTTTTCCCGAACCCAGATGGTCCATGAGCGAACGGTAATAAGCCTGGGTGGGCACGCCCACATTTACAATGCCCGAATTGACCATATTGGAGAGTATGAAATCTATAAGCCTGTACCGTCCGGCAACCGGAACGGCTGCCACTGCGCGCGCCCGCGTCAGCTCATTGAGCTTTATATCGGCGCCGCCAGTCATAATTATGCCCATAGTATCCCTCATACCGCTTCACTCTCCTTTACAAGCATATCTTCAGTAACATTCTTTTCCAGCATTACACCGCAGCCTATGCGCGCATCAGCGCATATTTCCGCTTTTTCGCCTATAAGGGTAAGCTCCTCGCAGTATGCGCTCTTTTTAAGCCGGACATTTGGGCTCTCGCTGCCTATAACGGCGTTCCGGCCTATAACCGCGCCTTCGGCTATCACCGCGTTATTGACAACGGCGCCCTCTTTTATAATGCTGTTAGGCATTATAATGGAATTATACACCTGGGCGCCCTCTTCAACAATTACACCCGTTGACAGCACCGACCTTTTAACCGTCCCATATATCTTGCAGCCTTCTGTAATAGCGCAGCCGCTGACATTGGCCCCTATTGAAATATACTGCGCAGGCTGGCCGCTGTTGCGGGAATATATGCGCCATTCGTCGTCGTTTAAATCTAATACAGGCTCGGCTCCCAGCAAATCCATATTGGCCTCCCACAGGCTTTTAACTGTGCCCACA
This sequence comes from uncultured Eubacteriales bacterium, assembly GCA_900552055.1. Lineage (GTDB taxonomy): Bacteria > Bacillota > Clostridia > Christensenellales > QALW01 > Neochristensenella > Neochristensenella gallicola. The sequence goes on along the minus strand of URYI01000035.1, from coordinate 12,261 downwards.
TCCTTCCAGTAGCCCTTAAAGGAATAGGCGAAAAGCCGCCTGCCGTCATTCAGCATAGAGGGAATAACATCCTTGCCAAAATCATTGGAGCTGTCTGCGCGCCCCTCATCCTGCTCTAAATACCGCTTTAAAACCTCCCATGAAAATATGTAAACTCCCATACTGGCCAAAGTGCTGGCCGGCTTTTCAGGCTTTTCCATAAATTCACGGATTCTGCCCTGCGCGTCCGCCGCCATTATACCGTATCTGCCAGCCTCGCTTAACGGCACGTTAAATACCGCTATAGTCGCGTCCGCCTTGTTCTCCTTATGGAAATTGAGCATAAGCCGGTAATCCATTTTATAGATATGGTCTCCCGAAAGCACCAGCACATTTTCGGGCGAAAACTGTTCCAGAAACTGAATATTCTGATATATGGCGTTGGCAGTGCCCTTATACCATTCTCCCTTCTTCCCCCTTACAAAGGGAGGCAGCACAAACACGCCGCCGTTTAATCTGTCCATATCCCACGGCTGTCCGCTGCCGATATAGGTATTAAGCTCCAGGGGCTGATACTGTGTAAGCACGCCTACGGTAGTTATGCCCGAATTGGCGCAGTTGCTCAAGGGAAAATCTATTATCCTGTACTTTCCCCCAAAGGGTACGGCCGGCTTAGCTATCTTACTGGTAAGCGCGCCTAATCTGCTCCCCTGCCCGCCGGCCAGAATCATCGCAACGCACTCGCAATTCCGCATTATAACTTTCCTCCTAATAATATTTAATCTTTATTTACCCGCGCCGCTGCATTTAACCTTCGCTTAAAGCATGCGATTATTTTTAACTTTAAAAAGTTCCAGGTCCCGCGGCGCCCGGCGAATATTTTAAGCGGGCAAAAACCCGCTTAAATTCAAACCTCTGTTTCTTCTGCTATAGGTTCTGTCTCAGCTTTGCGCGGGCGCAGAAACAGAGCCGACATGGGCGGAATATGAATATGCAGCCTGTTGGCCTGCCTGTCCTGGGGAAGTTTTTCAGCCGCAAAAATCCTGCCTTCCTCTAAAAGCCCCGAACCTCCCCAGCGCTTATCATCTGTATTAAATACAACTTCATATTCTCCGGCATAGGGCGCGCCCATCCAGTAATCAACTCTGGCAACAGGAGTAAAATTAATGGCGGCGATAATAATATCTCCCTCCTTAACTCCCTTGCGCATAAAGCTGTAAACACTTGACGAGGCGTCATCCGGATTTATCCATTCAAAGCCTGCCCAGGAGCAATCCTGCTCCCAAAGCGCTTTATTTTCCTTATAAAACGCATTCAGTGCCCTGGTAAACATATATAAATCCCTGTGGGTCTCATATTTAAGCATAAACCATTCCAGCGCCTCATAATATTTCCATTCAGCAAACTGACCAAATTCACTTCCCATAAACAGCAGCTTTTTGCCCGGATGCGCATACATATAGGCCAGATAGGTCCGCAGGGAAGCAAATTTCTGGTAGTAATCCCCGTACATCTTATCCAGCAGGGTCTTTTTGCCGTGCACGCATTCGTCATGCGAAATAGGCAGGATGAAATTCTCGTTAAAAGCATACAGCATTGAGAAATTCATGAGGCTGTGGCAGCCGCTCCTGAAAAGCGGGTCGGTTTGCATATATTTCAGCGTATCGTTCATCCAGCCCATGTTCCATTTGAAATTAAAGCCCAATCCGCCCTCGTGGACCGGAGCAGTAACCATAGGATAAGCGCTTGATTCCTCCGCAACCATTAAGGCCCCGGGCCATCTCTTAAAAATCTCGGTATTCAGCTTTTTAAAAAATTCTATTCCCTCAAGATTGCGGTTATCCCCCTGGCTGTTGGGGCTCCATTCTCCCTGGGAACGGCCGTAATCACGGTAAAGCATACATGAAACTGCGTCCACTCTCAGCCCGTCTATATGATATTCGTCCATCCAGAATACAGCGCTGCTTATCAAAAAGGAACGCACTTCATTTTTGCTTACGTCAAACTGCAATGTGCCCCACTGCTTCTGCTCGGCCATAGAGGAATTGGGGTACTCATAAAGCGGAGTACCGTCAAAAAGCCTCAGGCCCTGCTCGTCCTTGGGAAAATGCGCGGGCACCCAATCCATAATTACGCCAATTCCCTTTGAATGCATTGTATCCACAAAATATTTAAAATCCTCAGGCGTTCCGTAACGGGAGGTAGGAGCAAAATAACCCGTAACCTGATAGCCCCAAGAGCCGTCATAAGGGTGCTCGCATACAGGCATAATTTCCAGATGAGTATATCCGTTCTCCGACAAATATGCGCTTAAACGGTCAGCCAGCTCCCGGTAATTATAAAAGCTGCCGTCCTTACGGCGTATCCAGGAACCCAGATGCGCTTCATAAATAACCATCGGCGAATTATAATATGTACTGCGGCTCCGCTTTATTCTGTAAACAGAATCGTGCCATTTATATGAATCGCACCAGGTGCATGAAGCGGTGCCCGGCCTCAATTCGGAAAAACGCGCGCATGGGTCGGCCTTATATACTATATTCCCGTCAGCATGCTTTATTGCGTATTTATATAACTGGCCCGCCTCCAAATCCTCTATATAGGCTTCCCAGATGCCGCCGCTTTGAGGAATAAGCTGCATCATATCCCTGCCGCACTGCCAATCGTTCCACTGGCCGACTACGCTTATCTCCTGAGCGTTTGGGGCCCAGACGGCGAAATAAAAGCCCTCAAGCTGCCCGGTGCTGTTAAAAACGGGACGCGCTCCAAGCATATCTGCCAGCTCGGAATGTGTCCCGTCATGAAACATGGCTATATCTTCGTCAGTAAGCATACGGCTCTTTAAACGCCCCTTTATTCCGCTGCTCATTCTTTCGCCCTCCCTATTTTAATTTTAATCTTTATTTTATTTTAACAAACCGGGGGGCGCATGTCAATACCGACATTGGAATTATTGTGTTAAATTTTGAATGAGACGGGCACACCAAAAGCACGCGTCTGCATAAACTGCGCAGACCCGGAAAGCAGACCCGGAAATACTAATTCCCAATAATTTATTTGCAATCATGCAAGACGGCGGACAAGGCATCTACGGGACACAAATACTATTATAAAAATTTAAATTGCAAATTCAAACTGCCTCTAAACCGCCGCCTCCTCGCAGTTAGCATTCAGGGGCACCATTATGCTGAATATGCCGCTTCCCTGCTTATCATAGCGCTGCACGTCAAAAGCCGCGTTTGAAGCGTCCAGCTCCTTGAAATTGCGCAGTATTTTCAATACCTCCAGCTTTATGCTCTCCAATACGCCGCCGGCAATTTCTGCGCGGTCGGCCATAAGCACGTTTTTCAGCCTCTCCTTGGCTACGCTGCCCGATTTATTTTTCCTTGAAAACAGTTTTTTTATAAAGCTCATATGTATACAACCTCCTCAGCCCGCTTTAGCTTCAATCCCCAATAATCTCATGAAAAAAGCGCCTATCCCGCTTTTGCGCAGCTTATAATTGACAGGCAGCGCTTCTCCCGCTATCCGCCTGGCAATCTCGCAGTAAGCAATGCCCGAACCGCTTTTAAATATGTTTACCACCGGCTCTCCCAAATTGGCGGCGCGCACTACCAATTCATCCTCAGGTATTATGCCGATGGCTTTTACTCCCAGTATTTCCTCTATATCTTCTACGCCCAGCATATCTCCCCTTTTAACCATATCCTCCTTCATCCTGTTGACTACTAAGGAAGTTTTTAAAACATCCGAAACCCCCAAAAGACCTATAACCTTATCTGCATCCCTTATGGACGCGACTTCGGGAGTGCACACCACTATAGCCTCGTCCGCGCCCGCTATCGCATTCTTAAAGCCTTGTTCTATCCCCGCAGGGCAGTCTATCATGACGTAATCATAAGCAGCTTTTAATTCAAGAAGCAGTTCCTTCATCTGCTCTTCATTTACAGCGTTTTTCTCTCTTGTCTGGGAAGCAGGCAGCAAGCACAGCTTTTCATTTCTTTTATCCTTTACAACCGCCTGCTTCAACCTGCACCGGCCCTCAAGAACGTCTACAATGTCAAATACAATCCTGTTTTCCAGCCCAAGCAGCAAATCCAGATTCCTCAGGCCGATATCCGCATCCAGCAAAAGCACGCTGTGCCCCTGAGCGGCCAGCGCGCTTCCGATGTTGGCGGTGGCGGTGGTCTTGCCCACTCCGCCCTTTCCAGACGTGACTACGATAACTTTACCCATCTTCTCTTCCTCCGTATTTTTTATAAGCGATTTATTTTGCGGCGCCGCCTGTGTCTTAATAACAATCAGGCGCTGTATATGCGCAGAGGGACTTTTAATCAACTAATATATTCCCCCCGCTTTTATAAACCACCTTTGAAAAAGAATGGGATATTATGCCTTCTTTTGACTAGCGAGCGCCCAGGCTGATAAAGCCGGCATCCATTAACTCAGCGGCGCGGTTGAACCAGTTGCCGTCATTCAATACTACGCAGATAAGCTGGATATCGCCGCGTTTGGCCGAAGCGCAGAGGCAGCGCCCGGCGGCCTTGGTAAAGCCTATTTTTATTCCGTTGGCCCCTTTATAATTGGCCAGCAGCTTATTCTTATTATGAAGGTATCTTATTTCCCCCGTATCAGGATTTTCAAACTTCTTGTCTTTAGTGGCTACGATTTCCCTGAAAATTTCATTTTTCATAGCTTCAGAACAGATTAACGCCAAATCATAGGCGGAAGTATAGTGGTCAGCGTCATGCAGTCCGTGAGGATTTACAAAATGGGTATTTTTAAGGCCCAGCACCTGCGCCTTTTCATTCATAAGCTCAACAAAGCCTTCAGGCGTACCGCCTACAGCATAGGCCAGCGCCAGCGCCGCATCGTTGCCCGAAGAAAGCATTAAACCGTATAAAAGCTCCAGAACTGTCAACTCTTCCCCTTCCTTAAGATACATGGACGAGCCCTCCACCCTTACCGCATCCTCCGGAACGGTTACTAATAAATCAGTCGGAGCGTTTTCCAGAACTATTAGGGCGGTCATAACCTTAGTAGTGCTGGCCATAGGCAGACGCGCCTGCGCGTTGGATTCCATAAGCACCTTATTGTCCTCCGCGTTAATTACTATATAGGCCGAACCCGACGCCTGGCTTTTCTCCGTCATATATAAATTTGTAAACAGCAGCACGGCGGACAGCGCCAGCGCTGCAAACAGCTTAATTCTCTTCAAATTATCCCTTCTTTCCGCAAATTTCGCATTTCAGCGCATATATAATCCGGCTTTTTATAATTAGAACCTCTTAAAGCCGCTCGCTTTAAGACGTCCAAAAAGCCGGAAGCTTCAAATTAAAATAACCGGGGGCAAAGGCGCTCCCGGTCAGTCCTCAGCCTTATGTTTATTATTCTTCGTCCTTATGCAAAACATACGTATAGTTTTCCTGTTTTTCGCCGCAATTTTCAAAAGCATCCCTTATTTCGCGTATAAGACCGGGGAACGCATCCAGCAGCTTGTCTATGGTTTCGTTCTGCTGTATGGGCAGGAATTTAATCATATTATCCAGTAATACAAGGAATCCGGTCGGCTTGACAGATATACCCGCGCCTGCGCCTCCGGCAAAGGGAAAGCGCGCTCCGTCCTGGTCGTTGGCGCCTGAGGTTTTTTCCACCTCCCCATATTCACCTCCGCCTGCAACAAACCCAAAGCCCACCTGGGAAACGGGAATAATTACCGCGCCTGAATCAGAAAAAATAGGTGAACCTACTACGGTATTGACGTCAATCATGCTCTGAAGATTTTCAAGAGTGGACGACATTATGTTTTCTATTGGATGTTTTTCCATAAGCCTCTCCTCACTTAAATAATAACTTACAAATAATATGTAACACTTTAACCTTAATTATACATTCTCCATCAAGTAAAAAAACGCTGTTATTAAAATCCGGCTCCACAGCAACCCAGGAATTATTTTTAATTTTGGATACGGCAAAAGACAGCGCTGAATAAACAGCGCCCGATAACAGCGCCGTTTTATCCGCTCTGCCCGCTCCCGCCTTAATTGCAAGCTGCAATTTTTTAAGAACAATGCCTGAAAGCACTGTCCCCGCCTTTATTTTTGAAGGCTTTTTCTTTTTCTTCTTTTTCTTTACACGGATACCAAAAATATAAAGATTTAATTTGTGCTCTGCAAATGCAAAATGAAGCGCGCGCTTTAATGCGGGCAGCCCAAAAAGCATTATATCCCCCTCTATAATGCAGTCGGTATTCATTATAAGCAGGCGCAGTCTCAATCGCCAGGTAAGCGCCGCCCCAACAAGCAGCACGCCTAATGCCAGGATAACATAAAGCAAGCCCTTCACCTCAGATTAAATTGTGCGCCAAATCCCGGTTTTTAAACTTGCTTTTTGATAAAAATATATATTGCCGCTGAGCGCCGCCGCCCGTAAAGGACTTTGGAACTTTTCCTACACGTCATTAACGGGCGCCTTCTTATTTAACAGCTCATGCATAACTATCATCAACGCTAAAATAATCAGCAAATAAACAGGCAGCAGCGCCACATTAATATTATTAGCAATAAGACCGAATACAAACGGCATAATGCAGGAACCCACATAAGCGCTGGCCATTTGGACTCCTATTATCGCCTGGGACTTGTCCGGACCGAAATGACCGGGCGTTGAATGTATAATACATGGATATATGGGAGCGCAGCCCAAGCCTATAACAGCCAGGCCGATAACTGACACAACGGGCGCGGCTGGCAAAAGCATTGCGGCAGCGCCCGCGGCAATTAATACCTGCCCCATCCGAATCATTTTCGCATCGTCAAGCTTCATAGTGATAAATCCGCATACCGCGCGGCCAATTGTCATACCTATAAAAAATATGCCAGTCAGGCTGGCCGCCGTTTCGGCAGGCACTCCCTTATAAAGCGTCAAATAACTGCTTGCCCATAAGCTGGCCGTCTGTTCCAGGGCGCAGTAGCAGAAAAAACAAATCATCACTTCCCTGACGCCGGGAATTTTAACAACCTCCCTTAAACTGAGCGCCTTGCCTTGGATTTTCTCCCCTTCCTTTTGTCCGACGGCTCTTCCCTTCCAAAGCGGCAGGCTCAGAAGCAGAACGGCCGTCAGCGCAATCTGAATAAACCCTATATAACGGTATCCCGCTTCCCAGCCGCGGCCGCCTGAGAGCGCATAGCCCATAATGTACGGTCCAAGGGTCGCGCCTATTCCCCACATGCAGTGCAGCCAGCTCATATGCCTGCTCTTATAATGCAGAGCCACATAATTATTCAGAGCGGCGTCAACGCTGCCCGCCCCTAATCCATACGGAACAGCCAAAATGCAGAGCAGCCAAAATGACTTTGAAAAAGAAAATCCCATCAGCGCAAAAGCAGTTACGGCAACACTGATAACCGTTACCCGTCCCGCGCCCAGCCTGCGGGTCAGCCTATCGCTCATCAGGCTGGAAATAATTGTTCCTAAAGCGATAATCATAGATATGATACCCGCATAAGAGACAGGCACGCCGAACTGCGGGTACATGCTGGGCCATGCAGCTCCCAGAAGCGCGTCGGGCAGTCCCAGGCTTACAAAAGCAAGATATATTATAGCCAAAAGCAAATGAATCAAATTAACGCCCCCAATATTTTGCCGCCGTACTTTAGTTTTCCCGAATAAGTATAACGCGCAAACCATAAAATAGCTACTAAAATTTTTTAATTCCCGCAATTCAGCAATATTAACAAATATATCTCACTTATCTAAACCTCCATAATAAAAAGAGGCAAAGCCGCTCGCTTCGCCCCAGCAAACACAGCGCTGATAAACAAGGGATAATACTCACTTTCCTTGTACACCAGCGCTATACACAACAAAAAATTATATTTCCAGCACTATGCCGTCATAGGCTACTATAAAGCCCTTAGGCACAGCCGCAGCTACGGCATCGTCATAATCCATGCCGCCGTTATGCGAAAAATGGCTCAGACAGAATATGGTGCTGCCGTCAGCGATATTCTCCCTTAACATGCGCTCGCGCACCTTAATATTATCAGGGAAGCCCTGATGCCCGCCCGTCATGCCCGCTTCGCGCACGCCGCAGGTGCATTCCAGCAAAGCAAGGTCCAAATGCCTGCCCTTAAGCATCTCCCAGGTTTCCTCCAGATAATAGCCCGAATCATGTCCGTAAAAAAAGGTCTTGCCGTCCTTTTCCAGAATAAATACCAGGCATTCCTGGCCGGGATCGTGCCGCGCCGGACAGGCCGTTACCTTTATGCCGTTATATAATTTAACGTCCCCGGCATGCAAAACTTCAAAATTCATTTTGCCCTTCTGCACATAATTATCCACGCTGCTCAGCTTTTTCCCGCAGGCCTCGTTGCCCGCCACAGTTAAGTGCGCCATCTGGTCGTAAGTGCCAGTATAACCGAATGTACGGCAGAAAAAATCATCCACATAAAAATGGTCCTCGTGTGAGTGAGATAAAAGCAGCGTATCAATTTTGGCCAAATCCAAATGGTTTTGATACATATGCATCAATGTATCGCACGAATAATCAATCATGCAGTGGTCGTCCACAATGACGCCCGAACGGGTGCGCAAGTTCCTGCCTCCCTTTTCAAAAGCTCTTTTGCATGCATCGCAATTACAAAAAAGCGCCGGAAAGCCCTCGGCCGCAGCCGTGCCTAAAATCTGTACTTTCATTTTAATTTTCCTCCATACAACTAAAAATACTAAGCTGTTATTTTTCCCGTCAATTAAGATTCTTCCTCTTCTTCAGGCTCAAGCGCGCTTAATTCTTCTTGGTTCCTGGGCAGGTCATTTAAAGAGGAAAGCCCGAAATGACGCAGAAATAAATCGGTTGTTCCAAAAAGCATGGGACGGCCCAGGGTTTCCTTACGCCCCATTTCCTGGATTAAACCCTTCTGGAGCAGCCACATGACCGAATAGTCGCATTTGACCCCCCGAATTTCCTCTATCTCGGCGCGTGTTATGGGCTGCTTATAGGCTATTATGGATAATACCTCCAAGCTGGCCTGGGAAAGGGATTTCTTTTGGACAGGATTCAATAAATCCTCAAGCTGGGCCTTATATTTTTCATTAGTGCACATCTGAACGCTGCCGCCAAAATAAAGCACCTTTATCCCGCTGTTTTCACCATATTTTTCCTGAAGGGCATCCACCGCCATAGCCAATTCAATCTGGGTTATTTTAAACGCCGTGCATATCCTGCTGACATCAAGGGGTTCGCCCACAATAAACAGCGCCGCTTCCAGCGCGCCTGCCAGTTCCTCCTGATTCATTCCTCTTCCACCCCCTGGCTTGTCTCTGCAAGCTTTATAGAAATATCCGCAAACAGACTGTCCTGCCTGATAAGCAAAAACCTCTGCTTGCATAGCTCTAAAAGAGCCAGGAAGGTTGCAATTACCTCCTGGCGGGAGCTATCCGTCTCAAAAAGCGAATAAAAGCTAATGCGTTTTTTATCATTCAGCCTGCGCTTAAGATAGGTCATTTTTTCGCGCACGGAAAACATATCCCTTCTTATCTCGCGCACGGCGGCGGGAGCGCGCTTTTGCTCTACGCGGGAGAGCACCTCCCTGAAAGCTTCCATAAGCGCCTCCAGGGACACTTCCGAAAGCTCAAAGCGCTTGTCAAAATTCAGTTCCTGAGGCAGCTTATAATAACGCCCCTCCAGCTTTTGCTCGTTCTCCCTGAGCTTTTGGCTGTTCTCCTTAATCTGCTTATACTCTTTAAGCCTTCTGATAAGCAGCTGCTGAGGATCCTCTTCATCCTCCGCAGGCGCTGGGGGCTTAGGCAGCAGGGAACGGGATTTTATCTCCAAAAGCAGCGCGGCCATTGCAAGAAATTCGCTTGCCGAATCCATATCCGGCTCTGAAAGCGCATCCATATATTCCAGATACTGCTCGGTTATATCCGAAACAAAAATATCCTCCACCGCAATTTTGGATTTATTTATGAGATGCAGCAGCAAATCCAGCGGCCCTTCAAACTGCTTTAGCTTAAATTCCATAAATTACAAATATATCAGCCCGCAAATCCAGTCAAAGGCACTCAGAATATATCCGCTTACCATCTCAATAAAGCCCGACGTTCCGCCAAAGATTATCAGCATCATCAGGATTATAGTTCCATGCCTGTCCAGAAAAGCAAATATGTTTCGGGTATTAAAGCTATAGAAAAATTCCCTTACTACCTTATATCCGTCCAGCGGAGGAAGCGGAATGATATTAAATACGCACAGGGTGATATTGACAATTATTAAATAACTGAAAATCTCCGTAAGCACCTGCGCCCAAATGGCCGGATCTGCAAATATATAAAGTCCGCATGTATAATTAAGAAAGCACCATAGATTTACAACTATGAAAGCCAGGATAATATTAGCCAGTACGCCCGCTATTGAAACTATTATCATGCTTCGGCGGCCGTTTTTAAAATTGGCCGGCACTATAGGCACGGGCTTGGCCCACCCGAATCCCAGCAAAAGCAGCATTAAAAAGCCCCAGGGGTCAAGATGCTTTAAGGGATTAATGGTCATTCTGCCCATCATGCGCGCATAATCGTCTCCCTGCTTATGTGCCGCAAAGGCGTGCGCATACTCATGTATTGAAAGGGAAAACATCAAAAGGGGTATCATTATAAGAAAGGAAAGCAAATCTTCCAGAGAAAAGCCGTTCCTTATTAAATTGAAAATCATGATGACCTCCGTTTATTTAATAAGATACTCAGGAACCACATCCCGCGCAACTAAATCCTCATAGCTCTCCCGCTTAACTATAACGCTGGCGCGACCGTTATTTGCCAGAACAACGGCAGGTACGGTATTGCGGTTGTAATTGCTGGCCATAGAATAATTATATGCTCCGGTAGTTAAAACAGCAATAATTTCTCCGCTGCTTATATCCTGCGGCAGAAAAGCGTGCTCGGTTATAAGGTCGCCCGATTCGCAGCACTTGCCCGCTATGGTCACTTCCCGCGTATGGGGCGAATCCGGCCGCTGAGCGCTTACAACAGTATATTCAGAGCCGTAAAGCGCGTTTCTCGGATTGTCAAACATACCGCCGTCAACTGAAACGTACGTCCTAATGCCGGGTATTTCCTTAACGCCGCCCACGGTATAAAGCGTATAGCCCGCTTCGCCCACTATGCTGCGGCCCGGCTCAACGGTAATATGCGGAACCGGATATGAGTGCCGGGCGCATATCTCTTTTAAAACCTTTGCAATATGCTGAATATACAGCGCAGGCTCTTTAGGGTCGTCAGCCGAAGTATACCTTACCCCAAAACCGCCTCCGCAGTTAAAATCGTCTATTATAAAGCCCGTCTCGTCCCTAAGCTGCGTGGCGAAACCCATAAAATGCCCTATCAGCACCTCAAAAGGCGGTATTTCAAATATTTGCGAACCGATATGGCAGTGAATGCCTTTAAAATCGAAATACTCGTTTGCCATAAGCATCCGGGCAGCCTTCATAGCCTCGCCCGACGCCATATTGAAGCCGAATTTGCAGTCCAGATTGGCAGTCTGCACAGCCTGATGGGTATGCGCCTCTATGCCCGGACGTATACGGATAAGCACAGGCACTCCCTTGGCGCCCAGTTCCCGCGCCGCGCTTTCTATGCGCTCTATCTCGTCAAAGCCGTCTATTATTATGCGGCTGACCTTAGCGCGAATGGCCATTTTAATTTCTTCATAGGTCTTGTTGTTTCCGTGCATTTCTATAAGCGAACCCGAAATGCCCGCTTCAAGAGCCGTATACAGTTCGCCGCCCGAAACCACGTCCAGCCCCATCCCCTCGCTGGCCGCAATAACGCACATGGCCTTGTTCATAAACGCTTTGGAGGCATACATCACCCGGCCGCCGGGCGCGTATTTATTCATCGCACTGACTAATGAACGGCAGTTGGCTCTTATGCGGCTTTCATCCATCACATAAAGGGGAGTTCCGTATTCCCTAGCCAATTCAACACAGTCGCAGCCTGAAACTGCCAAACGGCCGTCTTTTACTTCTATCCTGTCCTTTAATTCCATTATCATAATGTCCTTTTTTGTTTATTAAATAATATACCATATGTAAAAGCCCGGTGTCAATTTAAATAACACCGCTTGGGGCACTCTCCATTGTAGAGCTACAATACATCTTGGACAGTAGAGATCAAAAAAGCGGATAAAAAAGCAGAAGGACAGAGCCTTCATAGGGTATAGTTAAGTTACTACACACAACAAACCCAAAAAAGGAGTTCTGTCCCTTATGAGTAAGAGTATAACAC
>URYI01000034.1 GCA_900552055.1 uncultured Eubacteriales bacterium | reverse complement strand
CCGGCCAGGCAGGCTAAAGCCTGCCAAACGCCGCGGTTATTTATTATGCTCGCCTTGTTAAGCTTGCCAGCTGTTTATATATTTTCTGCCCTTCTCAGAAGTCCAGCGGGAATCCCAGGGATATAATCAGATTGTATAAGTCGTTATAGCAGCTTCTGTAGTAATCATAGCTTACTGTATCATAATTGTTATAAGCGTTTCTTAACGATTCAGTAAGCGCAAGCAGCTGCTGATAGCTGGCAGGATCCTCTACCTGCGGCGCATACTGTTCGCTTCTCTGGAGCAGTCTTTGGGCATTGAAGTGAAGCTGTTCCTTAAGTTCCTGCTCGCCCTGCCACTGCGCCGTATGGACCGAGCACTCCGTGTTGATGGTAAGCACGTTGTCCGAGTAATACCTCCGGTATATTTCAGGATAGTTATAATATATATTGGCCAGCTGCCCGGAAGTGGGAGGTATTAGTGCCGAAATTGTCCGGGTATTGGGACAGTAGTCTGTGGCTATGCAGTTGGTGTCCAGGCATATTGTAACAGACCTGTGGCAGTCGCACGGATCTGCCAGTACATCGGCGGCTACGCCAATATCGGTTACAGTCTCAGGGCAGGCGCTGGTGGCAAGCTTGCCCGAATACTTGCAGAACTTAAATTCTTCAATGCCCAATTCTTCCATGGTAACTTCAGTTACGGCCTTATTAGGCAGCCCTTCATGCAGTGGCTCCATTATATCCTTCCATAACGGAGCGGCATATGTTCCGCCCTGAGCGTTCCTGAGCGGTTTATATGCGTCGCTGCCTATCCATACCGAGCCTACATAATATCCTGTAAAGCCTGCAAAATAAACGCCGCGGTAATCGCTGTTGGTACCCGTTTTGCCGCAGACTGTCTGCCCGTCCATAAGCGCGCCCTGCGCAGAGCCTCCGCCGTTGAGGGCTGTATAGAGCATATCTATGAGCTGATAGGCTGAAGAGGGCTTATATATCTGCTTTGTTTCCTGTTCGGCCACCATGTCCAGAATAACATTTCCCTGGCGGTCTGTTATCTTTGTAAAACTTATGGGCTGCAAATAGGTGCCCATATTAGCGATGGTGGCAAAGCATGCGGCCATTTCAAGAGGGGTGAGCCCGCTGGTTCCAAGAGCCAGCCCCGGCCCGTCCGCGTTGATATGGTCGGGGTCTACATTCATTGCTTCTAAATAGCTTACGGCCGTGTCAATTCCCACGTCATACATTAAAGCCTGCGCCGCCACTGTGTTAAGAGAGCGATGGACTGCATACCGCATTGTCACCGAGCCGGTATATCCGGTTTCGCCGTTATTAGAGGGATATCCTTTTTCCGTTCCCCAGTTTTCAATAGGCGCACGCGTGTCATAATAAATTGTGCCCGCCGATTTGCCCAAGTCAAGCGCGGGTCCGTATACTGTTATGGGCTTTATGGACGAGCCTACCGGCATTGTGGATTGGTACGCACGGTTATATTCCTTTTGATTTACTGGGGCCGTCCTGCCTCCTACCATTGCAACTATATACCCTGTACGGTAATCAATGACAACCGAGGAGGCCTGAGGCTGGACAAGGGTTATAATTGTGCCGTCCGGATTGCGCCCTTGAATGGTATATTTATCCTCATCATAGCGCATGGAGGGATAATTTGTGTAATTATATACTGCCTGTTCGGCCGCCTTTTGTTTTTCAGGGTCTATGGTGGTATATATATGGTACCCTTCGGTGCGTATTTTGGATTCCATTGCGCTCCGGTTGGCGCTGGTATCCTCTAATCCTTCCTGCTTAAGGAGCTGGGTAATGACGTCATAGATGCAGTATTCCACAAAGGCCAGCATTTCGTTCTGATCCTTGAGGGGAGATTCCTCTAATACTACCAGCTGGTCTGCCATAGCTGCGTCGTATTCGGCCAGTGTTATAAACCCGTTTTCATACATTTCGTTGAGCACGTTGTTGGCGCGGTCGTCCGTGCGCTCTGGAGTATTGCGGGAATAATAATTAAGGCGCGGATTATATCTGGAGGGATTCTGCGTCAATCCGGCCAGAGTTGCGCATTCTCTCAAGGTCAGCTCGGAAAGCTCCTTCCCGAAGTAGTCCATCGCCGCCGTTTTAACGCCGTAAATACTTCCCCCCAGAGGAATGGTGTTTAAGTAAGCCTCCAGTATTTCATCTTTTGTACATTGCTGTTCAAGCTGAATAGCCAGATAGGCTTCGCGTATTTTGCGCTTGTAGGTCTGCTCAGTAGAAAGCAGGGTGTTTTTTATAAGCTGCTGGGTTATGGTGCTGCCTCCCTGAATGGAGTCGCTGGACATATTGAGTATAAAAGAGCCTATAAGCCGCTTAAAGTCAACCCCTATGTGCCGCCTGAAACGGACGTCCTCAATGGCGATAAAGGCGTTCTGGAGCATTTCGGGAATTTCTTCTATATCCGCCCACTCGCGGTTCTCGCTGCCGTAGCGGCTGGTCAGCAGTTCACCGTTGATATCATAGATATAAGTAGTTTGGTCTAAATCGGTTATGCTGCCAAAATCAATATCGGGCAGGGATTCAACGTATCCTCTGGCCAGTCCGAGAACGGCTCCGAGACCGCTGAACCCGCATACCAGGAGCAGAATCACAAAATACTTCCCCGTTTTAAAAATCAAGTTTATAAAGTAATTGCGGGGCTTTGTGCGTTTGCTGAAAAGGTCGCCTATGGATATTTCATCCTTGGATCGCTCTTTTTTTTCTTTTGGCTTTTTCTCCCCGCGGCGCTTTGTTGAAACGCTGTTAGAAGCAGCGTCATGCGCAAGCTGCTCCTGGATAAAAGTACCGCCTTGCTCGTCCTGGATATAAATACTGCCCGAATCTTCAAGCGAGCTATGAGGGCGTATTGTTATTTTTTCAGCGTCCACCGGCACTTCGTCAGGTATTTCTTCGTCAGCTATAGAGGGACGCCGTTCGCTTTTTTGGGCGGAAGAGGAATGAGGAAGATTATGCTCAATAAAAATCTCTTCCTCTTTTTCGGAAAAATCATCCTCTATAAACGCGTCCTGGCCGGGCTGAAATTCATATTCGTTCTGACCGTTGTTTTTATTTAAATGGGGGTATCTATTTGAACCGCCTTTTTTTCGAGGCATCAGCGTATTCTCTCCTTTTAGGGATTAAAGTTTATAGTCATTATAGCATACAATAATAGTATATCACAATCTTTCAGAGGTTAAAAGCCAAAAAAATTCTTTCATTGTTCATAAATCCGAAACAGGAGGTATGCTTATGAAACGTAAGCTTAAAAGGACAAGTATCATTATTGGCGTAATTATTTTAGTGATCGCCGTAGCCTTTTTTGTTATAGACAGCCAGGTATCTCCGCTTTTAATGAATGTGGCGAGCGCTGAAGTCAAGGAATGGGTTTCCCAGCTGGCCAATGAATGCGTGCTTGGCGTTATGGGCAGTTCCTCTGAATATTCGGATTTAGTTACGCTTACAACAGACGACGAAGGCCACGTTACATATCTTTCGGCCGATTCAATCAGAATGAACGGCATAGCGTATAATGCGTCTCTTGCTATTCAGGAAGAGTTGGAAAAGACCCAGGAACATGATATCTCCATTCCGTTAGGCTCTGTTTTGGGCAGCGATTTGTTTTCGGGCACAGGCCCTATGGTCAATGTGCGCATACAGCCTGCCGGCAATGTCAGCACGCAGTATAAAAGCGAATTTGCAGCTGCCGGCATTAACCAGACGCGCCACAAAATAGTGCTTAATATTAGTACCGAGGTTATAATTATACTGCCCACTGCCAGCTCTTCGGTTACTGTCAGCACGCAGATTACCGTTTCAGAAACCATTATAGTAGGTACTGTGCCCAATAATTACGTTAATGTGGACGAAACGGACAAAATGCTCAACCTTATACCTGACGGAGATTAAGCTGAAGGGAAATGATAGATTTTAATTGATATTTTCTGCGAAATAAGTTAAAATAACAAAATACGAGCAAAGAAATATCAGGGAGTGAAAAATGGTAAAAGTAAGGAAGGACACAGCGGGCTACGAAGAGCTTATGCGCTCGCTGCGCAGGCAGCTCCATATGCAGCCTGAACTTAGCGACTGTGAATATGATACTCAGGCCTTTATAGTAAGATTTTTAGAAGGACTGCGTTTGGATAAAGTGCAGTGCTTGGCTGATACGGGCGTCAAGGGAGTTATTCTTGCTCCGGGTGCATACGAGACAATAGGCTTCCGCGCTGATATGGACGCGCTTTTGATAACAGAGCAGAATGATCTTGCTTTTGCTTCTAAGAGAGAAGGCGTAATGCATGCCTGCGGGCATGACGGGCACATGGCTCTGCTCATGGGGTTTGCCAAATGGTGTTCGGAGCACAGGGACAGCTTAAAGTATAATCTGGTATTTATATTTCAGCCGGGCGAGGAGGGCAACGGAGGAGCCAGGCGCATGATTGAAGCCGGGGTTTTGGAGAACCCGCATGTGGACAGGCTTTATGGCTTTCATCTTATGCCCGAATTGGAAATGGGCAAAATTGCAGTTGTTCCGGGGCCTCTTATGGCGGGAGCCTGTGAATTTGATATAAAAATTACAGGCCGCGCGGCTCATGGCGCCGCCCCGTATAAAGGGATAGACGCTTTGGCCGTAGCTTCCGAGTGCTATCTGGGTATCCAGAATATTCTTACGCGCACTCTTCCTCCTGATGTATGCGCCCTTATAACCGTGGGCAGGCTGGAAGCAGGCACAAGGCGCAATATAGTTGCAGGGGAAGCTTTAATGGAATGCACCATGCGCACTTTTGAAGAGGATACATATGCTCGGCTTAAAAAAAGAATTATTGATAAAATAACAGCCGCGGCTTCCTCCAGCGGCGCAGAAGCGGAGGTTATTGAGCATGTGCGCTTTCCTGCCGTTGTTAATCCCGCCGAGCTTGCCAAGAGCGCCTCCAGGCTGCTGGAAGCGGATGCGCTGGCAATGATGCCCCCTCTTATGATAGCGGAGGATTTTTCATTTTATCAGGGAGTGAGGGACGCGCTGTTCATGTTTTTGGGCTGTTCAGGGAATCAGCCTCTCCACAGCGCGCAGTTTAACTTTGACGAGCGGGCGCTTTTATATGGCTTGGAAATGTATATCCGGATTATTGAGAATTAATAATATTGAGAGGCGGTATTTAAAAGAATGGGTAAGTTGTTTGATAGATTGATAAACGGCAAACCGGACAAAAAGGATTTTACAACTGCCGATTTGCCCAAGAACCGTGTTGATTTGTTTATAGACGTTGTAAAGGTAAGATTTACAGGGCTTATAACAGTCAATCTGCTTTACGTCGTGTTTTTGCTCCCGCTGATAATTTTTACATTGTTCTCCTATTTTGCAATAGTGCAAAAAACGGCTATGGACGGCAGCATAGACGGCAACCTGCTTTTAAGCTACTTTAATACCTATCTATTGATGTTTATACCTCTCTATGCAATAGCAGGGCCGGCTAAGGCAGGCGTGCATTACGTCATAAGAAACTGGTCGTGGGGAGAGCAGGCGTCCCCTGTAAAGGATTTTTTTAAGGAATTTAAACGGAGCTGGAAAAAGGGCCTGGTTGTCAATCTTTTAGTGGGCGTACTCATTTACGCTATATGGTTCTGGTTCCATAATTTTGTGGAAAACGAGCAGTCGGGTCTTAGATATGTATTTATGATAGGCATAAGCCTTATAGCTTTTCTCTATTTCCTGACTTCCATATATATTTACCCCATTATGGTTACTTATGATCTGCCATTGAGCAAAATCTTAAAGAATTCAGCTATTTTCGGATTAATGCTGGTTCCCCGCAATATACTGGTGCTGCTCTGTATGGCGGCGGTTATAATTGTGGTGGCTCTGATATATCAGATATCATCCGTTATAGTACTGATTATGGGCTTCAGTCTGTTTTTCCTGGCTAAAACCATATACTGCGGCAGTATCTTTGATAAATTCCAAAAGAACCTTACTAACGACGACGTACCTTCAAGGCGGGGAATGGCTCCGGAAAAGTCCAAGGATAAAAAGGACGATAACTGATGCAGTATGCTAAGTTTGCGCATGTATACGATGCGCTTATGAAGGACGTCCCGTATGAGCAGTGGATAGGCTTTATATTGGAAAGAACCGCGGTGCCTAAAGGGGCGGAGGCATTTGACGCCGCCTGCGGCACGGGAAGCGCCCTTTTGGAATTGCTGAAGCGCGGCTTGAAAGGGACGGCTATGGATATATCTGAGGATATGCTCCAAATTGCCTCCGAGCGCATTCAATCGGCTGGGAAAAGGGCGCGCCTTGTCCAGGGCAATATCGCCCATTTCAGCCTGCACAGGCCTGTAAGCCTTATAACCTGCGTCTGCGACGGAGTTAATTATCTTATTAATCCGCAGGAAGCGCAAAGCTTTTTCAACTGTGCTTACCGCTTTTTAAAAGAGGGGGGAGCGCTGGCCTTTGATGTAAGCGGCCGGTATAAGCTGGAAAAAATACTGCCCGGCAATCTGTATTATGAGGATGATGAAGATATTACATATTTCTGGCAGAGCAGCTATAAGGACAAGCTGTGCAGTATGGAACTGACCTTTTTTGTAAAGCAGTCCAACGGCCTTTATGAGCGCTTTGATGAAATTCATACCCAGCGGGCCTACAGCCTGTCTGAAATAAAAGGCATGCTTGAAAAAAGCGGTTTTACAAGAATAGAAAGCTGGGACGGATATAACAATCAGCCGGCAAATGAAAACAGCGGGAGGATGCTTTTTATAGCATATAAATGACATGCGCCCCGCATTAAGATAAAAAGAGGGAAATATGAAAGACGGAATATTACACGGGCTGCTTTGCGACGGGCAGGCGGCAGTTGAAATAATAAGCGCGCGGGACACAGTCGCCCGCGCGGGGGAAATACATAACGCTTCGCCTGAGGTAACGGCCGCGCTGGGCAGAGCCTTAATGGGCGCGAGCCTTATGTGCGGCAGGCTTAAAGGAGAAAAGGAAAGGCTTTCCCTTACATTTAAGGGAGACGGCCCGGCCGGCAGCATAATAGCGGTAGCGGGCAGCAGCGGGGTGTTAAAGGGCTATGCCGCGAATCCCGGCGCGCGTGCGGGCTTTCGGCAGGACGGCAAGCTGAACGTAGGGGGAGCAGTAGGAAAGAACGGCACTTTGACTGTTGCCCGCGATTCGGGAACGGGAGAGCCGTATGTGGGCGTATCCGAATTAGTTTCGGGAGAAATCGCAGAAGATATTGCGAGATATTATTATATAAGCGAGCAGCAGCCTTCTGCCGTATTGCTGGGAGTGGGTTTTGAACGCGCCCAGGTTGTTTCAGCGGGCGGAATTTTAATTACGCCGCTGCCCGGCTGCACTCAAAGTGCACTAGAGCAGATAGAAACAACCCTTTCCAGGCTCAGGCCGGTAAGCGAGCTGGCAGGATATTATCAGAGCCTGGAGGAATTTCTGCATGATTCCTTCTGGGAGATAGGCGCGCGTTCTCTTGAAGAAAAAGAAGTTTTTTATAATTGCGATTGTTCACGCGAACGCATGCTGGAAGCGCTTTTTGCTCTTCCGAAGTCAGACAGGGAGGAACTGGCCGCGCAGGAGGAAATTGAAATGTGCTGTCAGTTCTGCGGCAGTAAATATATAATCAAAGCTGATGAGCTGGAGTAATTTTCAGGTGATATTATGGGAGATATAGTCAGCGTAAAAAACAGCGCTGAAAGAATGTATGAGCGCGGAAGCAAGGCAGCCTATTCGGGAGATTACCTTAACGCCGTTTATTATCTTAAGGAAGCGGTAAAGAAAAAGCCGGACAATCCTTTTTACATTACCGATCTTGCCTTTGCCCTAAATGAAGTGGGCAGATATTCTGAGGCTGTTCAATATGCAGCCTCAGGAGCAGTTTTAAAGCTGGAGCCGGGCCAGGAAGGGATACTGTATTACATAATGGGCGAAGCCTATATAGGCCTTGGGGATTATCTCAGTGCGGCAAAGCTGCTGCGCGCAAGCATTCAAAGCAGTCCGGACGGCCAGTATTCAAACGATGCGCTGAATTATTTAACCGAACTGAACGAATCGGGCGAAGAGGAGCAGGAACAGCCTGGAGAAGCGGATATACAGGATTTTGAAGCGGAGCAGATGCTGGAACAGGCCCGTTTAATGTCTGTTACCGTCGGCAGGGAACATATGTCTCTGGAACTGCTCAAGCAATATACCGAAAAATACGGCGAAACCATTCCTTCTTTAGAGACCATGATTCTCATTTTATATTACCAGAACGAATGGGGGCTGCTTCTTGATTACGCCTATAAGCTGCTCAATATGGATGCCGGCTCGGTTTTTGCTATGGTGTACGGCTATATAGCCGCCGCACAGCTTAGCGACAGCGTAAAAGAAAGTTATTTTGAAGGCCTGATAGAGGACATTAACGAATGCTATCCCAGGGAGCTGGAACTTTTGTATCGCTTCTTTGACTGGGCCAACAATCCTCCCCTTGCCGTAAGGGTATTATTTAATCTGTATAACGGTGATGATTATAATATACAGCTTGTTTACGCACTAGGAGCGGCCTATTATAATAATCATGATATTAAGGGCGCGTTTGAAATGTTCGGACGCCTGTATCTTTTGGACGGCGGCAGCCCCGAAGCGGCTGGCTTTAGGGAAATGCTTTCCCAAACCTTCCGGCCTGAGAGCCTCTCTTATATTTATGCGCTCCCGCCGGGAATGCAGGAGGAAGGGGACGCTTTCCTTTTAAAGACGCTGGAGAGCGGCGTTCTTCCTGAACCGCCGTTTGATTTAATCAGATATGCGATGCTTTACGGGCCGCTTGACTCGCTTAAAAGCCTTGTTGCCAGGC
This sequence comes from uncultured Eubacteriales bacterium, assembly GCA_900552055.1. Classification (GTDB taxonomy): domain Bacteria; phylum Bacillota; class Clostridia; order Christensenellales; family QALW01; genus Neochristensenella; species Neochristensenella gallicola. The sequence continues at coordinate 7,395 of URYI01000034.1, read as the reverse complement.
TTCCGTTTGATTCTCCGGGCGTTTTAAGCGTTATAGCCATATGCCTCTGCGGTGAAAAAATGGACATTATACGCAAAAAAGAGGCTCTTGACGCTTTATTTGACGCGGGTCTGGATTTAAGGGGTTTGCCGGTCAGCAATGGGGGAGAGCTTATAAACGGGGAAAGCTTCAGAGCGCTTTACAGATATCCTGTGGTGTTCACAGTCAGCAGAAGAATAACCTCAAAGTACAGCGAAGCTGAAGTGCAGATGAATATGGCTATGATATATAAGCTTATGCAGGGACGGCCTGTAAATGATATTAACGAAATAAACGCGGCCCTGGAAATCCTGCTTTGCCGGGAGCATGATGAAAAATTTGATATCGGCGAGCTTTCAAAGGTATATAATATAAGCGGGGAAAAAATAAAAGAAATAATTTCTCTGTTGGATGGGAGCAATGATGAAAAATGAGCAGACTGATTGATTACGATGCGGAGTTTAAGGAATATTTTGATAATTGGTATGAACAGAATAAGGAAAAGTATAAAAAGCCTGAGCAGATAGAGGAGAAACTGCATGCCCTTTATGACGAATGGGCTAGCGGCGAAAGAGCGCAGCTGGATAAAATGGACGCCGAGGAATTGAACAGCCTGTTTATTCAGTATGCTGAATGCGGCGAAATTCCCGATTTGATATGCGAGGCCATTGTTAAAAGAGGCGCCGCCGGGGAAAAGGGGCTTTATGAATTATACCGTTCGGGTATGCTGGGAACGCCTGCGGTTATTACCATTATTAATCTTCTTGCCGAAATGCAATCCAGGCTGCCCTATGATGATTATATGGATATGCTTTCTCAGAGCCGGGAAGAAAACGAGATAGCGGAGGCAGCGGCAGAGGCGCTTTCCGAAGCTCCCAGAGAGTATTTTGACAAAATACTTTCCGCGTTTGAAAATGCCCGAAGCGTATGGGCTAAAGAGCTGCTTATGAATGCGCTCGTGCATATAAAGGCAGATGCACGCCTGTATGACGGACTGCATCAATTATTGGAGTCGTCTGAAAATACCGCGTTTGTTGCGGCCATGATGGCTGAGAGCGGCATTGAGCGCTGCTTAGACGACCTTAAGGCTCTGGAATACAGCAGGGATATAAATTATATTGACTATGTGGAAATATGCAACGCGATTGAAGCTCTGGGCGGCGAGACTGCGCGGGACAGGCAATTCGAGGGAGACCCGTATTATGAGATGATGAAATCTCCTGATATGCCGCTTAATTGATTTTTATTGCCTTAATTCACAGCATAAAAAGTTTTATGCAGAAAGGTCAGCTTTAAACAAAGGCTGAAACAGGACACCTGATGGAGAAAAATGTAATAACATTGAAGGATATATGTGCTAATCCGGATATTTCGGACCTCGTAAACGGCGCCAACCGCGCCTTGGAGGTTATGGGCTATACCGAACACGGCCCCCGGCATGTGGGCTTTGTCAGCCGCACGGCCGCCAATATACTGAGAGAGCTGGGCTATGAGGAGCGCACGGTGGAATTGGCGGCCATAACAGGATGGCTGCATGATGTGGGGAACTTAATAAACCGCGTCAATCACGGCATAACGGGCGCGGCTCTGCTCATCCCGATTTTATCCGATATGGGAATGCCTATGAATGAAATAGTGCAGATAGCGGGTGCGATAGGCAATCATGAAGAGCAGGTAGGCAAGCCTATAAGCTCTATAAGCGCCGCTCTTATAATTGCTGATAAGATTGACGCCCACAGAACACGGGTGCGCAGGGGCAAATATGATTATAACGATATCCACGACAGGGTAAATTATGCGATTAAGCAGAATAATCTGTTTGTAGACAAGCAGGAGCGCATAATAAAATATGACGTCCATATGGACGACTCTTCCTCTCTGACTGACTTTTTCCAGATTTACCTGTCCCGTATGCTGTTTGCGGAAGAGGCTGCAAAATTCTTAGGCTGCTCCTTTAGATTCTATTTTAACGGACAGCTTGTAAATACGGTTGCTCCGGATAATAAATCGGCGCCGGCGAATCCCTCTATGGTTTCTACAGAATAGCCATTCTTTTTTCGTCAATATGTCCAGGCTCTCCCGCATATGCTTTAAAAAAAGCTGAGGGGGAGAAAATGGGAGGAGAGTTTAAAAAAGCGCTGAGCTGTGCCGCCGCTTTTATAGGCGCGGTTGTAGGGGCGGGCATGGCTTCGGGTGCAGAAATAGTAATCTATTTTACATCAATGGGCAAATTTGCGCTGCTGGCAATAGTATTGGCGGTTATATTAATTTGCCTTGTTTATTCTCTTATAGCGTCTTATGCTGCCAGCAGGTCGGACGGGGATATAAAAAGCCTGTGCCTTTTTTTGTTTCCAAGAGCAGGGGGCGTGCTGTACGCAAGTATTGTGATGGGCGCGGTTGTCTCAGCCGGTGCAATGCTGGCGGGAGCTTCGGCTCTGTGCGGCGAGTTTTTGCCAATTTCAGGCTGGGCAGGCGCGCTGATTACCCTTATATTGGGGGTTGCCGTGGTTATTAAGGGAGCAGACGGCATTGCGGGCGTCTGCAAAATAATAGTGCCTGTAATAATAATTTTTGCTGTTCTGTTAGGCATATTTACTCCCAACGCTCTTTGGAATGATAATTTTGAAGCGTCTTTGCCCGGAGCGATAGCGAGCGGCGGAATATACGCGCTGTATAACGTGGGAATGTCTCTTGGGCTCTGCGCGTCAATGGGAGTTGGGACGCGTTCCAAAACGCGCGGCATTTCGTGCGCAATGATAGCGCTTTGTCTCCTGATTGTAATTATACTGTTCCATACGTCTATTGCCGCCTGCGGATATATAGGCGAGCTGCCTGTGCTAAACGCGGTGAGAAGGCTGGGCGGCGTTATGACGTGGTTATATGCTCTTACTTTGTGGGGAGCCATATTCTCAACCTTGATAAGCTCTCTTTATAATTTTATGCCTGCTGCAAAGGAAAAGGGCAAATGGGTTATATACGCCGCCGCCGCGGTTTCTTACGGGATGAGCTTTTTAAGCCTGTCCGGGATTGTGCGCTTTGTATATCCGATTTCCGGGCTTGCGGCATTCATCATAGCAGGCGGAATAATAAAAGATAGGATGAAAAGCAATGGAGTATTTTGCTTCGGCAGCATTCGCGCTGGAAGGAATAGCCGCGCAGGAACTGCGTCAAATGGGAATAACGCCGTCCATTCAGGAAAACAGAGTGTTTTTTTCGGGCGGGGAAAAACTACTGGCGCGGGCCTGCATAGGTATGAGAAGCGCGGATAGAATTTACCGTCATATAGTTAGCGGCCGTGCGGAAAGCTTTGACGCTCTGTTTGATTTAACTTATTCAGCCCAATGGCAGGAGATAATTTCCCGTTATGGGCGTATAAACGTATCGGCGGCCTGTTCCCGCTCCCAGCTTATGAGCGTTCCGGATATCCAAAGCATAGTTAAAAAGGGTATAATTAAAAAACTTCAAAATAAATACCGTCAAAATACTTTTGATGAAACAGGTGAAGTTTATTCTGTATTTGCCAGCATCCAGAATAATCATGCTGTTATAGCGCTGGATGCCTGCGGCGCGGGCCTCCACAAAAGGGGATATAGAATAAAAAATGTGCCGGCGCCTCTGCGCGAGACTACCGCCGCCGCCCTTCTGGAGATAATAGGCTATAAAGGCGGCCCGCTGTACGACCCGTTCTGCGGTTCGGGGACAATAGCCATAGAAGGGGCGCTTAAAGCCTTTAATATAGCGCCCGGTCTAAACAGAAGCTTTGAGAGCGAAAGGTGGATGGGAAGTAACAGGCAGGTCTGGTTTGATGAGCGCGAGCGCGCCGCGGCAAACAAAAGGCCAATAGAAAAAGGATTAATAATTGCTTCGGATATTTCAGAAGATATGCTTGCCGCGGCACGCTTTCATGCCGCAAGGGCCGGCGTAGCGGAGGGCATCAAGTTTTTAAGGCGCCAGGTAAGTAAATTTGAGTCGTCGGGGAAAGGGTTTCTGATTACAAACCCTCCTTATGGCAAAAGGCTTGCCGATATTAATTCAGCCAAGGCTGTTTATAAAGATATGTCCTTGAGCATACGTCCGCTGCTTAACGAAATTTCTCTGGGCGTTATTACGCCTGACGGAGAGTTTGAACGTATTTTCGGCAGGCGCGCAGTAAAAAAACGCCGGATTTTTAATGGGAACATACAATGTAATTATTACATGTACTATTAATTCCAAATATTCTCAATATCAAAAGAAAACAAGAAGGGCATAATAAGTCGAGATATTGAGGTGAATTTATGTCTGAAATTTGGTTTTCGGTCTGCCGGTCATGGGAAAGCGCGCTGGATAAGCTCAAAGATACTTTGGCGCTGAATTATCTGGACGAACGCATTAAATTTGAAGAATATCATGAGGCTGACCGCAGCTTTCTTTTTATAAGCATGCAGGATAAAAACGGCGCATATGTCCAGATGCCCGAACTGGTATGCGGAGTGCTTTGCGAGGATATAGCAAAAAGGTATTTGTCCCTTTACTGCACGCGCTGGCTGAAGCTTATGCTCAATGAAGATTTGGAGCGCTTTTTGGCTCGTACGGGCAGAATTAAAGCGCAGTATGATTTAAAGCCCAGCTTAGCGGCCTTAACTGAACTCATAGCGGGCGGACGAGTCAATCTGGATGGCTTTTTCCGGTTCAGGATGCGGGATTTAAAAAGGGAACTGGAGCGGCGGGTGGATATTATTGCCCAGGATATTATTATGGAGCGGGAATATTTTGATTTCCTGGATTTGATTAAGGAGTACTCTAATTCGCTTTGCCTGGAAAAAAAGAGCGGGAATTTAATTTATCTTTCAGGCGAAGAAAGCGGACTTAAGCTTTATGATGAGGATATGCGGCCAATAGAGTGGATAGGGAACGGGCTGCCCAAAGAAGCCACACAAAACGATATAATATTGAATACTTTAATAGAGACGGCTCCTAAGGAAATAGTCCTGTGCGGCTCAATTAACTCAGACGACCCGTTTATAGAGGCTGTTTTATACCTTTTTGGAGAAAAAATAAAGGTTTTGGACCCGTCCTGAGCAAAATTCTGCTTGACAAAGAAGCTTTTAATAATATAATTAAAATATAAATATTCAAGATGATTAAGTTTAGTAGCTGTGTTTGCAAGTTCATTAAAGAGAGTCCCGTCCTGGCTGAAAGCGGGACATGAATAAATGCAGCGAATACCGCCTTATGATTGAAGCGTGCGGCGCGCGTTAAGCGCTTGAGAGAAGTAATTTGGGTGGAACCACGAAAGCGGAGCTTTTGTCCCTTAGGGCAAAAGCTTTTTTATTTTATAAAAAGGAGTGCTGCGGTTATGAAAATCATTTTGCCTGATAACAGCGTAAGAGAATACGCTCAGCCGGTAACGGCGCAGGAGGTAGCAGTAGATATAAGCGAAGGCTTGGCCTCTAATGCCGTTGCGGCTAAAATAGACGGGGAGTTAAAGGACATCCGGACGGTTATTAATAATGACTGTTCCCTTGAAATTATTACTAAAAGAAACGAGCAGGAATATTTGAGCGTTTTAAGGCATACGGCCAGCCATATAATGGCTCAGGCGGTTCTTAGGCTGTATCCTGACTGCAAGCTGGCCATAGGCCCCTCTATTCAGAACGGCTTTTATTATGATTTTGATTTTTCCCAGCCGATAGGCATGGATGACCTGCCTAAAATAGAGGAAGAGATGGGCCGTATTGTTAAAGAGGCTCTTCCTCTGGAGAGATTTGTGTTATCTAAAAACGAAGCGCTGGAGCTTATGAAGGATCAGCCTTATAAATGTGAATTGATAAATGATTTGCCCGACGGAGAAGAGATATCTTTTTACAGGCAGGGTGAATTTACCGATTTATGTGCCGGGCCGCATATGAAAAATACCAGTTCGGTTAAACATTATAAGCTGATAAGCATTGCCGGAGCATATTGGCGGGGAAATGAGAAGAATAAAATGCTCACCCGCATATATGCTACTGCCTTTGATAAAAAGCAGGACCTTGAAGAGCATCTGAAAAATCTTGAGGAGGCTAAAAAGCGCGATCATAATGTTTTGGGCCGCCAGCTGGGCTATTTTACCACATCTGATTATATAGGCCAGGGGCTGCCAATACTGCTGCCTAAGGGTGCGCGGGTTATCCAGCTGCTCCAGCGTTTTGTGGAGGACGAAGAGGAGAAACGGGGATATCTTTTAACCAAGACCCCCTTTATGGCCAAGAGCGACCTTTATAAGATATCCGGCCACTGGGATCATTACCGGGATGGCATGTTTATAATGGGAGATCCGGAAAAATCAGACACCGAAGAGGTATTTGCTTTAAGGCCCATGACCTGCCCGTTCCAGTTCCAGGCATACCTGGCTAAGCAGCGCAGTTACCGGGATTTGCCCATGCGCCTGGCTGAAACCTCCACTCTTTTTAGGAATGAGGCAAGCGGAGAAATGCACGGGCTGATACGCGTGCGTCAATTTACTATTTCAGAAGGGCATTTGGCCTGTACCCCTGAACAGCTTGAGGGAGAATTTGCCGGATGCGTGGAGCTTGCCCGTTTTATGCTGCAAACGCTGGGATTGTATGAGGATGTGTCCTACCGCTTTTCCAAGTGGGACGAAAATGACAGAGATAAATACATTGGGACGCCTGAGGAATGGGAGAATGTCCAGAACCGCATGCGTGAAATACTAAATGATTTGAAAATTGATTATACTGAAGCAGCGGGTGAAGCGGCGTTCTATGGGCCTAAATTGGATATCCAGATTAAAAATGTGCACGGCAAGGAGGATACCCTTATTACCATCCAGATAGATTTCCAGCTTGCCGAACGCTTTGGCATGACATATATTGATGCGGATGGTCAGAAAAAGTATCCGTACGTTATTCACAGAACCTCTATAGGCTGCTATGAGCGTACTCTTGCGCTGCTTATTGAAAAGTATGCGGGAGCAATGCCCACCTGGCTGGCCCCCACGCAGGTGAAAATTATGAATATTACCGAGCGTGTGGACGGTTACTGCCGTGAACTGGCACAGAGGCTTAAGAGTCTTGGCGTCAGGGTTGAATATGATGACCGCAACGAAAAGATAGGCTTTAAAATAAGAGAGGCTCAGCTTGATAAGGTTCCTTATATGCTGGTAATTGGAGACAAGGAAGCCCAGGAGAAAACTTGTTCTGTGCGCTCACGCAAAAACGGAGATATGGGCAGTATGACCGCGGATGAATTTGAAAGAATGCTGCTTAATGAAATAGAGACCAAGGAAAAATAATTATTAAGAGTATGTGCGGCCTGCTTTAGGTCTTTAGAGATGCGTTTTTAAGAATGGGGGCGGGCGGCGCGTGATTTTGGCGCCATTTTAGGGCGCCAAAA
>URYI01000033.1 GCA_900552055.1 uncultured Eubacteriales bacterium | reverse complement strand
CGGCCCTTACGGGCCGCAAACGGCGCCGTCCTGGGAGGCTTTTAACTGCGCTCCAAAATTCCACGGCTTGATAAGAAGCATGCGGATTATACATACATTAAAAATCTTTATGCAGTTCCTGATTATCCTTAAACGCTCTTTTTTTAATTAAAAGCAGTCCCAGCAGTGCCCCGATAAAAACAAAAATGCTTATAAACTGAGAAGTGGATATACCCAGAATAAAACCTCTTATTTCATCCCCCCGCCAAAATTCCAATATAAAGCGGCACACAGAGTACATTAAAAGATATAGACAGAACAATTTACCCTTTAACCTGCCTTTCTTAAGCATACCATACAGAATAAAAAACAAAATTAAATTTACCGCCGCTTCAGCCAGCTGAATGGGAAAGCGGCGCACGCCGTTTGCTAAAGGGTCCAGAGCCTTTGTATATATAAAGCCGATATCACTTTCCACACCGTAACAGCAGCCGCCAAGAAAACAGCCAATCCGGCCAAACACATGGAACAGCGGCACTGCCGGCGCGCATATATCAGAATATTCAGGTACGCAAAGCTTTTTGCATTTCAAATATATGAGCATGGCCGCCATGCCGCCCAGCAGTCCGCCATAAAACACCATCCCGCCGAACACGAAATAAAGGCCCTGAAAAAACTGCCCAGCAGTAATTTCACCTATTAAGTTAAACAAACGGATAAGATACCGAATATTGGTAATGCCGTAAAGCAAATGCCCGCCGGCAAAGGCTCCCAAGCCCGCCCAAAGCAGACCGAAAAGCATCTGGTTTTGATCCAGCCCGCGCTTTTTAGCAACGTGTAAAGCAAAAATTCCGGCAGAAAATATTCCCGCCAGAGCACATATAGAATAAAGTCCTATTTCCCTGCCTAAAAATTCAAACGATGGAAACATTAAGCCCACCCCCGAAAAAATATTAAATTAAACATACGCCTTTGTCAAGGCAAATTCCTGTCCTGCAGTTCCTTTTATGCCCTAGCTCGGACAATACAATAAGAGTGCAATGCTTTTTTGCTCAAGAGCTCGCCGCTTCCACTTTGTTGAGCGGTCTTTAAAATACCACAGTATGCCTATAATCGTGCACCACGCAGCCATCAACGGGCATTGAAATCAAAATCTCCGACCGCGTAGGAGGCGAATTGTCTGGTTCTACAAGGTGGCACGCGGAAATACCGGGCGTATTTCAAGAACGGCAACACAGCAAAATCCAACAATTCACCCCTTTGCGGCGCATTGTACTATTATTTGTATTGTCTAGTGAATAAACAAAAAGCCGCACGGGAAAACCTCCGCACGGCTTAAAATTTACCCCTTAACCTTAGTGTGTGAAATTAACTTATAACCAAGGGATAGTAGCAATAGCAGTCCAGGCGGCAATAACGCAAACAATAATAACTAAAGACATCACTACGCCTATAATACCCAGCACCATACCGGCTGTAGCCATTCCCGTTTGATTGGGCGACGCAGTTTGACGGCCTTTTGCTCCAAACACAATGGCCAAAATAGAAAACAGCAAATTTATAAAATTAAAATACCTTAAGGGTATAAACCAGAATACCAGAGCCAGCAAACCGCAAATTAAAGCAGCAACCGGCATATTGTTATTCTGCGGAACCTGATTGGGGGCCTGATTATTATTTGGACTAAAATTTTGATTACTGTTCTGATTATTATTTTCCATATTACTATTATACCCCTTTTTTATATAAAAAATTAAGACGACAAATTGAAACCATTCTTTTTACAACATCTTAAGTTTAACATATGAAATCAGTTTATGTCAATAATCCCTGAAGATAAAAATGCAAAAAGGACGAGCAGAAGCACTGTTTTACAGTATTACGATGAAATAATATACATCAAAATAACGGAAGCTAATTTTTGTAAGAAAATAAAAAAACAGCGAAGCCGGAGAGTAATATACGGATAAAGCCCTCTATTGCCGGCTTGCACGTCACGCTGCGCATGTACAATCATAGGGCTTAATGAAAACCCATAGTTTTGCCGGGGACGCCGGCTTTTGCGCACTGCTGCGGTTTATTTGCATGGGATGTGCAATCAAAGCGAGGTTGGAGGGCCGGCAAAGCGAAAAACGTAAGCGCTGAATAAATGCATTTGCGGTATTTTGAGGGGAAAAGGGTTACTTAATAACCCCCCTCTTTTCTCCCCTCCCCCGCCTTCTCTCCGCAACCCTTTGGCAACTGCGAAACCGATGCTTCCGCGCATCCAGCCTATGGGCACTGCCGCAGCCATATCCAGCATATGCCTATTATTCCATTCTTGTTATTCCTGTATTTTGATATAAGTTTTTACCCGATTTTCTCTGCCTATATCGCACTGCCTGCGCCAATATATATTGCTTATTCGCCGCGTGAGTTCAGCCGCCTTCGGCAAACGAACCTGGAAATTTCTAATCATCTGTTATTCTCCTGCTTTATACTCATATTCCTAGCGTCCAATATACTCCCCTATCCATTTTGCCTTCTTTCCCGCTGTGTCTGCATAAAATCCGCAAATTACCTGTTCGGATACTTATACTTATTACCCACCTTATAAATCATCTGCCTCCTTTTCCTTTAAGTATATTATAAAATCTGATATTGCCCATTTAGGCTGCATTTCCATCAATATATATACACAACTCCTCTTCCTTTATGAGCTTAATCTTTTCCATTGCCTCAGCTTCCTGTGAATTTCCCCTATCTTCTCCCGCTTTCCAACATAGAACAACTTCCCGGCATTATAATTCAATTATGATATGATATTATATTATTCTCAGGAGGCATATAGAGCTATATTCCTAGCTTGTTACAAACACAATATGATACTAGAAATTCCATTTTGTGCGCGATGAACTATTTGTGTACTTTTCGGTAATCAATTCCCTTTGCGCTTCATTGCAGTTTACAAAACGCATTCCCAGTTTTGCAGAAGGAGTTCCGTCTTATCCCTAGGCTCTCCTTAACCTCTCGCCCGGCAGGTTTTTTTCTCTATACAAAAAGGGAGCACATCTGTATTGTGCTCCCTATCGGCTTATTTATCAAAATATGCAAAAGACTATAATATTATTTTGCTCCCTCAGGGGCAGGATAATCCACCCCTCTTGTATCCACGCGTATACTCTTTATAACCTGAGGATCTTTTGGCTTATCCAGCGTACCGGTAGATACATGACTGATTTCATAAACAGCGTCCATGCCCTCTACCACCATTCCAAATGCCGCATACTGACCATTTAGATGAGAACAGTCAGCCACACATATAAAAAACTGTGAACCGGCGCTGTCATAAGGAAAAGCCAGGCGCGCCATGGAAAGGGTACCGGGAACATGGGCAATGTTGTTCTGGGTAAAGCCGTTAGCCGCAAATTCGCCCTTTATTGTATAACCAGGGCCGCCTTTGCCCGTTCCTTCGGGGCATCCGCCCTGAATCATAAAGTTTTGTATAACTCTGTGAAAAATAAGGCCGTCGTAGAAATTTTTCTCATTAGCCAGATAAATAAAATTATTAACCGTCTCAGGCGCTTTTTCAGGATAAAGCTCAGCCTTTATAACCGCGCCTGATTCCATTGTGATAAATGCCACAGGATGCTGCATATCATTTGCCTCCTCATATTCCCCGTCAAAATTTTCTATCGCCCTGTTTGAATAATCAGGCCCCACCGAAGGTACGGCAATTTTACCTTCAGCCTGCTCTCCGCATGAAGAAAAGAACGGAACTATAAAAACAACAGTTAAAAGTACAGCCAGTCTTTTCATGTACACTATAACACCGCCGCATTTATAATATCATACATCAGGTGATTTTATAATATTACGATTTACTCGTCAATTTACAAATATTAAATTTTGTGTGAACATTTTAAGCGCTGTCCAGCTTACCCATCTGCAGCTGAGCCATAACCAAATTATAATATATTCCCCTTTGGCGCAGAAGCTCGTCATGAGTGCCCAATTCAGCACGCTTTTTCTTATCAATGACCATTATCCTGTCCGCGCCGCGCAGGGTGGAAAGGCGATGAGCTATAGCTATGGTGGTTCTGCCCTTAATCAGTCTGGCAAGCGCCTCCTGTATCTGGTATTCAGTCTCAGTATCCAGACTGCTGGTCGCTTCGTCCAGAATTAGTATCTTGGGGTCGCACAGAACAGCGCGCGCTATAGCTATTCTCTGCCTCTCTCCGCCCGAAAGGTTATGTCCGTTCTCTCCCACCTTCGTATCGTACCCGTCAGGAAATTTAATGACAAAATCATGCGCGTTGGCCAGCTTGGCCGCTCTTATTACCTCTTCATATGTCGCTTCAGGCTTAGAATATTTTATATTGTCCAGCACGCTGCCTGAAAACAGAAAAGGTTCCTGAAGCACTACTCCTATCTGACGGTGCAAACATTCCTTATCATAATCCCTGATATCTATTCCATCAATATCTATTTCGCCGGCGTCCACGTCATACATGCGCATTATAAGGTTTATAAGAGTAGATTTGCCCGTGCCCGAAGCGCCTACCAGCCCTATCATTTCTCCTTGCTTAATTTCCAGGCTGATGCCCTCCAGCACAGTTTCATAGGCGTTATATCCAAAATAAACGTCTTTAATGCTTATCCGTCCCTCTATCTGCCGCGTTACTGCATTTTCCCGATTGACTATTGTTTCCTCCTCATCCAGCACGCTGTAGATGCGGTCTATGGAAATAAGCGTGCTTATAACCATCCTGGGCATATTGCCCAGCCACCTCATACAACCGTAAAGCGCTGTGCTGTAAAAGGTAAACATGGTTATTTCTCCCATGGTAAAGCTTCCGTTAAGCACGTTTATGCCTCCGTAAAGTATAACCAGAACGGTAGACAGTCCGAAAATAAGCTCAAAAATAGGATAAAGCGTCGCCCAGAGCTTTTCAGCATGCTGAGTAATATGCGCAACTTTAGCATTTCCCGTCGAGAACTTTAATGTTTCCCGCTGTTCAGTGCCAAAGGCCTTAACCACCCTTATTCCGGAGAGTACATCCTGAAGCTGGCTGTTTACTTCATCGCTGGCCATCCACTGCTTGTGAAATATTTTATTTATACGCCTGAAATATGCCGTAAACAGTATGATAACTGGCATAAGCGCCAAAATCATGAGGGACAGCCGCCAATCCATGATAAACATTACTATAATGCTCCCCAGCATAGTCAGAACCTGATTGAACATCATAGCAAAGGTGTTTTCCATAAAACGCCTTATCTGCTGGGTATCCTGGGTCATGCGGTTCATCAGGGCCCCCGGCCTCTCTCCCGAAATAAAGCCTATGGAAAGCGCCTGTATTTTTTCATAAAGCCGTTTGCGCAGATCCATGCTTATGCTAGTGCCCAGACGCGCGCTTAAGTAATTGCGCAGGACATAGCATACAATAACAGCCGCAGTAAGAGCTATCATAATTAAAATATATTTATACGCTTCGGACAGCGGGCCGTTTACCATTATAACCTCGTCTACAAGCTCTTTTTCTGCAAAGCGCGCTCCTACGTTTATGCCCGTAATAATAACCATTATAACAGAAACAAATATTAAATCCTTAATATGCGGCCGGGCCATGGAAAGGATGCGCTTAAAAGTGCGGCCACGTCCCTCGCAGTGGGAGCAGTAATTGGCCCCATGCAGTCCCCTGCCGCATTTGGGGCAGATATTTTCCCTTTCCCGGCTCATTACAACCCTGTCTTCCCCATTAATAAACAGGTTTGCTCCCCGCGCGATATAGGAAAATTTAAGAGCGTTAGCAGTCCTGAAACGCGCAAGCAGACATTCGCGCCCGTTTTTATCTATACCTACAAGCACGGCGTTGTTTATAAGCATCTGGCACTCAAGGCGCGCAAAATCCTTCAGCAAATAAACCGACTGTATTCCCGGTCCCGTTAAAATCAGTCTGCTCCGGCTTACGCTCACAAAGGCGCCCTTTATTATTTTTCCGTCAGGCGTAAGGTCGAAGGGAGCGCAATAGCAGATTTTTTCTCCTTCAAGCAGCCCTTCTATCTGCCTAAGCTGTTCCTCAGGCGGCTGTACACATAAATTCATATATTTTTCTCCTAAAGATAAAGGTCAAGCATTTTAAGTTCGGACGCGCTTAATTTACGGATATCCTTTATTTCAAAGCGGTTATCGTCCACATCCTTGATAATCATTCTTACTTCTGAAATAGAAACCGCCGTGCCTGCGCTCATATTGGTGGTAAAGCGGCATTCTCCCCTGTCGGTGAGGACGTCCCAGTATGAATAGCCGTATTCCTCCCGTATGCTGTGTATCCTTATGATTTCGGGCATAAAATACCTAAGTTCCAGCTGCTCTTCTATCATCCTGCAGTATTCCTCCGGCAGGCTTTTAAGCTCTTCTATCATGCCTATTTCCTTATTCTCGTTCCCGTTATTCGTCCTTATGGATATGAATCTGTCCGAATCAGTAAACGGAAAGGCGCGGTAAGGCTGAATCCTGGGATAGTATTCATCCTTATAGCGCATGGCCAGAAAGCCGCCCGGCGTCCTTTCAAAAAGGGCGTTTTCAGCGGTAATATAGTTTATATTGAACATTTCATCTACGGCTTTAAGCTGACTTTTTATTATATCGTTGTTTTCCATATTCATTCTCCTATTCCTCTAAGCGCAAGGGCCTTGCTCTGAAGCTGCAAAAGCTTATAATATGTACCTTTTTGCCTGGCCAGCTCCATATGGGTGCCCTGCTCTGTTATCCTCCCGTTTTCTATAACTATCAAATTATCCGCGTTGCGCAGAGTAGACAGGCGGTGCGCTATGGCTATGGTCGTGCGTCCTTTTACCAGGGCGTCTATAGCCGCCTGTATCCGGCGCTCGGTTTGAGTGTCCAGGCTGGCAGTAGCTTCATCCAGTATCAGTACTCTGGGATCAGCCAGAATAGCGCGCGCAATGGAAATGCGCTGCCGTTCCCCGCCAGAGAGGCTGCGCCCGCCTCCTCCTATAACGGTATTATAGCCGTCAGGCAGCTTCATGATAAAATCATGCGCGCTACCTGCCGCAGCCGCTTCTATTATCTCCCGCATGCCCGCCTCAGGCCGTGCATAGGCTATGTTTTCAGCCACAGTGCCCCGGAAAATATAGGTTTCCTGGGAAACAAGGGCTATGGACTTATGGAGCTGGGCAAAAGAAAGTTCTTTTACATTTACACCGTCCAGAAGCACTTCTCCCTCCTGAGGGTCATAGAGCCTGGAAATAAGATTGACAATAGTGCTTTTCCCGGCGCCCGAATGTCCCACTATTCCCAGCATGCAGCCCGGCCTGGCCTTAAAGCTGATATTGCTCAGTACAGGCTTATTGGGTTCATAGCTGAAGCTGACATTTTTCAGTTCTATTTCTCCCCTTACCTGGGGCAGGCATACCGGCAGGGCGCTCTCCACCACTTCAGGGGAAGCGTCCAGTATCTCAAAAATGCGCTGCGCGCTGTTCATGCTGGCGGCCCACCAGCGGAATATATAGGAAAAGAAATCCAAGCGCTCGGCCAGAGAAGTAACGTAGCTTATAAACGTAACCAATATGCCGTAATCCAGCACAGGCGCGTCGCCCAGCACCATGCCCGCGCCGAAAAGCCATACCGAAACTATTGCGAACTGCTCCACACTGGCATAGACAATATAAAAGAGATTGTCATAATTCACTAAATCCATTTCGGCCCGCTGCACCTTTTGGCTGATTTTATAAAACCGCTGGTTTTCCGCCTGCTCCCGGCCGAAGGCCTTTACCACACGCGCGCCGGTAAGGTTGTCGTTTATTACTGAATAAAGCGAGCGCCTCGTTCTGTGCCGCCTGCCGTTATAGCGCCATAAAACCGGCTGCATTTTAAAGCTTATGAAAAACAGCAGAGGCAAAGTCATAACAGAGAGCAGAGTCAGCCTTACGCTCATAGAAAGCATTATCAATAGGCTGGAAATCATAAAAAGGATATTGGTGAACATATAAGGCAGGCCGTCTATAAAAAAGCTCATAACCTCGTTGGCATCTTCGCTTATGCGCGTCATTAACGCTCCCGTCTGCCTTTTGGCGAAAAATCCCACCGACAGGCGCTGCACTGAATTATACAGGCCTGTTTTTATGTCGTATACCGCCATGGGCACTATATGTCCCACTATTCTGCCCTTTATAATGGTAAAGCCCGACTGGAGCAGGCGGGAAACAAGTATAGCCAGGGCGATAATTACGACGGCCAGGACAAATTCCCCCGCAGGCAGCCCCAGAGAGGAAAGCGTCTCTTCATTGCGGCTGACAACATCATAAAACAGCGTGCCGCTTAAAAGGGGCACGAAAAGATTCATCACGGTTTCCAGCACCACACAGGAGAAAAACAGGGCAATCCGCAGCTTATAGGGCTTAAAATAACCCAGCATGCGCAGAAATAAGGATTTTTTATCCATACAGCGGGGGCAGACGGCCCTATCCTTCTCAGGATAAAGCATCCCGCATTTGGGACAGCGTTTTTCCTCATGGGGCTCTTTTAAATCGTCAGGCGCAATCTCCTCTTTTTTTATAAGCTTATTTAATATATGAGCAAAGCGGGCATTATCCCTCATATATCCGCCCGAAAACGCGCATATAAAGCTCTCCAGGCCGCCCGAAAGCAGAACAAACGCCCCGCCCGAAATTCTGTTTTCCACCTTGAGCTCCTGAATGTTCTCATATGAAAACTGCAAATGCTTTTCTAATGTGCGCCCCGCTTCCTTTTGCTGCATAAACCGGCTGCGGCGCTTTCTGCGTTCAAAGTATCCTCCGAAAACACGGGGTTCAGGAGCATCCTGCATATAAAGGATATGCAGAGTGCTTTTATCCGCCAGGAGATATGTATCCTTATATGCGCACTGCGCGTTAAGATCCCCCCGTCCAAAAGCAATAATGCTATCCGCATCTATTCCTTGTTCCCCGGCAATGCGCGCCAGGAAGCCCGGAAGCTTATTTCTTTTATCGTCCTTCATTATTGAAATTTTTCTCCTTAAAAGCAGTAAAATACTAAAGGTCATGCCTCCGCGCGCAAAACCTCCGTCAAAGCCCAAATATATTCAATATAATAATGGCCTTTATAAGAGAATCACCAAATATGCGCGGGAATAAAAAGAATATTTTTTAAAATTTATCATGAATTACACTCCTCCCGCAGTAAATTTTGCTCAATTAAAGATATTATACAATTTCAATGACAAAAAATCAATACCCAAAATCAACTTTTTCAGCCGGCGCACAGCGGGCACCGCCTTAAAAATGAAAACCTTAGCACAGTTTTTATAAGCCCGTCCTAAGTTTTCGCAGCCCCGTCCCAAGCTGAAAAGTCTTAACCGCCTTTAAACATTCCCGGCCGCTCAAAGCTCCCGCAAAAAATGCGCCAAAATTATATTTTGATTGACAGAGGCGGCTCTTTAGGGTATTATAATAGAGTATTTTTTACGGTGCGTTCAGCAAGTATAAATAAATGCCGGCCGTTATTGTGAAACACGGCCTGTAACAAAAGCTCAGGGTGTTTCATATGCGGCGGCGCATATGGAAAAAACACTCTTTTTTAATGATTATTAATATATGGGCGGCGGATATAAATGAGTTACCAACCAAAATTGAATCTGCGGGAAACCGAAACCGCAATAAAGGCGCTTAAGGATTTCTTTGAAAGGGCTTTATCTCTAAAGCTAAGGCTTCAAAGGGTTTCGGCGCCTCTTTTTTTGTTGCCTGAAACAGGCCTCAACGACAACCTAAACGGCTGCGAGCGCCCCGTCTCCTTTGATATAAAGGAAACGGGCTGTGTTGCGGAAATTGTGCATTCCCTGGCAAAGTGGAAGAGGTATGCCCTGGCCAGATACCAATTTGAGCCTGAAGAAGGTTTATATACCGACATGAACGCAATACGGCGGGATGAAAATTGTGACTGCCTGCATTCTATATATGTGGACCAATACGACTGGGAAAAAATCATTCTGCCCAGTCAGCGGAATTTTGACTGCCTAAGGCAGACTGTCTGCGACATTTACGAAACTCTGATAAGCGCGGAGCAATATGTGCTCTCCAATTTTCCCTCTTTAGGGCAGGCTGTACTGCCTGAAAAAATCAGCTTTATATCCTCGCAGGAATTAGAGGACGCCTATCCGTCCCTTACTCCTAAAGAGAGGGAATATATGGCGGCTAAAAAATATGGGGCCGTATTTATATCCCAGATAGGCGGCCGCCTGCGTTCGGGCAAAAGGCATGACGGGCGCGCGCCCGATTACGACGACTGGACGCTTAACGGAGATATCATCCTTTATTATCCTGAGCTGGACATACCCTTTGAGCTTTCCAGCATGGGCATAAGAGTGGACGCCCAAGCGCTCAAAAGCCAGCTTGACGAATTAGGGCTCAATGAGCGCATGGCTCTGCCCTACCATCAGGAAATATTAAACGGCACTCTCCCCCTTACCATAGGCGGAGGAATCGGACAGTCACGGCTGTGCATGTTCATGCTCAGAAAGCATCACATAGGCGAGGTTCAGGCGTCCGTCTGGCCGAAGGAACATATAGAACAATGCCTCAGGCAGGGCATAACCCTGCTTTGAACTGATTAATACAATTTTGGGGAGGAATTATTATGGCGACAATGGCAATAGTAGGCATAACCTGGGGAGACGAAGGCAAGGGGCGCATGGTGGACCTTGTTTCAGAGGATTTTCAGGTAGTGTGCCGCTATCAGGGCGGCAACAATGCAGGCCATACGGTGGTGAATCAATTAGGCACCTTCAAGCTCAACCTGCTGCCTTCGGGCATATGCCGGGAGAATGTAATCAACATTCTGGGAAACGGCACGGTTATAGATTTAGAGCATCTTTTTAATGAGATTGCCACTCTGCGCGAGCGGGGCATAAATATCACGCCCGATAATTTCAAAATAAGCGACCGCGCCATTATCTGCCTGCCCTGGCACAAGCAGCAGGACATCTGCGAGGAGGAGCGCCTTGCCGGCAAGAAATACGGTTCCACCCGCCGCGGCATCGCTCCCGTGTACGGCGATAAATACATGAAAAAGGCCCTTCAGATGTGCGAACTGCTGGACGAAGATTATCTCAGGGGCCGTCTGGCTGATTTGCTGGAATATAAAAATCTTTTTCTTTCAGGAGTTTACAACAGCAAGCAGTATACCCTTGAAGAGATAATGGACTGGATCAAAAAATACGGATATCCTTTCAGGGAATATATAACCGATACCGGCCTGCTGCTCAAGCAGGCACAGGAGCAGGGCAAGAATATCCTGTTTGAAGCGCAGTTGGGCGCCCTAAGGGATATAGACTACGGCATATATCCTTTTACCTCCTCCTCTACCCCTCTTGCCGCCTACGCCCCCATAGGCTGCGGCGCGCCCTTTATAAAAGTGGATAAAGTGATGGGCATAGCCAAAGCCTATTCCACAGCTGTAGGAGAAGGCCCGTTTGTAGCCGAATGGGACGGAGAAAAAGCCGAGCAGCTGCGCAAGGCGGGCGATGAATACGGCGCGGCAACAGGCAGGCCCAGGCGGGTGGGCCCCATTGATTTAGTGGCCACGCGCTACGGCGCCAGGCTTCAGGGCGCCGACTGCATCTGCCTTACCAAGCTGGACGTGCTCTCCTATATGGAGGAGATCCCCCTCTGTGTCGGATACAAAATAGGCCAGGAAATAGTTAAGGATTTCCCCGTTACCCCTCAGCTTATAAAGGCCGAACCGGTATATATAACCATGCCCGGCTGGAAAACCAACATAAGCAAGGCAACTCAATACGACAAGCTGCCCAAAGAAGCGCGGGACTATATAGAATATATAGAAAGATATATAGAATGCCCCATAACCCATGTTTCAGTAGGCCCCGGCCGGGATGAAATAATCTATCGCTGAAAGGAGCAAAAAAATGCACGATAAATATTCCTCTCCCCTTAGTTCACGCTACGCCTCAAAGGAAATGCTCGCCCTGTTCAGCGATAACAGCCGCTATCAGACCTTCCGCCGGCTATGGGTGGCTCTGGCTGAAAGCGAAATGGAGCTGGGCCTCAATATAACTCAGGAACAGGTGGACGAGCTTAAGGCTAACGTGGAAAATATAGATTTTGAAGCGGTGGCCCGCAAAGAAAAGGAAATACGCCACGACGTAATGGCGCATGTTTACGCCTACGGGCTGGCCTGCCCCAAGGCCAAGGGCATAATTCACCTGGGCGCCACCTCCTGCTATGTGACGGACAACGCCGATATAATAATAATGAAGCAGGGCTTAGAGCTTATCAAAAACAAGCTTCAAGCAGCCATAAGCGGTTTGGCTCAGTTTGCCAAGCAGTACCGCGCCCTGCCCACTCTGGGCTTTACCCATTTCCAGCCCGCCCAGCCAACTACCGTGGGTAAAAGAGCTTGCCTGTGGATTCAGGATTTTTTAAGCGACCTTAAAGATCTGGAATACGTTTTAAGCGGAATGCGCCTGCTGGGCAATAAGGGCACTACGGGCACCCAGGCCTCCTTTATGGAGCTTTTTGACAACGACCGTCAAAAAGTCAAGCTTTTAGAGGAAAAAATAGCCCGCAAAATGGGCTTTGATAGCGTTTTCCCCGTATCCGGACAGACCTATCCGCGCAAGGAGGATTCCCGCGTATTAAACGTGCTTTCAGGAGTTGCTCAGAGCGCTTACCGCTTTGCGGGCGACCTGAGACTGCTGCAAAATCTCAAGGAAGTGGAAGAGCCCTTTGAAAAGAACCAGGTAGGCTCTTCGGCAATGGCCTATAAACGCAATCCCATGCGCAGCGAACGCATATGTTCTTTAGCCCGGTATGTAATGACTGACGCGCTCAACCCCGCCCTAACGGCCAGCACCCAATGGCTGGAGCGCACCTTGGACGATTCAGCCAACCGCCGCATAGCGGTAGCGGAGGCCTTCCTGGCTACAGACGCAGTATTAAAAATAGTAATTAATATTGCCAGCGGCATGGTGGTGTATCCAAAAGTAATACAAAAGCACCTTGACGAAAATCTGCCATTTATAGCTACTGAGAATATTTTAATGGAAAGCGTCCGCCGGGGAGGCGACCGCCAGGAGCTGCATGAGCGCATAAGGGTGCATTCCATGGAAGCAGCCCGGCGCATAAAGGAGGAAGGCGGGGACTGCGACCTCATCTCCCGAATAGCAAATGACAGCGCCTTTAAAATGAGCCAGGAGGATATAAAGGCGGTAATGAAAGCAGAAAATTACATTGGCCGCGCGCCTGAACAGGTGGATGAATTTTTAACAGGCTATGTACAGCCGGCCTTAAAGGATTTCAACGGACTGATAGGCGAAAGCGAACTAAAGGTATAAGGGGGATATTAAAATGGCGAAATATGTATTTATAACAGGCGGAGTTGTTTCCAGTCTTGGCAAGGGCATTACTGCGGCTTCTCTGGGCCGTCTGCTTAAATGCCGGGGGCTTAAGGTGGTAATTCAAAAATTTGACCCCTATATAAACGTTGATCCCGGCACTATGAATCCTTATCAGCACGGCGAAGTATTCGTAACTAACGACGGGGCTGAAACCGATTTGGATTTAGGGCATTACGAGAGGTTTATAGATGAAAATCTCTCCCAGAACAATAATGTAACTACCGGCCGGGTTTACCAGACGGTAATAGAACGCGAGCGCAGCGGCGGATATCTTGGCGGAACGGTACAGGTAATTCCCCATATCACAAATGAAATTAAGGGGCGCATTTTACGGGCAAGCCAGGATAAGAGCGTAGACGTAATCATAACCGAAATAGGCGGCACTGTGGGCGATATTGAAAGCCAGCCTTTTTTGGAGGCCATACGCCAGATAAAATATGAAGTAGGCGTGCGCAATTCTTTATATATACACGTTACTCTCGTCCCCTATCTGGCAGCCAGCGGAGAAATTAAAACCAAACCTACCCAGCATTCTGTTAAAGAACTGCTGGGTCTGGGAATACAGCCCGATATTATCGTATGCCGCACAGAAAACGCCATTCCCAAGGAGCAGAGGGATAAAATCGCCCTTTTCTGCAATGTGCTGCCCGAAAATATCATAGAGAACCGGGACGTACCCACCCTCTATGAAGTGCCCCTGGCTTTGCATAAGGAGGGGCTGGACACTCAAGTATGCAAGCTGCTCAATATGGAACTGCCTGAGCCCGATTTAGCCGAATGGACGGAAATGGTCAACAGGCATAAGCATCCTAAGCAGGAGGTATGCATCGCACTGGCCGGCAAGTATATAGGCCTGCACGACGCATATCTGAGCGTAGCCGAAGCTCTCACCCACGGCGGCATTTCGCACAGCGCCAGAGTTAAGATAAAATGGCTGGCTACTGACGAAATAAATCAGGATAACGTAGACGAAGTGTTTGCAGACGTGGACGGCATATTAATTCCCGGAGGCTTTGGAAGCCGCGGAATAGAAGGTAAAATAGAGATAGTGCGCTATGCGCGTGAAAATAAGGTTCCCTTCCTGGGCATCTGCCTGGGCATGCAGATGGCGGTAATAGAATATGCCCGCAATGTGCTTAATCTTCGGGGCGCGCATACAACCGAAGTAGACCCCAGCACCCCCTACCCTGTTATAGACCTCATGCCCGACCAGGCCAATCTGGATAAAATGGGAGGCACAATGCGCCTCGGCCAATGCCGCTGCGAAATAATAGATAAAAACAGCCATACATATAGAGCCTATCAGGCAGATGAAATAAGCGAGCGCCACCGCCACCGCTATGAATTCAACAATAACTTCAAGGAGCAGCTTGCAGGCGCAGGCATGAAAGCAGCCGGCATAAATCCGGAGCGCAACCTGGTAGAAATAGTGGAAGTGGAAGACCATCCCTGGTTCGTGGGCGTGCAGTTCCATCCCGAATTTAAATCCCGTCCCAACCGTCCACATCCGCTGTTCAGGGATTTAGTAGGCGCCGCGATTGAATATCGCGCAAAAAAGGAGGCTGAAAAATGAATAACACAATGGCAAAGGAATTTATAGCCGTCCTGGATTTCGGCGGGCAATACAATCAGCTTATAGCGCGCCGCATAAGAGAAGCGGGAGTGTACAGCGAAGTCATCCCTTACAATACTCCTTTTTCTGATTACGTCTCTCCCTCCCTCAAGGGCATAATCCTCACGGGCGGACCTAACAGCGTTTACGCGCCCGGAGCATTGCGCTGCTCAAAAGAGGTTTTTGCTTTAGGCGTTCCTGTGCTGGGCATATGCTACGGCATGCAGCTTATAGCCCATATGCTGGATGGAAAAGTACAGTCGGCCGCTATCCCCGAATTTGGATTTACCGATATGTCTGTTAAGGAGCACCCCCTATTTGACGGAATTGCACGCGAAACAGTGGTTTGGATGAACCATAACGATTATGTTTCCGAACTGCCCGAAGGCTTTGTTTCAATAGCGGATACACCCCATTGCGCCAACGCCGCCGTTGCCAACGATAAATTAAAGCTCTACGGCATGCAGTTCCATCCCGAAGTAAACCATACCCGCCAGGGCTTCAGAATGCTAAGCAATTTTATATACAATATTTGCGGCTGTGAAGGTTCATGGAGCGCAGCCGGCCTGGCGGACGAGCTAATAGAAAATATACGCGCCCAGGTAGGAAACAGTACAGTAGTAAGCGGACTTTCAGGCGGCGTGGATTCTTCAGTGGCATCAGTTTTAGTGCATAAGGCTGTTGGAAGCCGCTTGACCTGCATATTTGTGGATCATGGCCTGCTGCGCAAGAATGAAGCGCAGGAGGTTATGGATTATTTCGGCGGCAGGCTGGGCCTTAATATAATAATGGTAGACGCGCGCGAACGCTTCTTAACCAAACTTAAGGGTGTAACTGACCCGGAGCAAAAGCGCAAAATAATAGGCGAGGAATTTATCCGGGTGTTTGAAGAGGAATCAAACAAAATCGGTGCGGATTATCTGGTGCAAGGAACCATATACCCCGATGTAATAGAAAGCGGGTTCGGACAGGCGGCAGTAATAAAGAGCCACCATAATGTAGGCGGGCTCCCTAAAGACGTCCGATTTAAGGGTATTGTCGAACCGCTGCGCCTGCTGTTTAAGGATGAAGTGCGCGAATTAGGCGAAAGCATGGGGATTCCCCGCGATTTAGTATGGCGCCAGCCCTTCCCCGGTCCCGGCCTTGCAATAAGGATAATAGGCGAAATCACGCCCGACCGCCTGCGCATTGTGCGGGAAAGCGACGCTATCCTGCGCGAAGAAGTAGCTAAAGCGGGTCTGGATAAGGATATATGGCAGTATTTCACGGTATTCACCGGTGTCAATTCCGTAGGCGTAATGGGTGACGAACGCACCTACGACTACTGCATAGCCATAAGAGCTGTTACCAGCAAAGACGCCATGACCGTAGAATTTGCCGAACTCCCCTACCCTTTAATGCGCACCCTCTCCAGCCGCATCATAAACGAAGTCCCCGGCGTCAACAGAGTAGTCTACGACATTACCAGCAAGCCCCCAGGCACGATTGAGTTTGAATAAACAAAAATGCTTAGTAAAACCGGCGTTTATGCGGGTT
>URYI01000032.1 GCA_900552055.1 uncultured Eubacteriales bacterium | reverse complement strand
GGCGGCCGCAGGCCGCTAAACGCCGCCCCCGCGCCCCGCCTTTAAGGGTGAAAATTGGCGGCGCTAAAAGAGGAGATATAAAAATGACAGAGCTTCAGAAAATGGTTTCGGGAAAGCTTTACGATTCGACTGATGCCGAGCTTAGGCATATCAGCGCTATAGCGCACGGTTTATGCTTAAAATACAATAATACCTTTGAAGAGGAGATACAAAAGCGGCAGGAAATTATAGATGAACTGCTTCCCAATAAGGGAACGGGAGTATATCTCCAGGGGCCGATATATTTTGATTACGGCTGTTTCACAACTTTAGGGAATAATTTTTATGCCAATTTTAATCTGACAGTACTGGATTCCTGTCCGGTCAAAATTGGAGATAACGTAATGATAGGTCCGAATTGCTCGCTGCTGACGGCTGTACACCCTATGCGTTACCAGGATAGGAATATGCGCATTAAAGAGGACGGCTCTCTTTTTGATTATGAATATGCCAAGCCCATAACCATAGGCAGCAACTGCTGGCTGGGCGGCAACGTCACGGTTATTGGCGGAGTAAGCATAGGGGAGGGCTGCGTTATAGGCGCGGGCAGCGTTGTAATAAAAGATATTCCCGAAAATTGCTTTGCGGCTGGCAATCCATGCAGAGTCATCCGCCCTATAACTGATGCGGACAGGATAGAATTAAAGCCTGAATTATTTTAGGCTTTCGCTGTATTGAAACAGAGAGCAAAACTATAATAACTGCGCTCTAAGGCAGCGCTGTGCGGAGGTAACATTATGTTAAATGCAAAAAGTCAGAAAAAACCCAGAATCGGTATTTATTCAATGGGCCTTAAACACTATTGGGAGCAGTTCCCTGGACTGCGCGAACGGCTTATTGAATACGGCGGTTTTATCGTCCGCAAAATAGAAGGCTTTGGCGCCGAAGTGTTTTTTTATGGTTTAGTTGACTGCGAACAGGAGGGCGCAAAGGCGGGAAAATATTTTAACGCTCAAAATGTTGATTTGATTTTTGCTCATTCTGCTACATATGTGACCAGCGCTTCGGTGCTTCCGGTGCATCAGATATGCAAAGCTCCGGCCATAATATTGAATTTGCAGCCGGCAGCCCGGATAAATTATGAAAAAACTACTACCGGGGAATGGCTGGCGCATTGCGGGGCCTGTCCTGTGCCTGAAATTTCCAACGCCTTTAATAGAGCGGGGATAAAGTTCAGGGTAGTGAACGGATTGCTGGGTCTGGATTATACGCCTGAAATCTCCATGACGGACGAAATTACATGCGGGTATCCTGAAGCGGCCAGGGCATGGCAAAATATAGAGGAATGGGTGCAGGCGGCTAAAGTAAAATGCGGTCTAAGCAATGCGCGATTTGGCTTCTTAGGCAATACCTACAGCGGTATGCTTGATATGTACAGCGATTTCACTATGTTCCAGGCGCAGACAGGCGCGCATGTAAAAGTGCTTGAAATGTGCGATTTAGACAGACAGCTTCAAAATGTCACTCAGGCCGAGATAGACGAAAAGCTTCGGGAAATAGAAGAGTTTTTTGTAACCAGCATCCATTCGGCGGCAGATCCTCTTGCCCGGAAGCCGACGCAGGAGCAGCTTGAATGGTCGGCCAAGGTTGCGGCGGCGCAGGAGCGTATGGTAAACGAATTTGACCTGGACGCGCTGACATATTATTATCACGGCGCCCCCGGCAATTATTATGAAAAAATACAGGGAGGATTTATAGTCGGGCATTCTCTGCTCACTGCTAAGGGAATACCCTGCGCGGGAGAGGGAGATTTAAAGACATGCCTGGCTATGAAAATATGCGATATATTGGATAAAGGGGGCAGTTTCTGCGAGATAGTTACCGTAGATTATTTAGACGGCACTATCCTCATGGGGCATGATGGACCTTTTCATTTAAAGATTGCTAAGGGCAAGCCCATACTGCGGGGGATGGGGCTCTATCACGGTAAGCAGGGCACGGGCGTATCGGTTGAGGCCAAGGTGCGCGAGGGAGATATTACAAATCTGGGGTGTACGCAGACGGTGGACGGCCGGCTGAAATTTATCATTACTGAAGCCCAATCTACAGACGGCGAGATAATGACAATAGGCAATACGCAGACTCCTGTAAAATTCAGGCATGACCCCGACACCTATATGGACGAATGGTTCAAGGAGGCGCCCACCCATCATTTTGCAATGAGCGTAGGGCATAATGCCGGCTTGTTTGAAAAGATGTCCGATTTAATGGATATTCCATGTGTTGTGCTGGACAGATAAGCCTTATAATTTGCACAAAATATGCACTGCAATAATATGCTGATAGAGTGAGGCTTAAAGGGATATAAGGGTATGAAGGAATTGTACAGGCGCAGGTTAGAGCGCAAAAAGATTTATGAATGGCTGGAGGTTGGGCTTTGCCTGTGCTTTATAGGCGGCTTTTTGGATGCTTATACATATGTTTCGCGCGGCGGGGTATTTGCAAATGCGCAGACAGGCAATATCATTCTGCTGATATTGGGTCTGGCCTCAGGCGAGGGCGCTACGGCTCTCAGGTATCTAATCCCAATCATGTTTTTTATTGTGGGAGTAATTCTGAGCGAGCTGCTTAAAAGCGTTCGGAAAAATGAGGCGGGTTCGTTCTGGGGGCACTGCTGCATCATATGTGCAGAAATTATTCTGCTTGTGCTGGTGGGCTGCTTGCCGGCTGGTTTTTCTGATATGATAGTAAACGCGCTGGTGTCATTAGTAGCGGCTATACAGTTCAACAGTTTTCGCAAGATGGAGGGTCTGCCCTTCGCTACAGCTTTCTGCACAGGCAATCTCCGCTCTATGACCGAATATCTGCATAAATTTATTTTTAAAAAGGATAAGCAGGCTATCCGCATCTGCTTAAAATATTTTTTATTTATAGCCAGCTTCGCCGCGGGCGTGCTGGGCGGATATTATATGACGGTGATTTTGGCGGGTTCTGCGGTCTTTATCTCGGCGGGGATACTTGCTCTGCTCATTTTGTATATGATTGCAAATCATTTAAAAGAACGAAAAGCGGACGCTTGCAGTCAGTAAAATAAAGCGCTTTTTCCGACGGTGTCTTATCGATAGTTCGAAAAAGCGCTTTTTATTTATGCAGTAAATTTAACAGGCTGACTTTTGGCGCAAGTTATGTTTGCGCGTTAAAGCCATTATTATATTTTTGGTAAAAGTGTTGAGTATATCGGCTCATATATTGGTCATAGCTGGGGTATTCGCAGTCCAAATTGCGGGCGCAGCAGCTTGATGCTTCGCGGAACAGCTCCTGGCAGGCAAATAATGCGTTCCAGATGTTATTATATTTATTGTTATTATAGGTATTCATCAGCTTTAACCAATGGTCTGTTTCCATATATTTATCTATGAATTTATAATTTTTGCCCAGGCTGAAATTAAAGCCGTATTTAAAGCCAATTTGCCAGGAAAGCATCCTTAATAGCTCTTTGCGCATAAGGTACAGATGGTCTATTGCAAAAAGTGCTTCTTTGCGGCAGAGCCCTTTTACGACATACGAAGTTAAATTCCAGAATTCATTGCAGCAGTCGTCAAAGCTCCTGGGACTGGGCTTTTTAATCCAGTAATCCGTGTCGTTGGG
This sequence comes from uncultured Eubacteriales bacterium, assembly GCA_900552055.1. Lineage (GTDB taxonomy): Bacteria > Bacillota > Clostridia > Christensenellales > QALW01 > Neochristensenella > Neochristensenella gallicola. The sequence goes on along the minus strand of URYI01000032.1, from coordinate 13,059 downwards.
AATGATATTTTGCGGACATAAATTGTCCTTATCCAGCAGTATTTTTCTCAAATGGTCGGCGGACTGATACTCTTTGAATTTATCTAGTTCCAACAGAGTAAGGTCGAGCTTTATATAATCGTCAAAAATTATTAAATAGGAATAGCCTTCTTCTTCGGGCGGAAAAAGCTCCATATCCTCAGGCTTTTGGAGCATTATAATTTTGCCGAAAAAGGAGAGCCAGCTGTCACTATGCAGGAAAGGGGCCGTGTCCTTTACAAAATACGTTATATCATAATCCTGGAATAAATCGGGCTGAATATTTTCATTAACACGGGAGCCTTCCATGCCGACCAGACGTATATTCTCTGATTTATGTGCAAATTCCAGTATAAGTTCAAGCATTTGCGTGTCTGTTCTCATAACGTCTTTCCTCTTAATATTATGTTTAATAGGTTAGACAATACAATCAAAGTACAATGTGTTTTTTGCTTTCAATGCCCGCCGCGTCCGCTTTGCTTCGCGGTCTTTAAAATACGCCCGGTATGTCTTCGCCCGCGCGCCGCGCGGCCGTCAACGGGCATTGAAAGCAAAAATCTCCGACCGCGGAGGAAAAAGGAATTTTCCGGTTTTGCAAGGCGGCAGGACGCGGAAATGCCGGGCGCATTTCAAGGACGACAACGCGGCAAAACCGAACAATCCACACATTCTAGGCGCATTGTACTCTGATTGTATTGTCTATAGACGGCCATAAAAACATAGCCGTCTTTTTATTAAAGCGGTTTAGCGTTAGAATACCCTCAGTTTACAAGTAAGACGGTCAGAAGGCATAAAATATGCGTCCTGCCGCGTTGCTTTCGCGCCAAATACTCCCGATGTCTCTCAAGCGCGCTTTACCTGACACAAATTTTATGTCTTTTGACTCTGTGAGCTCAAACGTAGAGAATTTTTTCACTTTCAAGACAGACTAAAAAGCGTACCGGGGAGCGTGCTGATGGAGGATTACGCGGAAAATGAAAAAATTATCCCGTTTTGAGGCGTGTAGTTCATTGCAAACTGAGGGTATAAGAAGTATAAGGTTTTCACGGGAATAATTCGCATTCCTGCGGTGCTGCTGCATTGTTTTTGCACATAGATCCGTCCGCTTATGTTATCTGGGCGCTTTGCAGCGGTTTTGATTACGCGCTTTAAGCTTTTGGAAATTTGCTTGTTTTCTAAGCTGAAGAGGGGAGGCGTATAGAACTTGCGCCGGCTGAAGATAACACTCGGAAGCATGCGCGTCATATCTTGTATTCCTGTTTCTCAGGCATAATTGCCGCAAGAGCATTAAACTGTTGTAGGTGTTTTACAGAGTACTATTTAAGCCATATTGGCTGGCTCCAGGCCGTGCCGTTTTTGCCTTCTACCTTGCAGCGCACAAAATGGGGGTCGTTGTCAATGCATTTGTATTCCCAGCTGGCCTGAGTCAGGGAGCCGTCCGGGCTTATTACGCATTTGCCCGAATAAAAATCAGTGTTAAAAGAGATTTTTTCGCAGGGCGGGCATTTTACATAAGCTATGCCGTCCTCCAGATAAAATTCATCTATAAGCGGGCCGGTAGAGGCATAAAAATGGCCGGCCGCAATGCTTTTGTATATGCTGTCCTTATTTAAGGCAGGCGCCTTGACCATTATAAAGCCTCCGCAGAAATCATTTTGAGCGGCAACGGACTGGTGGGTGTCATCGCTGGCAATGCAGAGGATATGGCGGTCAGCCCACAGGGCAGTATCAAAATATGCCTCTGAATAGCCTGTGCCGTAATCCAAATTGCAGACGTTATTATAAATCTCCAGCGCGTCAATGCCCTGCGAGTATTCATTGAAATGCTCCAGCCTGGTGCCCGACCAGTAAGGATGAGCCAGGATGACATAATTGCCGTTTTCATGCAGGAAATCTATAAGTTCCTGGGTAGGAGTAGTGTTGATATATTCCAGTTTCTGACCGTGCACGAATTTGTTTTTGCCCGGAATGCCCAGGCCCACGAGATGAGTGGTAAAAGCGTTATTGCGGTCCCCCTGCCAGAGCATTATCTCTACGCCGGGCATCATTATAAAGCTGCCGGTATCGTATTGAGTGTAGTCTGAATAAATTTCATGGTCGGTAATGGCCAAAAAGCTGTAGCCGGCCTTTTTGTATTCGCCTATAAGCTTTTCGGGCGCAAATTTGCCGTCTGAAACTGATGTGTGCGCGTGTGTGTTCCCTTTGTACCATTGTCCAGCCTGAGGAAATGCGTCTATTCTCATGATATTATTTCCTTTCCGCGCTGAAAGCGCAGTATTATTTAGACTATTTATCTGTTTCTGTTTGCGCGTTAATACGGTAGGAGAGAAGGTATAAGCTGTCGCTTAGGTTTACGTTTTCAACAATTATCCCCTTTGGCGCTTTTATATCGCAGGGAGTAAAATTCCATAGATATTTTATACCGGCGGCACAGAGCCGGTCGGCTATATGCTGGGCGCTTTCCTGAGGTACGCAAATCACGCCTATATCAGCCTTATTGACCTGAAGATACTGCTCCAGCATATCTGTATGCAGGATATCTATATCATCCACCGTGCGGCCCGAAAGGACGTTTGTATCAAACATGGCGCGCACGCAGAATCCCTCGCGGGGAAAGCCTTTATAGTGGGCGAGAGCCTGGCCGATATTGCCGGCGCCCACTATTATCATATTCATCCCTTTTCCCAGCCCCAGCAAAGCGCGCAGTTCATTTTTCAGCTCGCTCACCTTATATCCGTAGCCCTGCTGTCCGAAGCCCCCGAAACAGTTTAAATCCTGCCGTATCTGACTGGCTGTCAGTCCGGTCAATTTGCTGAGGCCATGGGATGAAATCCGGTCACAGCCTTCCTTTTCCAGCTGGCACATGCATCTGTAATATCTGGGCAGCCGCTTTATGACCGCTTCGGAAATACGTTTGTTCATATTGGCTTTTCTCCGTTCTAAGTTTGGATCAGCGCTTCATACTGCGCATAGAGAGCGTCCAGGTGTTCCTTAAGGGTATTATATTCCTTTTGCATGCCTGATACATCGCCGCCTGAATAGGTATCAGGGTCTGAAAAGAGTTCCTCCAGCTCTGATATGCGCGTTTCATCAGCGAAAATCTCTTCTTCCAGCCTGTGCACTGCGGCGGCCTGCTGCTTTTTGCGTTCCCGTGCTTCTCTGTCCAGCTTGCGCTGTTTGTCCATAGCCGTCTGGGTAGGTTTGGCAACAGACGAAGGAATGCTCTGCGGGGAAATGCTCTTTAAATATTCATCATAGTTGCCGGGATATATTTTAAGCGCGCCGTCTTCCATTTCCCAGATACTGCCGGCCAATCGGTTAATTAAATACCGGTCGTGCGATACCATGATTATTGTGCCGCTGAAATTGTTTAAGGCGTCTTCCAGTATCTCGCGGGAATCCATGTCTAAATGGTTGGTAGGCTCGTCCATTATAAGCACGTTATATTCGCCCAGAGCCAGCTTTATAAGGGCTACCCTCGCTCTTTCGCCGCCGCTGAGAGAAGAAACAGGTTTAAATACGTCCTCTCCCTTAAACAGCATGCAGGCGGCGCTGGAACGGGCCTGAGTCTGGTTCATAGCCGGACAGGCCGACCAGATTTCCTCAAGAACAGTGTTGTTAAGGGAGAGCCCCTCCTGCTTCTGCGCATAATAGCCCTTTTTGACTCCGGCGCCCCAATATATGCTGCCCGAATCGGGCCTTTCAAGACCGGTCAGCAGGCGGAGCAGGGTGGTTTTGCCCGTGCCGTTGCGGCCTATAAGGGCAATCCGGTTTCCCGCTTTTATTTCACCGCTTATATTCTCAAATATGAGCTTTGAGCCGTAATGCTTGCTCAGGCTTTTAAAGGAGAGAACGTCGTTTCCGGGACGCGGCCCCTCTTTAAAACGCAGGCGCATGTTTTGCTGCTGCTGCTGTGGGGCTTCTATTATTTCCATGCGCTCCAAAGCTTTTTCACGGCTCTCGGCGGCACGGATGCTTTTTTCGCGGTTAAAGGAACGGTACTGCGCAATAATCTCCTTTTGCCGGGCAATTTCCTTCTGCTGTTCCTGATAAGCTTTAAGGTTTATCTGCTTTGCCTGTTCTCTCTTTTGCCGGTACTGCGTATAATTCCCGGTATAGTAATACAAACGGCCGTTTTCTATTTCGGCGATGCCTGTGCATACTTTATCAAGCAGATAGCGGTCATGCGAAATAATCATAAGCGTACCTTTATAGCCTGATAGGAAGCTTGTCAGCCATTCTACCGCCTTTAAATCCAAATGGTTGGTAGGCTCGTCCAGCAGCAGCATATCGTGTTTTCCCAAAAGAAGTATGGCCAGTGCCAAACGCATTTGTTCCCCGCCGCTTAGGGTTGAAACCCTGCGCTGGAAAAATTCATCAGTCAGGCCCAGGCCGCGCAGGGCGCCCAGCACGCGGCTGTTGGCCGAATAGCCGTCCAGCTCCTCGTATTTTTGGGTCAGCAACGCGTATTTTTCCAGCAGAGTTTCATCCTCTGAGGCGCTCATAGCCTGTTCCATAGCGCGGAGTTCATTTTCCATTTCAAAAATATGTTTATAAACGCTTAGCGCTTCGTCCAGCACAGTGTTTTCGCTGTTAAGGGAAGTATGCTGCTCCAGATAGCCTATGGATATGCCCTTTTGAAGCTGGACGCTTCCTTCTTCAGGAGGGAGCAAGCCTAGGATAAGTTTGAACAGGGTAGTTTTGCCCGCTCCGTTTGCGCCTATAACGCCTAACTTATCTCCCGGATTGACGGACAGAGTTATGTCTTTGAATATGGTTTTGTCCCCAAAGGCCGCCGAAGCCTGGTTTATGCTGAGTAACGCCATAATTTTGCCCTTAAATTAGTAGTTTTTAATATTATACAATAATATTAATGTAAATACAAATTATTTTTCGTTTAGGCGACATAATCAATCGGAATGCGTTTTACAAAGAGCGTTTACCGCGTCTGCGCTGCTGTGCGGTTTTGTTATATGATAATTTTTTAGGGCGGCGGCGAGACGGCGGGGGAATTTGCCAGACTGCGATGGCATTTGTATCCTGACTGGTTTCGTCTGTACGGACATGGGCAGATAAAATTTAAGGACGCGCCCGAAAGAAAGAAGGAAGGGGGGCGGCGCGCGCCCGGCCTTCGGCCGGGCAAAACGCCGGTAGGCTCAGGCGGAAATATATTTCCGCCTGAGCCTACCGGCGTTTCATACGGTCGCGCGTATGCGCGGCCGTACGCGCGCCGCCCCCTTTAATTCATAAAGCTGGAGCGCGTCCTTAAATTTTATCTGCTCATGTCCGTTTAAAAATCAATCCTGAGCCGCAACACATACGGACAGTGCCGTTATTATCTCTTTACGGCTACAAACGCATAGCGCCCGCTGGATATTTCAAGCTCTATGCAGCCGTCTTTTTCCTGCGCACCGGATATGCCTTCCTCTGCATTAAATCCGTTTGCTCCGTAAACGCAGTTTTCACCCGAATATACGGCGCCGTATTCCTTGGGTATGCGTACTAAAGCCGAAGCGCCGAACGGGATGATAACATCCATAATCAGCTTATCCTCCTGCTTTTTCCAGCCAGAAGCTACATTGCCGCGGACTGTCTCCATAATGGCGCTGGCGTCTGTGAGTCCGCTTACGGGCTGAGGAGCAACTAATATACGGTCAAATCCCTTTTCCAGAGGACGTATACCCGTCAAATGCTTGAAGAACCAGGTGCTTATGGTGCAGTACATGGGATGGTTGTGCGAGTTCATGGCAGCTGTTACGCCTAACTCCCAGCGTTCCCATATGGTGGTGGCGCCGTTGGCAAACATATAGCCCCAGCCGGGATAATCCTCCTGGGTAGCTATCTCAAAGGCCAAATCTCCCATGTCGTTATCCGAAAGCGCTTCCAGCATATATTTTGTAGCGATATTGCCGGTGGTTAAATGACCGTTGTGCTTTCTGATATCATCGGCTAAATTCTTTTTAACCTTTTCGCGGTAGCCTTCGGGTACCAGGTCAAAGCGCAGGGCCAGTGAATTGGATGCCTGGGAGCCAAGAGCGTACTGCGCGGTTTCATAGTTGAAGAATTCCTTATTCAGCTGCTCCTTAATATAGTCGGCCAGCGCGTTATGCTTGGCGATGTCTGCATTTCGGCCTATGCGCTCAGCAATTTTGGCCAGCAGCCGCGCGTTGACATAATAGAAAACCGTAGACATATAGGTTCCGGGGGTTATTGCCGAAAGCGCCATATTGGCCTCCCAGCCTCCCATGCAGCCGTCCAGCGGGCCGGCCCAGTCGCCGTAATTTGAATACTGCACTATGCCGTCTTTGCTCTGAGAGGTCAAGAAATCCTCCCAGCGGCACATATTGTCATAGTATTCGTTTATCAGGGAGTCGTCCCCGTAGAACATGTAGTTGAACCAGGGAATAAGCAGGAATACGCTGCATATGGGATCGGCGTGTATCGAGCCGTAGCAGCGGGGCGCAACGTCGGTAATGCTGCCGTCCGCTCCCTGCTCGTCCACCAGATCCTTCATCCATTTCCTGTAGAAAGCGCCCATGCCGAAATTGTATATGGTTTCTTCAGCGCGCACTGAAACGTCGTTAGTCCAGCCCTGGCGTTCGTCCCTCTGGGGGCAATCGGTAGGCACAGAATGCAAGTTGCTTTCCTCTGTCCAGAGCACGGCCGTCTGAATGCGGTTGAGCATTTCGTCCGAGCAGGAGAAAGTACCCGTCTTGCGTACGGCAGAGCGCACTACCTTGCCGGTAATTGTGCATTGGTCAGGCGTAGCCCCTTCCATCTGCACAAAGCGGAAGCCGTGGTAGGTAAAGTGAGGCTCGAATGTCTCTTCGCCGGTACCCTTGCAGAAATAGATGTCGCGGTTTTCTGCCCAGCGCATATTTTCCTGGTTGACCGTTCCGTCCTCATAGAGCATTTCAGCAAATTTCAGCGTTATTTTGGTGTCTTTGGGAGCATTAACCTTTATTTCGGCCCAGCCGGCGAAATTCTGGCCCATATCGTAAACATAGATTCCCTCTTTGGGCTGGGAAACGCTTATGGGTTTCATTTCGCGTATTATCTTTATGGGCTCGGCGATAGCCGGCTCCAATTCTCCGCCGGGGCCTTCTATTTCCTTAGCGGGCCTCCAGGGCCAGTCTTTGGCGGCGGGGGTGTCCCAGCCGGGCATTTCAAGGCGCGCGTCATAGTGCTCGCCGTTAAATACGTCGTTATAAATTATGGGGCCGTAGCTGCTCTTCCAGTCTTCAGGCCTGGAATATATCCATTGGGTGCTGCCGTCCTCGTATTCAAAGAAGAGCTGCGCGGTAAAGCGGGGCTGACCCAGCCAGTGCAGGGCTTCAATGAAGGAGAAGCCATTAAAGCAGTAATGGTTATTGTGATACCAGCCTTCGCCCAGGGTCACGCCGATGGTGTTTTCTCCCTCTTTAAGGTCGGCGGTTATATCGTGGACGCGGTACTGCACTCTTTTGTCGTATGTAGTCCAGCCTGGGTCTAAAACAGCGTCTCCCTGCCGGGCGCCGTTAATGCTTACAATGTTGTAGCCTATGCCCGAAACCAGTGCGCGGGCGCGCTTAAGTCCGGGCTTGACATTAAAATCGCTGCGGAAATAGCAGGCGGATTTGTTTTTATAGAGCCGGTCGGTCAGCCAGAGGCCCTTCCATTCGTTCTTATCCAGCAGACCCATTTCAAAATAGGCAATATCGCTGGGCTCGCCCTGTTTATCAAAGGCGTCGGTAATGCGGACCCTCCAGTATACTCCCTGCAAGCTGGACAGGGGCTTGCCTTGGTAGGGAACAAGATTCAGCTCATTGCTGCTGACTGTTCCGCTGTCCCAAAGATCGGCTTCGCCTTTTTCCAGGAGCTCACGGGCAGAAGCGCATTCTATCCGGTAGGATTTCTGGTAATTGCCCTTTTGGGAACAGGGTATCTGCCAGGAAAAGCGGGGCTGGCTGCGGAAGATTCCAAGGGGATTCTCCACCTGCTCCACCATAAGCGAGACGGGCTTTATGCTGCCCATCCTGCAGCTTTTGCAATCCATATATAATACCTCCATTATATTAAAATTTATACCATGACAGGATACAATAATTTTATAAAAAACGCCATAGACAATATTAACTTGCTGATGCCCGTTTCTAACTTATTTTACTTCCAGTTTAGCTTTTTATGTATAATTATCATCAGGAAGCATTTATAGCGTCGGTATGCAGGGGATAATGCGCTCCCGAATGACGGAATTTGCCTTGCTGCTGAGTTGCCTTTCATATATGCCGGATAAATTGGCCTAGGTAGTTTTAATGGGCGTAAATCAGCACATTTTGGTGTTATGGCCTCAGCTTTCCGGCAGCTCTCTGCTTTCGGGCCAAATAAGGCGCAGCCCCTCTGCGCCGGTTGAGGATAACGCGGGCAGCAGGCGGATTTACAAAGCTGAAGCGTATATCCCTTGCATAACGGGGCTATTTATATTTTTAATATGAACATGGTATTGGCTGCGCTTCTGCATTTAAAGATTTCGTTTGGACACCCGCGGTCATTACATTCAGAAAATAACCGGTTTTACGGTTACTTTTGTTGCTTTTATGGTTAGTATTGTGCATTGCGGACCGCAATGTCTCAGGTTAAACTAATACAGTCAAAGATATCTTTAGAATAAAACACTCCAAGAATATAACGCAGAAATATTGGCGGAGCCATAATCCAGAAGGAGGAAGCAAATTGGCAGGATATAAGAAAATGCTGGCGCTTATAGCTGCAATAATGGTGCCGCTGTCCCTGTCCTCATGTGAAACGGGGCCGAATGCGGAATTAACAGCGGGAACAGACAACGGTACGCAAACAGCAGAAAATAGGGAGATAGTTATGGATTCAGAATTTGTGCAGCAGCCCGATTACCGCGATTATGTGTACATGTGGTGGAAAAACGGCTTTGTAAATGCAAATAATTCGGAAATGGGCAGGCCGGAGGTATGCATACAGTCGGGTTATTACGGAATGAACATAGATACCAAGCTGGGTATGATTACCAAATTAGGCTGGATAGAAAATGCGCCTACTGAGGACGAAGCAGAATCGCAGGACGCTTCGCTGATTGAAGAGATGCCTTCCTGCACGATGAATTATAATGTTAATATTGACGGCCAGGATTATCCGTATGCTTATGCGATACAAAAAGTAACGGGCAGCGAAGTTAATTCCATGATTATAGAATCCGGGCGTTATATGCAGAGTATGGAACTGCTCTTTCTGCAGTTCAGGGGCCGCGGGGATATATTGGGCCGCATGGAGATAAAGGCCATGCCGTCGCATTTTTCCCTCTATTTTAATTTGTACAGCTATGCTGCCATAGAGGATGCGGAATTGTCCTTCACTATGAAGCTGGGCGAAGAATTCAGCAGCGTGGATGTCTATGACGACGGATATGCGGCCACTTTCAAACGGGAGGACGGCAAAGGCTTTACCTTTGTTCTTCCTAAGGACAGCGGCGCTCAATTAGAGACGGACGGCTCCTCCATTACCTTTAAATGCGTCAAGGATTTGGCCGCTAACGAATATCAGGGCTTCGGCGCTGTATGCGTTCCTTCTCTCAATGCTTCCAGGGAGGACGCCGTTTATCAGCGCGATGTGGGGAGCGCCCAGGTGTCCGCCGTGCAGATAGAGCCCAGCGAGGGCAGGAACCAGGATGTCACATATGACGCGGAGCACGGCTATTTTATAATAAGCACCAACCGCATGAACACCAATCGTCTGACTGATTTTGCCGACGAAGAGGCGCGTACCTCATATGACCGGCTGAAATTTACCGTCAAAAACCCAACAGGGCAGACAATTAAGGTGCCTATAATGTTTTATAAAGACGGACAGTTCGGCGTGGAGGGGCTGACGCCTATGATACGGGACATTAATACAGGCGAACCCACAGGCCTGAGCGTCCAGCTTACCAAGAACTGGCACTATCTTGGGGATAACTATCCTGCCGACGACCCGCACAGGTATCTGGAGGGCACCTGGCTGCATGCCTATACCATGATAGAGGTGCCTGCTTATACGGGCGTGGAATATGAATTTACCATAGCTTACGCCCAATGGGGCCAATTATACGCCGCCAGCCATGCGCAGCTCTGCCTGGCAGGCTGGATAGGCCGCCAGAGCGGCCAGGTATGGGAGACCAGCGCAATAGGCTCCTCCCACGAGGCATTTTGCTATGACGCGGAAAACAACTGCCGTTCGGGCTTTATTGTGGATATAGTGCCCTTCGGCATAACGACTGAGGGCGGTCAGCAGTACGGCTGGGTCAATTCAAACGGCGGCGGGAACTTCCTGATATATACCGATACCAGCGGGGAATATGTGGGCTTTAAGAATATGAAGATACATTTCCGCAAGCAGGGGCCTAATGTTACGGAGGTAATTTATACGGCTGTAACCTCGGATGACTCCATAGCTGTAAAAATGACTGCCAACCTGGGGCGCACCGATGATTTGAGCAAGGCGCTGCATACCTTCGAGTATGAATTTTTAAAGGATGTTGAATTTGAGCGTCTGGCCTTTTATCAGATAGGTTCGGATTTTTATAATGTGGTCTATTATCCTACCATGACTATAGGCAACGACGACGGCCCTATTAATTTTACGCTAAACGGTCAGGAATACGGGGCGGAATTTGAATTGGACTATACCAGGGAAACCGGATATATAGGCAGCGATACCATGCAGCGCATAGAGGTGCCGGGGACGGGCTGCTATATAGCGTTTACGGGTACAACAGGCGAGGTGTTTAACGACCAGACGCAGTCCAGCTGGGGCCAGAGCAGGCTTGTGGCCAATCGAATGCTGGCCGTTAAGGAATACAGCGCTACTCTTAACGGCGTGACCTATACTCAGCCCTGCGTCAGTCTGTACCGCTCATATACCGACTGGGCCAACTGGTACGCGCCTCTGGCGGAATTATCCCCGCCGGCAGCTGTAGGCAATACGATAAAAGCAGGCAGCAGGGTCAGCGGCAAGGTGGAATATGTAAATCTGCCATTTAATAAAGAACTGTATTATATTGAAACATCAGCCGTCAACGATATACCTGAGGAATACTTTAATACTTACAAAATGGCTGAATACTACTATAATACCTCTAAATACAGCGTTTCAGTTTCACGCGGCAGCCTGATAGACAATCTTCCCCTGAAAATAGAGGCCCAGGAGGAGACAGTGCAGTTCAGCATTACAGGCGGGTTTTCATATATTCCAGTTACCATAACCGGCCTGGGGGACTATTCGGGCTATTCTCTGGAATATAAAGCGGGAGACGAGTGGGTGAAACTTAATCAGTCGGTAAACGGCAATGATTACTGGCAGTGCTATTACGATTCGGGAAAAGGGAAATATGAGCTAAGCTATAATATTCCCGCGCCCGGCGCAACCAGTGTGGAATACAGGCTGGTTAAAAATTAGCGGTTTAAGATTTTTGATATGCGGATGCCTTTAAAATAGCAAGCGGTGCTGCTAAAGGCGGCCGCGCTAACTAACCAAAGGCGGCATTTGATTAAATCACAGCTGCCTGTCAAACGGGCAGTATGCATAAAGGTTAAAAGCCTGAACCATAAGCCGGCGCCTAAGGGCGCCGGCCTTTACCTTAACACAGCATTAAACCCGGACTGGAAGTAAATATCTCGTCCGGGTTTAAATGTTCTTCTGCGCTCGTCAGCCCAAAAGAACTGAAATCATTTTGGGGAATAAGTCTGACACGCGCAATCTTTCAGAGGCGTAAAGCTTGGATCCTGAATCTTGATGCTTCTTGCTCTGCAAATGTATTCGTTATTATGAATACAGTTTTTCGCTGAACATGCTACTGTAATCCTAGCGTCTTTTACAGTGCGGTCGACAGTCATATCTTTGCCCATTTCCATTAAAAGCTTGCTGCCGGCATTGTTGATAGGATAGGCATAGCTGTTGCAATGAGCGTCTCCCACTGCCAGGTTATCGCTGCATCTTACGTTTATGTGATGTGCATCGCACTTGCCGTTCTTATTATGAAGGCAGCGCACGGCATCACATTCAATATTGCTTTCCATACTAATTCATCCTCTTATAATAACTTGCACACATACTTTCATCCTCTGGCTTTCCGGAATTTCCATGAGGACACGGAGCCACTACTATGGCCTTTAGAGTACATTTTCTCTCCTGGTTAAAAGCACAGGAATTAACATTGCAGCTTATGCTCTGCGAACCTTTGATTGACATGGCTTCTTCTCTCCTTAATTATGATTTCAAGCTTATTATTGCCCGCCGTAAAGAAAATATGCTGGTATTTTCTGCATTAAAATGACTTTTTCGGAGCATAATATATGAAAAGCATAAAGAAAATAAAAACCGTGCCCTCGCACGGAGAAACGGAGCCGGAAGATATGCAGGAGATAAACAGGATAAAGGCCAGGGTAGGCGGCATGCTGGGACGGAGAGTAAAGGTAAGCGCGGATATAGGGCGAAAGAGGATAACTCATTACGATGGCATAATATGCGGCGTATATCCCAATGTTTTTACTCTCAGCGTGCAGCTGGACGGAGTGGAAAGAAAGCTTACCTACAGCTATAACGACGTTTTAACCAAAACTGTAATGCTGGAAAGCGAGCATGCTGGGGCAGTGTAATAATGCGCAGCAAGGCACATGTTACCCTTCAAAGCCGTGCCGGGCTTAGTTGAGAAGAGCGGCATTAAAAGGAAATAATTAAAAGCCTGCTTTTGTGCTTTCAGACTGCCGCTAAACCTGAAATTTAATATTTTTGAGATGTTTAGCCGCATTTTGTTCCCCCGCGGGTGCTGCGGAAAAAACTCCTTATAAGCGAAAAACCGCTTTATAAGCGGTTTTTCAATAGCACTTGGTGGTATTTGCGGGGATAGAGTACAGTCCGGGAATCTTTGATTTTCAAGCTTATTCCCGATTAAAATGGTGACTTTTTCGACACGCTAGAAGCCCGCTTTTGCGGGCCTTAATTACCCTAAATTGACAAGGGCATATACGGTCAGGACAGGGCTGTTTGAGTGTCCTG
>URYI01000031.1 GCA_900552055.1 uncultured Eubacteriales bacterium | reverse complement strand
CGTGATGGTGCGGCTAAAACTCCGTGCAAGTGCGGCTCTCGCGGCGGTATTTACAGTTAAAAAGTTGGGCAATCTTGCCTCATCTATTGCCCATACCAATCCGATATTCTGATTTAGATCTTTTCGTGTTGGTAAGCGCGGTTCAAAGACTTTTATGTCAGGTTCTTCACTAACATGAAACAATCGCATAGATTTTTCTTTCCTGTTTAATTGACTATCTAACACAAAACAACTCTCCCATTATCGCATATTATAATATTTGTATGCATTATATCATTATTTAGTATAAAAATCGATTGCTTTGCAACGCAAAGCTGCCTTTTCTCCTAGTTCTTATCTCTAATCTTTTATCTGGAAAGGACAATTTGAGAAAAGAAATAAAAAAGAGGAAAGAAAAGTGAAAAGTGCAAAAAGAAACGACAATCTTCTTGCCTAAAATTGTCGTTTCTTTCTATCTAAGCCACATGAAAAAAATATTTTTGGGAGGTGGGATTCGCACCCTTGTACAAAACAAGACAGGCTACAAAGGACAAGATGAATAACGCCGGCAAATAAGCGCTTTGAGCTGCGATAGCAAATTAGACAAGAGAGCGCAGATGGCAAAGTTTTTTTCGATTTCTATTTTCCGCTTTTTTGGTTTTCCTGTCCAGTTTAAATTTGAAAACGGTTAGCCCACGAACCCGCATGAATACTGGGCTTATAACAAAAACTCCATTGATGTCCAAACCTTAGGGGTCAGATTTCAATGGTGTTTTCACTCAGTTTATTCATCCGAGGTGCTTAAGTAATTTATTATGGTATTTACCACTAAATTCATATCCTCTACATCACCCAGTTTATATACTGGTATTGAAAATTTCTCATTTATAATAGTACGTAGCATCGTATACTTTTCATCAGTTATTCTTACTTTTTGGCCATAAATCCCAGTCCAGTCATCTTTTATGTCCATAGGAAACATGACAAAAGCGATGACTTTACAATCAACACTAGCTTCGATAAAAAGCTTTGTTCTCATAATATAATCTAAATCATCGAACGGATTTATGCAAAGAACAACTACATCAGGTTGTGTTCCCAGCAAGTAACTAAACTGCGGCAGACTGAATTGAACGATATTTCCTGTATCAAACGGAATAGTACCTGACTGAGAACCCGTAATAATAACATCCGTATCTTTCATGCAAAGATTATATATTAAACTATTCAAGTATCTGATGGCCTCATCTTCTAGGAGATAAACTGAATTATTGTAACCCATAGGATATACATAATCCATTCCATATAAAAGGGCGCTTGGCTCTGTTCCTATTTGCCCGACGTTATATCCTAACTTCTGAAAACGCTTGCGTAATTCCAATTGTAATGTAAATTTTCCCTGTCGTGAACTGGTTCCATATACTCCGATAATTGGTTTAGAGAAACGATATAATTTTCCGAATCTATATGGAGGCAAGTCCTCTTTACATACTTTTGGCGAATAGACACGGCGCGACGATATAACCGATGAAACATCATCAAAAGCGTATACATTTTTTCCATATTTAACCGCTGTATTTATTAGGTTTAGTTTTAAATCCCATTTGTTAATTAGATTCGACATTTCATCGAGATGACCTAAAATCAGGGTGTCAAATTCATCCCATTTCATCATGGCGACATTTTGTATTGGCAAACATTTTACATCTGATTTCATGATGTGACTTGTTGTGGATCCAACGTTTGCAGAATATTTACTGTCATATACCCCTACGATCTGAAATTTTAAATCAGAGGAATAGCGTATTAAGCTGTGCATCTCTTTGTTAAAAGGAAACAATACAGCTTTTTCTATTGAAAATGGCAGATTATTACCGCTCCCTGGTATCGATTCATGTGTGTTAAAATACTGTTTTTTCGCTATATTCTTAAAGGCGTTCATTATGCTGTCGAATCCGTTTATTCCCTCAGCTATAAATTTGGCTATTTGCACGGTTACATGAGCACAAGCAAAGCTATTGCCTCCCAACATTATATAGTCGGGATTATTCCATGCAAGTCTTTGGATATCTCCTTTCGCTCCTAAATTGACTACCGTATCTTGTATATATTCAAAATCATTGACACGAATACAGGATTGACCTGTTGTAACGCCTATTACATTTGTAAATGCGGCCGGAAAAGATATGGAACCCATATTATCAAAAGCGCTGACTATAATTGTACCTGCATTCGTCAAATCAAGACACCTCGAATAGAGCTCATCTAATTTCTCGCAAACGCTCACTCCTAAGCTGAGATTGATGATATCGAACCTGTACTTGTCTTTTATTCTATTCAATAGGTCGATTAGTTCATCCTCGCAAATTCCATTTTCTACATTATGAAGCTTAAAATTGGTTATTTCAGCAATATTTTCTATTTTCCTTATAATGTTATATATAGCGGTTCCATGACCATAAAAAGTATTCGGATCCGCCTGTTTTTCGTCACAGATCAGAACCGGCCGGCTTTCTCCAAAGGCCGGATGGTTATAGTTCACGCCGCTATCTATAATAGCAATTTGAATTTTATTCATGCATATCTTGCTCCTGTGATGATAAATTTTCTTATTCATCAAGATAAAACTGGGCCTGCATATTGAAAAGCTCGGCATAATACCCCTTTTGCGCCAGTAATTCCGAATGGCTTCCCAATTCGACAATCTGGCCATCACGCAAAACCACTATCCGATCACAAAATTTAGTGCTCGACAGTCTATGCGAAATAAATATCGACGTCTTAGAATCTACCAAAGATAAAAATTTCAGGTAGATATCATATTCCGCTTTGGGGTCAAGGGCGGCAGTCGGTTCGTCCAGAATAACAACGGGGGCGTCCTTGTATAACGCTCTAGCAATAGCGAGCTTTTGAGCCTCTCCGCCGGAAAGTTCAACTCCATCTTCTTCATAAATCTTATAGATATAGGTTTCTATTCCTTTATCTAAAGTACTGATTTTCGAAGAAAGCCCAGCCTTATCCAAACACTTTTGAACGCCAGCTAAATCAGGGGTATTATTCGCCAGCGCTGTTACATTATCCAAAATCCGAAAAGCAAATAATTTAAAATCTTGAAATACAGTTGAAAACAATTTTAAATAGTCTTTATAATCGATTTCTTTTATATCCACTCCATTGAGCAGAATACGGCCTTCTGTAGGCTCGTACAATCGCAGAAGCAATTTAACCAAGGTGGTCTTACCCGCTCCATTTTCGCCTACTATGGACAGTCTCTCTTTATTTCTAATTGTAAGGTTAATGTTGCGCAGACTGGGTTCTGATTGATAAGGGTATGTGAACGAAACATTCTCAAACACAAACTCCATCGGCAAATCTTCATGATTAGCAATGGATTTTTTTCCTTCAGAATATTTGCTTTTTAGCTCGATAAAATCAAAATAATCTTTTAAATACTGGCCGTTGTTGCTAATGTCTATATAGGAAGCTATCATTACCTGAACTGAATTATTGAAAGTTGTAATCGCATTTAGATAAAGTGAAAAATCACCAACGGAAATCAGCTTTTTCACTAATATTTTATAACCAAGAAAAAGGTAAATTACGGAATTAAGACATAAATTCGTTATAAGGAAAATCATATTGCCTTTCAACTGAAGAGAAAATACCTTTTCTACATAGTTTTGAATGGTTTTTGTCAGGCCGTGATGAATTTCATTGAGCGAGTCCTGCATGTCATAGGTCCTGATCTCTTTTCCATAAGAGAAATCAGAATTGATTGACCAGAAATATTCTATCTTATGATTTACCGGAACAGAATCCGTATAAATTGTCCGTTCCGCTTTTTTTCGTGTGGAAGTCGAGAAAGAATTCATGACGACAATTCCAACGACAATCAACAGAATCCAAAATTCAATACTTGATAACAAATAAACGACGCCGATTAAAACAATAGCGTTCGATATGAACTGTTTAAAATTGCCCGCCAAATTATTAAAACGGCCTTGCTCAATTACCTGCATGGCCAATTGGCGTTTTTCTAAAATGTCTTTATCTAAAAGCATTTCATAATCTATTTCCATGGTCTTATTAAAAATATTGCGAAACAGCTTGTCTCCTATCATATTGCCGAGAACGCCGGATTTCGTACTTACTAAAGACTGCAAGAACGTAACGATAAACATGCTTACGAGTAAAGCAAGAACGATAGTTAAATAATGCGAAAACTGTTCTCCATTAGTTAGCATGTTTATTGAGTGTTTGACAAGAAACATTTGAATAAACGGACTAATTGAACTCAATACAATATCTAATAATATGAAAAGCAGAAAAATCCTATCGTTTGACCATAGAACCCGAAACATTCTTCCCACATATATCATTTTTTGACGAAATTCTAAAATAAACTTTTTCATAATATTCTCCTAATGATACAAAGCTCTCTACGACATAAAGTCAATTGCAGAGAGCTTTGTCGACATTACAAATAATAGAGTGCATATCTTGTAAGTGTAATAGCAACTATGCTTTAGCAACCAACTCTAAGATTACAATCGCAGTTATTTGTTGCTTCCTCGGTACCATAAAGAGTCACTTTATAAAACGAAAGCGATTTCTTAACTTTGCAGAGTTTTTTTTTCATCAAATTTACTCCTTTCTTAACAACCTACTTTTGTGTTGCATGAACAGTTGTTCAACGCACCCACTTCACCATTATAAAGACCAACCAAATAATTTGACTTTACTTTACGCTTTTTTTTGAGCTTTCTCATTTCAATACCTCCTAACAATTTAAGACCATATTACAATTGCAATTGTTGAGCTGTCCCTCGCCGGACCCATAAAGACAAACCAGAGCAAAGCTTTTTATTTTTTGGGACTTCTTCTTCAGTTTCAACATATGCTTATGGATAACCTCCTTTCTATTTTGCACCCTATTATTTATACGTAATTTAAGCAACTGCTTGCTCCTGCACACAGGTCAGTATACGTTTCAACAGACATAGCCCTGCATAAGCTACAAATTTTATTATGTTTACAATTACGGCATGGATTAAGCGTATTCGGTGGGCTGCTTCTCAGCTTGCTGAGAATGGGTGATTTATGCCAATAAGCCTCGATAGATTCATATCTTTCCGGAAATTTCAGATGAGTGCACGGCTGAAACGTATTGTCGCAGTTGACTGTACAACTGCTGACACCAGCGTAACAGTGAGCAGAAAAACTGTTCTTGTTTCCAATGATTCGCGTTGACAGCATCGAAAAACATGATTCGATCAAAATACTAGGCATTGGATCGCTTCGATAATTAATATAATCGGATAATAGACACAGGTCATTACTATCCAATGGAGATTGAATATCCCCGGAGCCCGTCAGCTTGCTGCTAGTAACCGAGATAAAAGAAACCCCATGTGCGAGACACAAAGCTAGCATTTTCGGGAAGTCCTTAACATTATCATGACGCGCAACCCAGTTGATTCCGAAACGTATATCGTTATTTTTCAATTTTTCAATTGCAGATATTGATATGTCGTATCCATCGCGTGACAGGCCATTGATTTCCTTAGTCGAACCATTGAGCGAGACGTAAAAACTCAAATTCTCATATTTTTTCAGTATCTGTAAAATATCCTCTGTCAAATTGAAACCACTAGAGAATATATTGGTCAGTATATTCGTTTCTCCCACTCTCGTCAGCAGGTCACAAATCCTAGGGAAAAGCAACGGTTCCCCGCCGTTCAACGTGAGCAGACTCACTTCGTTTTCTACTGCCAGCTCTATCATATCACTCAAATATTTATAATCTATATCCAGATTATCAAGGCTCTTCTTATAGCATTGAGGGCAATGAAACGGACATCTGCGGGTAATTTCAAACTGCAACATTTGTGGAAAAAGGAAATATCCGTTTTCTTTTAAAAAGCGTATGCTTTCACGATTCATCTATTTCACCTTCAAAACGATCCGTATATGGATCATCTTCATCATAATCATCATCTTCTAGTGGGTCGTCCGCCTGCAAAAGTTCGTTTTGCAGGGCATATTCACCCGAAACAAAACTTTCAATTATAGCAGAGAATCCGTTTAATGAAGCGATTTTATCATATAAAAGGTATTCATCCGGGAATTCCATATTCAATTCTTTTTCAATTTCCACAATAAAACTGATAAATTGAATTGAGTCAGTAATATATTCTCGTAAATCAATATCATTCTCACTCTGTATATTATCCCTGTCGATGAAAATTCCGCTATCTTCTAATATATTCAATAATTTTTCTCTAACATCCATTCTGACAGGCCTCCTACAAAACCGAAAAAAGATTTTTGTCAAATAACTCTAAAAACAGTCCCATATGTTCTTTTTCAAAGGAACAGGTATCATTGGATAGCCCTCTCACTCTAACAGCAGGACAATTGTTAGATAAGCAGCAAGCACTATAAAAGCAGTTTTCGCATTTGCTTTCTGGCTCTTGGATGCCGCCTAACCATAGAACATAATTTTCGTTGTACCGCATTGTACCGTTATGCTCCAATAAACCAACTTTGTTCTTCTCAAATTCGAAATCGCCAGTACATTTGTAAAGCTTTCCATCAGATCCGATAACAATTGAGTTTTTCCGGCAGGCATAGCATACACAGCCCTGATAATTCAAATGGGAGAAATGCGAAGCGTGATTGATTGGTATCCCAAAGGCCAAAATGGCTTTGAGTATTTCACTATATTGCTTTTCCGCCAGCATCTCATTACTAAAATTTTTGACTCTCTCTCCGCCCCAATCGGACGCAATATGAGCATATAAATTGAATCTCGCATCATCATTGAACGTTTGCACATAAAATTCCAAGAATTGATTGATATGTTCGTAAATCCGTTTTGTAAAATTTGTTCTTATGATAAACGATGTGTTAAAATGCCTGGTTTCATTTTTTATATTGATTAGATTTTCAACAATTTTGGCAAAGGTCCCTTGCCCGTCGGCTAATACACGCTGCCGGTCGTGTTCTTCTTGTAAGCCATCTAGTGTGATTTGATAATTATAAACGCCGAGATCATATAATTTCTTATAGGTTTCCAGAGATAAATTATAACCATTGGTGGTCATGCCCGCAGAATATGTCTTCTTTGCCACCTTACATATATTTTGAAATGCTCTAGATAATTTTTCAACAACATCTAATGCTTCTAATGGTTCCCCGCCAAACCAACTGATATATAGCCCGGTATGTTTGTGTATGTTCTTTCTCACATATGCAATTACCGCCTCCTGAACAGTATCGTTCATTTTCCCTTTTTTGAAAGTTTCATAACAATATTTACAACGGAAATTACACTGTTCGGTAGGAAGGAGAATGAGGTGCATGGAACTATCCATAACCTGCTCCATCGTGCGCACCTTTTTAAGCGTATCTTCGTTTGTTTCAGAGGCGACAACAAAACCTTTTTCAAGCAAAGTTTGGATATTTTCAGGTTCCCCTTCATATCCATTTTTCAGTATTTTTAATATTGGTTCAGATCTTTCAGGGAGTACTCGTGACAAACTGTCTGTCCCTGCGGCCGAATTATATAACAGCAGCTCTCCATTAGAACATTTGTGGCAGTAATTAAATTTTGACGGTTTATATTTCAACAGTATTCGCCTCCTATAATTAACCAAAACCCCAAAAGAAAGTTTCATCATCTGTGATGCGCAGTTCTACATTTGCTTCCTCAATAAAGCTCTGTTGAACTTTGTTTGCCGGGAGATAACCTTTGGGAATTAACATATAAAAAACATCATTATTTTTTGTGGCCGCCGAATTTTGCTTATAACGCGACATAAAACGGAAAAAATTCTTATATAAGTATGTTTGATAATCCGATTGATCTAAAGAGAGGGGTTCACCTGAAATGTTTAGATTGGAAAATCGACTATATGTACATATACAAACTTCTTTATCGTTCACCAAATGAGTTCGGATTTCAGGTATTGACAAAATATTCTGATCTTTGTCTGTTATATAGCAGCACATGGAGGGATCGAGCATAATCCATTTTTTAAGACTCGGTATATAAACCGTTGTGACAACATGGTTATCAAATGGAACCACGTCAATTGGCAAACACGATATTTTTCTTGCTGTGTAACCTAGGGCTAATAAAACTTCTGTCAGAACAGTCGCATGACATAAGCAGTTCACCGTTGTACGGCTGTCTGAGCAATATTTAAGTATCTCAAACGCATTCAATTTGCCTATATAGTCACTCTGCGTTTTGCTCAACAATTGCTGAAATGTCCACTCCATAGCTCTAAAGCAAACCTCTAAATCCGTCCGACCCTTTTTTAAACGTTCCAACCGGTACTGTTGCTTTAGCTTTATTAATCCTTCATCGTCATCAATAGATGAACAAAAATAGCTTTTCAACCACACGCTTCCTGATTTTAAATATTCTTTATTATGCTTTAAAATAAATTCATAATTATCCCTATTATTTAGAATCCATTGCGGATACATATTTAATTCACCGTTTTGTAAAAATGTACTTATTGTTGAATCTACTGAATATAGTTTATAATAATTTATTACATTTGTCAATAAATTTCTTTACATATTTTATTAAAATATATTTGTTTAGAACCAATTGCCGGATACTCTTGACATACGTTCTCAACTCAGCAGAACAGTTTGTGTTCCATCATTTTATTGAAATCAATATTCATTTTTCACAGTCTTTCGTGCTTTACAAAGCTTGCATCGGTGGAGCGCAAAAAATCCAAACTTTGTACGAAGTTCGGATTTTTTCTGTGAGAGCCACATGAAAAAGATATTTTCGGCATTTCGGCGGTGGGATTCGAACCATCGAAATCGTTTTTATCTTGATTGACATCATTGCTCCACCTCGGATTCCACTTCAAGCCCGCCGAGGAAAATCACCTTGATTCTATCCTTGGATTCTACGATCACACATTGCAGGATTTTTCGGATGATCTCATTGTCGAAGGTCAGCGGGTGATTTTTCATACCATCGAGGATGGTAAAAATCTGCTCCAACCGTGACTTAGCGCTTTTGCGATGCTGCTCGGCAGCCATGTATTCCGTCAGTCTGTTTTCAAGCATTCTCTTTTCGCTCATCAGCGCTTCGATACGCGGATCGGTGAGCAGGCTTTCGAGGTTTTCGGCAGTTACGGTGTTTAGGATGTCATTAAATTCCTTATCGATTTGTGCGATGCGGATTTGGATATCAACGCTTTCGTCCTCACCGGCTTCAGCGCCAAGCCCTATTTGGATATGCATTTTCAATGTTTGCAGAATGTCGGGATTGCTTTTTGCTGTTTTTAATATAGCATTCATAATCGCTTTTTGCAAGGGCGATTCTTCTATGGTCGGTGAGTGGTGACAGTATTTTTTGCCGTAGTCAAGGCGGTTGATACAGCGCCATACAATTCTCTTTTGACCGCCTGCCGTCCAAGTGCACCGGCGGTATGGCGTTCCGCATTCTCCGCAGACAAGCAGTTCGGTGAGTGCGTACTTTCCGCAGTATTTGCCTTGCTCGGTTGTCGTGCCGATCTGCTTAACCTTGCGTTTCGAGGCTCGCCTTGCCAATTCCTCCTGTACCTGTGCGAAGGTTGTACTGGTCAATGTTTTTTGTAACATTTGGTTCGAAAAGATCACTATTTATATCTTGCCTGGAAGGGTGTCCTACAACCATTATAAGAATGGGGGCGGATATGGTTATACCATACATACACATATCTGCTGACTGCTTTATCCAGACTTCTCGCAGTAGGAAAATTGTTAGGATAGATTAACTCGTTTTTAAATGTATTATAAAAGCGTTCCATGGGCGCATTATCATACGGACATCCGGCTTTGCTCATGCTCTGACGGATCCCTTTTTTCTTACAGTAATCCACAAATTCCTGTGAAGTATACTGGCTTCCCTGATCACTGTGCAGGATCAGTCCCTTTCCTGGTTTTTCACTTACCAATGCCTTTTCAATAGCTGCTTTGGCTAGTTCTGTATTGATGTGTTCCGAATTTAAACTGGATATTACACTGCGGTCATATAAGTCTATGATCGTACAGTTGTATCTCATTTTTCCGTTGGCCAGCATGATATAAGTAAAATCCGTACACCATACCAGATTTGGTGCCTCTGCCTGAAACTTCTGCTTTAAAAGGTTGGGAAAGATCTGCTCTTTTACCTCTCGTACATAGGAAGGCTTTTTTCTCATAATGGCTGCATGAAGACCCATCTCCCGGTTCATATATTTATGAAGAGTTGTTTTGCTTAAAGAAACTCCTTTTCTTTCCAGGAAGATCTTCATAGGCCTGTGTCCCAGAATCCGGTTGTTGTTATAATAAATGCTCTTGATCTGATGGAAGATCTCCTGCTTTTTCCTATGATAAGAAGCCTTTCGATTTTTACGGTAATTATAGTAAGCGTTTGGGTAAATATCCAGATGTCTTAATAACCAGCGTAAACCGAAAAACTCCTTATATTGATCAATAAACCGATATGCCACTAATCGATCTCCTTTGCGAAGAATGCCGCTGCTTTTTTTAGGAACAGATTTTCCTTTTCTAATTCGGCGATCTTTTTATTCAACTCATGGATTTCCCTGGCAGAATCAGAAGGGATAAAAGTTGCATGTGGCTTTGTATACTGGCATTCTTCACTGTATTTTTTTACCCAGCCGGCAAGGGTAGATTTGGCAATTCCGTATTCTTTTGAAAGCTGTGGATAGCTGGTTCCCTTTAGGTAGTCATGAACTACTTGTTTTTTTAATTCCTCATTATATTTTTTTGCCATAGAGGTTTCCTCCTTATTCCTTTTTTATTATAACTTATCCGAACAACATGTCACAACTTCAGTATACCACTACAATTCGGTGATACGGTTCACCTGCACACAGCACAAAATTACTGCGGCAATACAACCGCCGAGCAAAAGACCGATCAAAAAGTTCAGCATAGTTTCATCACCTCGTTTTCCTGTTCATAGTATATTTATTGATTTCACAATGTCCAATGCATTCAAAACCGCCAACGCGCATAAGCCCTGAACGAAAACCTCCGATACCTGCAAACATATCAAAAAATTGAATTGCCATAGGGCATCGTGCCCTTTGTTTTCACATCATCCTTTCCTTACTGCATTTTCATGCTGAAGTCCTCCGACTCTGCCATTGTCTGTTCTTCTGCCAATTCCTCAGAGGTTAATTTTCGGAAACTGTCCTCGCCGGGGACGATGCCAAGCTGTCTGCCGTTATCAAAATTACAGTGCAGCGTTCCCATATCATCGACAACTGCGACCGTGCCTCTTGTGTTTGGCTCAACGGGGCGGGGATCATCGCCCATCTGTAAAAGCATGATGCGTGTGCCGGGCGGATAGTTATCCTTCATACGCTGTGCAAAGCGCCGTTCTGCTTCAAATTTGTTCATCTCATTCCATCTCCATTCCAAATAATTCTTCCGGCGACCAAGTAAAGCTAAAATTTACTTCCTCTATATTGTCACAGTAATCTGTAAGGAAATTGCTGCCGGATTTAAGCCGTGAGGAAAACTGCAGAATATCCGAATAGGATGCTTCGCTTGTTTCTCCCTCGCCATAGAGGTAAGCATCGGCATGAACCAACACTTCTGTTTCTTCATCGATATATTTCAGAAAGTCATCGAATTCATCCCAATCCTCCAAATCATCGTATTCTCTCGGAATTCCGCCAACGAGAAAACTTACTGCGTCATTTCCTGCTGTTACAGTTACCTGAGAAAAGAGTAAGGCCATATTTCATATCCCTCCAATCTGCTGTTCTTCGAAGCTATGATTTTCAGACATAACGCACCTCCGTATTATTTAAGACTGCAGTACCAAAGCGGGCGATAGCTGCCGCCTGCACAATCAGACGGAAAGCGTTGTCGGAGACGATGCCGCTGTCCGCCAGCTCGCACAGCGATATTTGTTTTTCGCCGGTCTGCAGTTCCTTAACCGCTTTCCATAGGGCATAGCTGTCTGTGGAAACATTTCCGAGACGGACGCTTTTTAAATCCACTTTTCCGTTTGAAGTGAATAGGTGTTTTGTTTTTATCCACAGTGTATGGTCAGCAGTCAGCAGATACAAAACAGCGAGAGTCTTTTTGCCGGGCTTTCGCATAGATAATCGCTCGGCTTCAAAAATCTGCTTATGCCGGTTGTTTTGAAATATCATGGTTGCATCATCCTTTCGGTGGTATATTTGTGACAGGCGTTTTTGGAATGCTGTATTTTGGGCGTCTTTGAAAACAGCTTTTACCGCATCTCCAATAGTAGCCGCGCCGCATCCAAGCCGGATTTCCAACACAGGACAGAGCGTCAAGGTACATCCATTCTTTTTTCTGTAGTAGAGACAAAGTCTGCAATCGCAGTCTTTCTTGGTGTATTGATACAATCTGCGAAACCGACCTCCGCCTTTCTGTGTGCCGTAGGGCAGTTTTTTCATGATCGCCTCCATACTGTTGAGGGCGGGGGTATTGGTAAAATACATTTTGTCAGCTCCTTTTCTTGAAATAAGAACCCGACCCGCCTGCGCAATCAAAGATTGCGGGCGGGTACCCCGGAACCTTGTTGCTTACGTAATGAAAAAAGCCCGAAGTCTTTTGCAAAACTTCGGGCAGTTAAACGCAAAAACGGCAGACAAGTTTTTAGCGACTTGTCTGCCGTTTAAATCGGTTATTCGGTTTTTACGGGAGTTCAGTTCTATCCGCAAAGCAAAAACAGCCGTTTTATATCTACGAATATGCGCCTTGAAATCCCGGCGTTTGGACTGCAAAAAACCCCGATAAAATCGGGGTTTATGCGGAACATATCTTTTTTATGTTCCTATTATGGCGGAGAAGGAGGGATTCGAACCCTCGAACCGCTGTTAACAGTTACACGATTTCCAATCGTGCGCCCTCGACCAAGCTAGGCGACTTCTCCATTACTAATATTTTCTTAACCAAACGCAGATATTATACTATAATTTAAATTTTCAGGCAACTACTATTTTATAAAATTTACACAGCGCTATTATACAAAGGATAGTGCGGTCAAAAATAGTCGAATTTGCATTCCTGCTGCGCTGCTTTCCGTCCATGTATTCCCGGTAAATGCCGTTTCTGTGCCTTACATAGGCGCAAATCCAATCATTTTTGGCTCTGCGGCCTCAGCCTTTAAACAGTTTATCTATTCTCAAGGCAGACAAGGGGGAACAAAAAAGCGCACACGGACTGAGTATAAGCCCAGAAGACCGGCAAATTTTCCGGATGCGGCTCATTATCACTTTTACACTAACACCCCGTAAGCGAAACAAATTTTATATCTGCTGAATCATTAGTTTGCGGCATAATTGTACCAGCCTTACGCCTCGGACAAATCTTTATAACAGCAGTCCAGGCCGGCATGGCACTCAAAAATCCCATTGGCATTAATTTTATATTGCCTATATGCTCCCACTAACGGCAGACTTTCCGCCTGAATACCCGTGAAAGCAAAAGCTGTTTCAGTTTTCACTGCTCTTTTCCGTTTCTTTAGGAGAACCGGCAGCTATACCCAATTCCCGGCAAGCCGAAAGCAAATCCGCATGCACGCCCGCAGCTATCCTGCGCTCCAATTCATTGCTGTCTATTT
Source organism: uncultured Eubacteriales bacterium (assembly GCA_900552055.1). GTDB lineage: Bacteria > Bacillota > Clostridia > Christensenellales > QALW01 > Neochristensenella > Neochristensenella gallicola. The sequence goes on along the minus strand of URYI01000031.1, from coordinate 3,441 downwards.
CAGGCTCCAGTCCCATATCCGCCTCAAGCTTTTTTAATCCTCCGCCAGACCAGGCCGAGAGCTCTTCCAAAGCCTGCCTGAGATTTTCCATTTGGCTTAAGGCGGCGCTTTTAAGCTCTTCTACACCCTTTTCACAGCTTTTAAGGCGGTCGCGGAATTCTTCCTTCTGGCGTTCCAGCCGCTGATTTTCTTCCCGGGCGCGTTCCTTGTATTCATTTTCAATTTCCAGCGCCCGGCCTGTAGCGTCTATCAGCACCTCAGATATAATATTTTCCTTTTCTTTAAGCGCCGAGCACTCTTTATTAATGCGTTCGTTTTCCTCCCGCAGTGCCGCCAGTTCCTCTTCCAGGCTCCTGAGTCTGGTTTCGTACTCCTCTTTAAGCGAATTTATATATTCATCCGCCTCGGTCTTTTTATACCGTCCCATAAAAGCTTTCATATTTTCTCCGCCCATTATGCTTTATTAAATTCTTTAATTACTCCCAATTCCTCCGAAGCAGCTATTAAACTGCCACTGCCCTAAGCAAATTCAGCCATAAATATAAGCTTAAGTAACCCTAAAAACGCTTTTTCACATTTGATAAGCGGCGCCGGCATCCCTATCTGCTGTATTGCTGCAAAAGCTGGTTCTTAAGGTCAAAAAGCTTCTGCGATAAATCCACTTTATAAACATGCGGCCTTTTCAGACGTTTATATTCATCCCAGAGCGTCCCCATCTGCTCTTTATGATACGCCTGGATATCAGGAAGAGAGGGAGATTGATAAACCTGCCTTCCCTCAATAAAAATAGGAACCAGAAGTTCTTTTGCTGTAAAATTGGTAATGGTCATACGTTTCCAGGTTTCAGCAGGGTCGAATATGGTCAGCGGCTGGGAGGTGTCTATGCTTTCCTCTTCCAGGGCAATAAGGTCGGCAAGCGCTTTTCCCGAAACATTATCATACAGTCTGAAAACTTTCTTTATGCCGGGATTGGTCATTTTAACGGGATTTTCGGAAATTTTCATTTTGGGATAAACCACCCCGTCCACTATCTCTGCCGACAATTTATATACTCCGCCCAGAGCCGGCAAATCATCGCTGGTTATCATTTTAGTGCCTACGCCCCAAACATCTATGGCGGCTCCCTGTGTCCTAAGATCCCATATTACATCCTCATCCAAATCGCCCGAAACAAATATCTGCGCATCGTTAAAGCCAGCTTCATCCAGCATAGCCCGCGCCTTTTTGGAAAGATAGGCAAAATCGCCCGAATCCAGCCTTATGCCTACAGGCTTATACCCCTTTTCACGCAGCTCCTTAAATACGGTTATAGCATTGGGAACGCCGCTTTTAAGCGTATCATAGGTATCTACCAAAAGCATGCAGCTGGTCGGATATACCGCCGCATAAGCCCTGAAAGCCTCCAACTCGCTCGGAAAGGACATAACCCAGCTGTGCGCATGGGTGCCCTTTGCCGGCAGGCCGTACTGCTGACCGGTAAAAACATTGCTCGTTGCCACACAGCCGCCGATTATGGATGCACGCGCGCCGTATATGCCCGCGTCCGGCCCCTGCGCACGCCTGAGCCCGAACTCCAGCACTCCCTTGCCTCCAGCGGCGTATACTACCTTGCTGGCCTTAGTCGCTATAAGAGTCTGATGGTTTATAATATTCAGAAGCGCGGTTTCTATCAGCTGCGCCTCCATAATAGGAGCCTTAACCCTTAAAAGAGGCTCGGAAAAGAATACCGGTGTCCCTTCGGGAATGGCATAAATGTCCCCGGTAAACTTGAAATGGCGCAGATAATCCATAAACTGCTCGTCAAATATACCTAATGAACGGAGGTAATCCAAATCCTCCTCGGCAAAATGCAGATTATTTATATATTCTATCGCCTGCTCCAGGCCAGCCATAACCGCATATACGCTGTTATTCTGCAACGGCCTGAAAAACATATCAAAAACAGCTACGTTTTTATCCATGCCGTATTTTAAATAGCCGTTCATCATGGTGAGCTGATATAAATCAGTCAGCATAGTTAAATTGCGTTCCACTGCCAATCCCCCCTTCAGATGTCGTCCTCATCTTCTCCGGCTTCTGAATCTGCCTGCGCGGGCTCTTCTTCGCTTCCGCCTTCGGATGGAGCTTGCTCTCCGGCATTTTCTTCCTGGCTTTCGTTCGGCGCTTCCGTACCGTCGTCCTCAGCGCTACCGTCTTTCTGCTCCTCCGAAGCTTCGCTGGTTTCCTCGACGCCTGCGCTTGAAATACCGTCTCCCGGCTTATGCACATAATATATGGAACCAGGCGTCGCACAGCCCGCCAGGCCTTTTTTGACCCGCGAATACATAACTATTAAATAAATTAAAGAAGCTATAACCAGCGCCACGCTCAAAAGATGGGACACCGGCAGGTCGAGAAAATGCGTCTTGAGCTGGTCTGTTCTGAGCAGTTCCACGCATGCGCGTTCAATTCCGTAAAGCAGGAAATAATATGCGCAAATCTCACCTGGAAATTTTTGTCTGCGCCTGTAAAGGACAAGGAACAGACATAACAGCAGGCACCACATGGATTCATAGAAAAACGTGGCCTGATACCAGCCTGGTTCCATGCCCGAAGGAGGATTTTCTATATATGTAGCATAGGGGAACCATTGCCAGCTGGGATTGGTGACCGGCTGCCCAAAGGCTTCCTGATTGATAAAATTGCCCCAGCGCCCTATAGCCTGTCCAATGGCAAGGCTGGGAGCGGCAATGTCAAAAAGCACGGACAGCTTAAACTTCTTTATCCTGCTGTATGCAAAAATACCCAGCGCTCCGCCTATTACGCCGCCGTATATTGCCAGGCCGCCGTCCCATATCCTGAAAATCGCCATAAAATCATTAGCGAACGTACCCTGGGTATCAAATACTACATAATACAGCCTTGCAAACACAATAGCGCATATGACCCCCACCAGAGTCATATCCAGCACCACATCCGTGCTTATCTTGCGCCGCTTAGCATCCCATATAGCAAGAGCTATGCCCGCGGCAACGCCCAAGGCTATAAGTATCCCGTACCACCGGATATCTATTCCCAAACCGAACAAATTTCTTATGGCTACTTTATCAATGGCCAAAAACCCCATGAAAGAGCCCCCTTTTTAAATTTTAATTCCTGTCAACGTCCCTTAAGCATATATAAAGCAAAAGAAAGGCCAAACTTATATTACATTATAAATGCGCCGAGGGAATAAGTCAACAATGAGCCGCAAAAAAGCGGGACAAGTTTCAAAAAACTTTCCCGCGTAATTGTGTTTATAATGAATGGGAACGCTTTTCGCCCCGCATGATTATTATATACGTTTTTTTGCTCATTATTCATAAATTTCGTCGATATTTAAATAGATAAGGCAGATTAAATAAAAAATCGTTTTCACTGCCGACTTCGCACATATTTAAAAAAGTCCGGAGCGCCGGGGCG
>URYI01000030.1 GCA_900552055.1 uncultured Eubacteriales bacterium | reverse complement strand
ATTCTGCCTGCCTCAGCCGGGCTTGCCCGGCTGGCGGCCGCAGGCCGCAAACGCCCGCGCCCCCCTTTGGGCCCTTGTTCTGCTCGTTACGCCTTATATCAGCTGTCCTATCGCGCTAAAACAGCCTCTCTAGCTTTTAAATTATTTGCACGGTCCCTTATCAAATTCCGGATTAAACGCATAAAAATTCTTGGAATCCAATTTATCCTGAACTATCCTTAGAGATTCGCCGAAGCGCTGGAAATGATTTATTTCCCTCTGCCTTAAAAAGCGTATTGGGTCTAATACGTCCGGGTCGTCCGTCAAACGGATAATATTGTCATAAGTGGTGCGCGCTTTTTGTTCGGCGGCCATGTTTTCCGTCAAATCGGTTATAGCGTCCCCTTTTGACTGAAAACACACTGAAGTAAACGGCATGCCCGAAGCCGCCTGAGGCCAAAGGCCAACAGTATGGTCAACAAAATAGGTATCAAAACCCGCCGCCTTTATTTGTTCGGGTGTAAGGTTCCGGGTAAGCTGGTGCACAATGGCGCTCACCATTTCCATATGAGCCAGTTCTTCAGTTCCTACCAGAGGGTCACAGCGGCACGCGGAAGCCAAAAGCCTTGTCCCGCATGGATTCGAACGGATGAAATAAGGAGCGAGAAAAGGTACTTCTTGACTCTATACTGGCGTTTTGCCCAGTATTTGCATTAACTGTCTGCAGCAAGGATCGAACTGTAACGGATTCAATCCCTGTCCATCGCACCAGCCAAATATGTCCTGATCGGCGAAAAAAGCCTACAAGGCGAAAAAGTAAAACGTATGGTACCATCAGACTCCTACTATAACAGAATATAATGCAGAGAATACCTCTCTGGTGTAATCGAGCTAAAATGAGAATGCGGGAACAAATTAGCTGTAACCTATGAACTGACAGCAGCGCCCGATACTGTGCTGAAAAGATAAATTGCCTAATAATAAGGCATAAAACACCGTCCGCCGCAACACCCAACGCGGCTTAATACAACTGAGAAAAAAGCCGTTCACAACTGGTATTTCCATAGAAAATTTCGCTATACATTCGCACGCTATGTCAAACATTTCACCTAAAGAAAAAACAGCGGACAGGCAAATCAAACCCCTTTCCCTCATAAGTATTTACAGGGCCCAAAAAAAGTTCAAGGCTTTGGAGCAAAATGAGGCATAACGGAATGCGCGGAGAATGACTTTTTAAAGTCGCTTTGGGAAAAATTTAGTTTGCACTGACGCGGGAGGTTTGGCCGTTGATGAATGAAGCAGTATTTTTTAAATGTATAGGAGAAATCGCAATCAGCAAAACAGCTGCACCAGATTTTTACCGGCTGTATCAGCAATCGGTTTTACTCGTCCTTAAAGAGCAGGGCATTTTAAACGAAGTTCAATTTCAGCATTGTTTGACTACGCTGAATCATCAAAATTAAATTTAAGCTGAAAAAAGTGCGTTTTTGCATAGATAAGATGCGAAATGCAGAGAGCCCTTTATGACACACAAGTGTTTTTTGAAAATATTGTATTTTTCTATATCCGTTTCCCTCTTTACATAAAGAAAATTTCAAAGCCACTGCAACATAAGGAAGGAGAAGGAGTAGCAGAAAAATGAAAGTCGCAGCGTACTGCCGTGTTTCCACCGATAAAGAGGATCAGGCCAATTCCTTTGAAAGCCAGCAGCGGTATTTCAGGGAATATATAGGCCGCCGCCCAGACTGGGAGCTTTATGAAATTTATGCCGACGAGGGCATCACCGGCACCAGCACCGAAAAGCGTGCGGCGTTTAACCGCATGATCAGCGATGCCCGGCTTCACCGGTTCGATCTAATCGTGACAAAAGAGATTTCCCGCTTTGCGCGCAATACACTGGACAGCCTCTCCTATACCCGTGAACTGAAACGGATGGGGATCGGCGTTTTCTTCCTAAACGACAACATGAACACCCTCAAGGAAGATTCGGAGATGCTTTTGGCCATTAAATCCATCATGGCGCAGGAGGAAAGCCGGTTCACCAGCGCCCGTGTCAAATGGGGACAGACCCGCCGTATGGAACAGGGCGTAGTGTTCGGCCGCTCCCTGCTGGGATATGATGTGAAAGATGGCAAAATGGCAGTGAACCCCGATGGAGCAGAAATTGTCCGGTTGATCTTCCATAAGTACGTTCATGAACGCAAAGGTACCACGGTCATCGCCCGGGAACTGCGGGAATCGGGATACAAGACCCTCACCGGCAGCACAAGCTGGCGTAACACCGTAATTTTAAAAATCCTGCGCAACGAAAAATACTGCGGAGACTTAAAACAGAAAAAGACCATTACCCCCGACTATCTCACCCATCAGAAAAAATACAACCGAGGTGAGGAGGAATTCGTCTTTATCAAAGATCACCACGAGCCTATTATTGACAGGGAACTGTGGGAAGAAGCCCAGCGGGAAATCGCCCGCCGGGACATTGACGGCAAATACGGCACCTGTCACGGCAACCGCTACCCGCTTTCAGGCAAAATAAAGTGCAGTGAGTGTAAAAAGAGCTTTGTATCCCGCAGCCGCAGGCGAAAGGATGGCAGCCGCTACAAGGCATGGCGGTGCGGTACCGCCACAGCGGAGGGCAAGCGCCGCATCGACCCGGCAGGCAACGAGGTCGGCTGCAATGTGAGCTACCAGCTTCGGGATGAAGTGGTGATGAATATGGTGCGGCAGTCAGTGGGAATGCTGAAGCTGGATACAGACACCATTGTCCGCGACATTGCCCGTATGGTGCTGGAGGCCATCCAGTCTTCTCAGAACAGCAGCAAGCTCAGCGTCCAAAGGCTGAAAAAGGAGTTGGAGCAGATTGAATCAAAGAAAAAAGACCTGCTGGACGCCTTTTTTGCCAAAAGTATTTCTAAAGATGATATGAAGCTTATGAATGCTGAATATGACCGCCACATTGCGGAACTCAAAGAAAAAATCGCAGCGGCGGAAAAACAGGAAAGCCCGCCCTGCGGCGCTGGCGTACTGGAAAGGGACATCCGTGCCAAGGTAACGGGCATTGTCAGCGGCGAGACCGCCTCCAGCAATTTTTACGGCAGCCTGCTCGACCACATCACCGCCTATCCTGACCGGCATATGGAGGTGCATCTGAAGCTGCTGCCTACTAAATGGACCTATGTACTGGAAAGCTTGGCAGCGTCAAAAGGTAATAAGTTAATTTAACAGCATACCTTTCTTCTTTTGAAGCTCAGGCCTTGCTTATCCCCTGTTTTTCGGACATATTCAACCGCCAACGACGTTTTAAAACTGATGCCGCACCGACTGAGACAGCACCGGTTTCATGGCGGTTTTTATCCGTTCCTATTATTGCGTCCCAAACAGCAAAGTTTCTTTTCGTCGCCTTTAAGAGTGAGTTTCCGGACAAGGCGCGCTTTCTCTCGTAACAATTAACGGCGCGGTACGGATTTAATATTGCACGCTTTTTCTAATAATACAGGACGATAACTCTAATTTTATAGGAAAATTACAAAAAGCACTTGAAAAATAATTGGCGATATAATAGAATAAATGTAGAATAAAAATATTGTATGGTTGAAAATTCATTATTCCAATATATTTATTTAATTGCACGGATTGTTTAGCATAGAGTTGATTGCGCTTTTTGATTACAACAAATTTTGAAAGATGATGTGGGGCTATGAAAGAAAAATTAAAGCTAATTCAAAAATCAGTATTCTTTTGTTGGAAAAATATCATGAAGTATTCACGGAAGTGGAGTTTTGTATTGATTCTCATTGCATTAATTTCGTCCTTTAGCGTCCTAATTAATGCCAGAGTATTGGAAAACATGATTAATGCTTTATCCAGTGGATCAATAACCTCTGAGATTTACCGGCTGATTGCCCTTTGGATCATTAGCGTTTTAGCGATGAATTTGTTTTCCCTGTTGAATAAATACATAAACATACATATAAATGATGAGATGGAAAAGAACTTTCTCCCCGTTGTGATTGATAAATATAGTAAATTAGAGTATTGCCAATATGAAAGTAATGAAACGCAGAATTTATTCCAACATGTAAATTCATCATCCTATAGGGATATCGTTTCAATACTCAATATTTCAATAAATATAGTTTCATCCATTATTACTATAGCGGAGGTCGTTTATATTTTCACGCGGGCTGTTTGGTGGATAGGCATCATTGCTGGTATATTAACCGTTCCGCTGATATATTTCAATTTAATGGCAGCCTATATAGAAATGAAACAGCGGTGGACGATGACCAAGGACATAAGGAAACGGTACTATTTCCAGAGCCTTTTTGCCGATAAAAATTCTTTACAAGAAATAAAAGTGTTTGATTCAAAAGATTATTTTATAGACGAGAGTGAAAAACTGACCCTCGCAATTAACGATGAGCTTAAAACAAATATCGGCAAAGTAACAAAGTTAAAGCTGTTTTTTACAATCACGATATGTATATTTACTGTGCTGGTAATTGGTTTATCTTCCATGATGATAATCTCGCAGCAGCTACAGCTTGGTACGTTTGTAATTTTAATCAGCAGCATTGCCATTTTTGTTGATGCAGAACAAAGATTGTCAAACAGCGTTTCATCAATAGTTCGGACCTCTGAAAGTGTAAATCTTATTTTTGAATTTTTCAAATTGGATGAGATAAAGAACATCATTCCTCATGACGTACCTGATGTTAAGAAGGAACTGGAGCAAAGAAAAGCAATAGAATTTGAGCATGTATATTTTTCTTACCCGAATTGCAGCAATGTTGTGCTGAAAGATATAACATTTTCTATAGATAAAGGAGAAATAGTGTCCTTTGTAGGAATAAACGGTTCGGGTAAATCGACGATTATAAAACTTATGTGCGGACTTTATAAGCCAGACAGCGGAACCATTCGTATTAACGGAATGGATATTTCCGAGATGCCTATGGAACAGATTGGGAAAGAGTTGTCTGCTGTTTTCCAAGACGGACAACGTTATATGTTATCGCTAAGAGAGAATGTTGGATTTGGGAATATTGCTAATATTCAAAATGATGCTATGCTGACCGAGGCTTTAACATTGGCGGGTGCAAAGGATTTATTTCAGTTAGAGAAAGGATTAGATCAAAACCTTGGGACTATATGTGATGATGCAGTGGATTTGTCAGGAGGACAGTGGCAGAGAGTGCTAATCGCAAGGGCTTTCGTGGGAGAAGCCAGTATTATCCTCTTTGATGAACCAACGTCCTCTCTTGACCCAATTGCTGAATGCGAATTATATAATACGATACGCGAATCGCTTCTTAGCGTTAAGAAAACATCTATTCTAATCTCCCATAGACTAGCATCTTGTGTGTTATCTGATAAAATTATGGTATTAAAAGATGGGCGCATCCATGAAAGCGGCTCGCACGTTGAATTGATGGAAAATAAAGGCTATTACGCGGAGATGTTTTTGAAGCAGCAATCTTGGTACAAGTAAACACTGCTATGGAGGATATATGAAAGAAAAATCCAAGAGCAATTTCATAACAATTAAAAAAGCTACGAAAGATTTGTTTGCACTGATGCCGGGCATTGTTACGGTTAAAATAGTATTTGGTATTGTTTCGGCACTAATATCAATCTTGAACGTTAATCTTCTTGCAAATATTATTGACTACGCCGGAAGGTTGGCAAATTCAGAACCAGTTGTCAATACATTTATAATCAGTGTGGTAAGCTATATTTTATGTTATATTGTTCTTCAAATTAGTTCCGTGGGAATGTATTATATTGATAATATCCTAATTGTACCCAAAATGGAACACTTCCACCATAGATTGTCTGAGCATTTGGTAAACATTTCATTGGAAGCAACTCACGATCCGCAGATTCAAAATATGTTTTGGCGCGCTAAAGATGCAATATATCAGGATCGGATAATGTCTGTATTTATGACTGTGTTTAATATTGTGCCTATTATTATCCAATTAATAGGTACGATGATAGTTCTTTACAGTTATAGTTGGATTCTTGTCCTCTTAGCATTCTTGAGTGTCTTTCCTTCAGCTATTATTTCTTTTTGGATTGGTCGAAAAGAGTATAACTTTTCTATTGAACAAACTCAAACCAGCAGATTAAGCTCTTACTTATGGGAGATCATGACAAAAAAAGAGACTATAAGGGAAAATAGAATCTATGGTTTTTTAGATTACATAAAAAAATCCTTCTTTAGTTTACAACAAAAAGTTTTAAAAGCAAGAAAAAAGCTGTTAATAAAGGAAGATGCGGGCAGAAGCCTGGCAGAATTATTGAAAAATGCATTATACATTGTGGCATTGATTTTGGCAGTGGGTCTGGTTAGCCAGAATGTAATTACAGTTGGAATGTTTGCAGCATGCATAGGTGTGTTTTCCACAATGCAAGGAAGCGCTTCTAATTTGTTCTCTTATTTTTCTCAAATTGATAATATCTGCAATTATGCAAACGATTATTATGATTTTTTGAACTTACCAAAGGATAAAAGCGGTACAAGCAAATTAGAAAATGGCATAAAAAGCATAGAATTGAAGAATGTATCTTATAGTTATAATAATAATCAAAAATTTGCTGTTGAAAATGTAGATCTAAAAATCGAGCGAGGCAATTTAATTGTTATAGTCGGCGAAAACGGTTCAGGAAAAACAACATTATCCAAACTTATAATGGGGCTGTATAAACCGCAATTTGGCTCTTTGCTTGTAAATGGAATTCCGCAATCTGAAATCCAAAATACTTCGTATCTTCATTATTTCTTTATTGCCATTCAAGATTTTGAGAGGTACGCAATTCCTTTATCTGACAATATTATAATTAGCGATATAACAAATCCAACTCAAGACTTGGATGAATTTTTCACAATGTGTGATTTAACAGACGTTAAAGAGAGATTGGGGGGATATGATGCCATGTTGGGAATTGAATTCGGCGACGCGGATTTGTCAGGAGGTGAATGGCAAAGGGTGGCTTTGGCAAGAGCTATGTATAAAAATGCCGATATTATAGTATTAGACGAACCCACGAGCGCTATAGATCCCCTGCTTGAATTTGATTTGTTAAATCAGTTTCTGAACATGGCTAAAAATCGAACTTGTATTGTAATATCCCACAGAATCGGGTTATGCAAAAAGGCTGATAAGATTGTTGTCATGCATAATGGAAAAATAGTAGAACAGGGCACGCATGACTTCCTTATCCAGCGCCAAGGCAAATATAGTGAACTGTGGAACGCACAATCTAAGTGGTATAAATGAGGTGATAAAATGCTCCATTGGACAAAATACAAAATAATCGATAAGTTTGATAATAGTTTATTTATCTGGTGATGTAAGTATAATACGCGCCGGAAGTAGGTTATGTATTGGATGCAGAAAAAATAGTTTTTTGATGGACACGGTTGGTAGTATCTGTAAATGCACAACTGCAATATATGACCATGATTTTCGAGAGCGCGCAGTCTTTGGTAACGTTAATAGTTCCTTACACCCATTTTATATGTTGAGAATGGTTACACGACCGGGTGCTGTCCCGGAAATGGAGGAACTAAATTTTGCTGTCCTACTTAAAAACTTTACCCTAAATTGACAAGGGGATACACGCCTCCAGCAGTCTGATTTCGGCATTTTCTGCGTCATCGTCAATGGGTGTACGTTCACACGGAGCGAAAAGCAACACAGCAGGACACGAAAACAGCCCTGTCCTGACCGTATATGTCCTTGTCAATTTAGGGTAAAGAAAGGAGAAACTAAACATGAAAATTCTGAAAAAGAAAACAAAGAACACAGCCATTTTATTTACAGAAAATGGCGCCTCAAATTCCTGTTGCCCGGCAAATGGCGGAGCACAAGGTTGCTGCCCCGGTAGCACCTAATGACTAAGCTGCTCACCACATGGTTGGTGTTTATCCAATTCATGTGGTGACCTATATGAATGGAGAAAAATATGAGTATTATTACAATCATAGATACCGGTATTTCCAAAGAATATTCTAATAAATACTTAAATAATAGAATTCTGAATAAGTATTCCTATAACAATCAAAGTTCAAAATTGGAAATTGACGACAACATAGACGATGAGTTTGGACACGGAACGATGATCTGTAGTGCCATTAATATGATAAACAAAAATGCAACTTTTAATATCATCAAGGCATTTGGTAAAGAGTGTTGGATAGATGAAAATATGCTGATTTCAATACTTAACGATATATATACACTGCAGATCAAAACCGATATTATCCATATAAGCTTTGGAATCCAAATGGTTGAAAAATTAGATCAGCTTGAATCAATTCTTTGTAAACTAAATAAAAGGGGTATTGTCATAGTTTCTGCTTTTGCAAATAATCAAATTTTATCTTATCCGGCAGCATGTAATTCTGTAATTGGCGTGGCCTTTGATGTGAGTATTATTTCAATTAATGAGTGGATATATGTCGAAAACTCTCCCATAAATATATTTGCAACTGGGCAAATGAAAAATTTTATTAACAACGAAGGGAAAAGCGTTAAGTCTGCAGGGTCAAGTTTTGCAGCAGCTTTTATCTCAGGTCATATCTCCAAACAGTTAGATTTAAAACCAGATATTTCTAATATAGATATGTTTTTGAAAAAGAACGCAATTAGAGTTTACACAGCACCAGTAATTAAAAATCAAGAATGCTTTGATATGCATAAAATTGTCATTTTCCCATTTAATAAAGAAAATCATTCTATTGTTAGAAATAAAGAAATGCTTAAAGTGGATCTGTGTGCTGTATTAGAAACAAAATATTCACCTTATATAGGAAAGAACGCTTTTGAACTGCTATCCATATCGGACTACGACGATATTGTGGAAGATGAAGATCGGGATATTTGCATTGTGCAGGATATAATGCAATTTAATTGGAAAAATGACTATGATACATTCGTTTTAGGCCATATAAGTAATTTAAATTCCATTTTCCCTTTTTCATTATATGATTATATAGTAGATAAGTGCATTGAATACAGAAAAAACTTATATTCATATGATAGCATACCAGATCATGCAATATCAAAAATGAAAAACGCAGGATTAGAAGTATATTGCCCCAAAGTGCAATTTGAAAATATTGAAAAAAATCACTGCGGGATGCTATTTGAAATCGGGAAACCTGTCGTAGGCGTCTTTGGTACTTCGTCAAAACAGGGAAAATGGAGCCTTCAATTAAAGTTGCGTGAAATAATGGAAAACCGCGGTTACAGGACAGGACATTTAGGCACAGAGCCTAATGCTTTGTTATTTAAAAACACTGTCATGTCTGCTATTGGGTTTAATTCGTCAATTTATCTTTCACATGCAGAGGCAATTTCTCTGTTTAATTATCAGATGCATACAATTGAAAATGATTCGGATATAATCTTTTTTGGGACGCAGTCAAATTTAATTCCGGATTCATTTGGTGGATTACCCACTATACCAATTTATACATATGAAATGATTTGCGCTTGTGAACCGCAGGCCTCTATTCTATGCATCAACGAGTGGGACAGTATGGAATATATAAAAAAATGTATTTCTTACTTGGAAAGTTTCTTTCAAAATAAAGTAATTGCTTTAGCATATTTTTTTAAAGATTACCATGAAACCTGGGATTCAACCGGTGCAACTATCCGCGAATTGAAATATGATTATGATCGCATTATATCTATAAAAAAAGAAATCGGTTTACCAATTTATAATATGAGTATGAAAAATGAGGTAGAATTGCTTTGCGACGATTTAATTAATTACTTCTAAATATAACGGAATAGGTGATAATAATATAAAACTGTAATATTCAAAAGCCACTTACCGCGGCATATCTCAGCAAAGCTTTTACTATATGTACTATGTATTGCTGTGAGTCGCTTTAAAATCTGCGGATTGCATTTATAATGCAAAATCTCACAGCAATATATTTGATATTTTATTTATTGATTCATGTCACGAGTGTTATATAGCAGCAAAGGCCGTATATGCAGCAGAGGATTTTATTCAGGCTTTTCTTTTTTATAGATACAACGATGAAAATCCTTTTTGGGGCAAAACATATAAAAGATAAGTATTGTATATATCTTTCCATGAACATTTAAAAAACTTCTATGCTCTTTTTTCCTTGCCGTTTTCACGCTATAATAAAATTAAGGTTCCATGACGCCAAAAGGAAAGCGCATCATAGTGAAACGGCTCGCGCATTGTCCATTTGGGCATTTTTTTGCTGCCCTATGAGTATATCTCAAGCAAAGGAGGGCTTTTTGCAGGAAAAAGACGTAACACTCTGCGCCAATAACAAAACAAAATATAATAAAAATCATAGAAGCAGCAAAACACTTCCCCAAAGCCCTGCATTATTATAACTTAGACGCTTTGGCTTTTTCGGAAAACTCAGGCTTAAAAAGCGGTATACAGCTGCTTTTTAAAGCCAAGTATCATTGTGACCCTTCGGTTCCTACATCATTCAGTATTCCCACTACTTCTTTATAAGGCATGGTATACCGCTGGGAGAGATAGCGCATGGAAGCGCCCAGTTCTCCGTCAGGGCCGCCGAACTGAGTAATGATAACTTTTGCCAGAGCCGGATTGGGCCGGGCGATTTTAACGGGATATTGAAGCTTTTTATCGTACGTCCACATGTTTTTAACCCTCCAGTTCCCAAGGCCACGGATTATCCACCCATGACCATCTGTTTGTTATTTTTGTTGAATTGGCGGTCAACGCGCCGTATTTGGCGGTATACTCCGCCAAAGCCCTCTCATATTCATCCTGGTATTTTGCAAAGGCGCTAAGCGCTTTTTTATCTGTAGGATGGGTATCCAGATAAAGTTTTAAATCATCCAGGGCAAAGCTGGCTGCCTGAACCTTTTTGAGCATGGTCTGGCGTTCATTAAGAGTCACAGGAACCAACCCCCTTCCCTCTGAAAGGCAGATAAAGCTCCGGAAAAACAGTGCCCTTTTCCAAAGCCTCTTCCGCCGAATAGGCTGCATTCCATTTCTGCCAGGGAACGTACGCCATAGCTATAGGAAGATCATCTATATTTCCGCCGCTTGAAACGCGGACTACATCAATGCTGAGATTGCTGTCTCCCAGCATATCCTTATCAGACTGCAGTATATAATTGTTGTTCAAAACAACATCTCCTTTCTTCTCTGGTCTGATATCATTATATTCCAGGCGGGACAGCATGGCCACAATTTGTTATTCACTATGTTTCCATAAATCCCAGTTTTGCCGCAAAAGCACATGGGGCGGCGCGCAGGCCCGGCTTCAGCCGGGCCCAGGCTCAAAAAGCGCTGACCGCAAAGCCACCTTTGCGGTCAGCGCTTTTTGAGCTAAATTTTGCCGCCTGGAAGGCGGCAAAATCGCGCGCCGCCCCACCCCATCGTTATATAAAGCCATAAATTAAAACAGCGGCCGTTGACGGAAATAATGCATTTTTCCGTCTGAACAACCGCCGTTTACTTTAAAAAAACAAAAATAATACCATCCATGCTTTTTAAGACTTACAAAAGCCTGTTAAAAGCATGAACTGCAAACCGACAAAATATAAGCAAAATCTCTTATTCCTCAGAATTGTATTTTTCAAGAATAAGCTTTGCTATATGCTCGCGCATTTCGGTTTTTATAGGATGAGCTATGTCCTTATAGTCGCCCTCCGCCGCTTTTCTGCTGGGCATGGCTATAAAAAGCCCGTTTGCTCCCTCTATTATCTTAATGTCATGAACAACGAAAGCATCGTCAAAGGTTATGGAAGCAATACCCCTTAATTTCCCATCCGCTGCAATTTTGCGAACTCTAACATCAGTAATGTCCAAGCTCATTTCCTCCCAAAAAGATAATATAGCTAACGCTTGCTTTAATTTTATCAATAATGCAAGCAAAAATCAAGAGAATAATTATATTTTTTTAAATTTTCCTTGAATTATTTCTTTAAAGCAGCCTTTTCCTTACAAATAAATATATCAGTATGCAAAGATACGGCGCTTCGGCCGGAAAATTTGCCGGTTTTCTGCGTTATCCCCAGTGGGCGCACGCTCCCGTCTCCCTCGTTTGCCTTGCAAACATACAAATTTACAAGAGCTGTGATAACCAAGTCATAACGAGTGAAAGTGACACAGCAGTAATACAAAATCATCCCTTGCAGACCGCTTTATTCCCTGTGCGCTAAACGCTAAAATTTAAAGGATATATTATGAAGATTTCATGTTGGAACTTATATCTAACATTATTTAGCATTAGTTTACAAGGTATAATGGTGTCAAAAAGGTGGAACTATGTCTCGGCCATTTTACTTTCGCTTCATATACGCCCAGTACATGTCATATCTGTGTCTTGCAGGGGCGCAAATTCAATCATTTCTAGCTTTACAGGCTTCAGCCATCAGCAATTTGCCTGTTTTCAAGACAGACGAAGGAGGACACAGAGATGAGGGCGATGACCGAAAATAGCGCAGAAAACAAACAAATCATGGCTGAAGCGCATTATCCTTTCATTGTACACTAATGCCAAAGAAAATCAAAGTTCCATATTGCCAAACATATTTAATAGACCCAGCTTATTGACCCGGTCATATATTTCCTGCTTATCTGTTAAATACATCCCCTTTTCTTTCAACCGCTCAAACAGCTCCCCGCCCGAAAAGGTAAAGCGGGCAGAGGAATCCTCCCTCCTGCGGCTGTCAGAATAACTGATACCATAGCCCGAAGCAAGCTGCTCGGTAATAGCGGCAGGAGATTTTCCGCAAAGCGTGCGTACAGCGTTATAGCCCGCAAGCGTCCCTGTAACTATAGCCTCTGTATGCCCCACCAGCGGCCCGGCTTTCTCTCCGGCAAAAAACAGGTTTCCTACAGTCTCGGATTTCATATAATTATCTCTGGGCGCCATTGCAGTAAACCGGACTGAATTGCCTCTGCCTCCTGCCAGCGGATCGGCATAAACCGCCCTTTCAAATCCGGGAATCCTGCGAAGCTCTTCTAACGGAAAATACGGCGTCATAAGCTTTGCGTGGCCGTTGTCCAGCAATACGGCGTTATCCCTGTATTCCGTAAGCGCATACTGCCTGCACGCCTTAAAGGACAACAAATCATGCTTTAATTCTTCAGGTATTGGTACGACCAGCTTACCTTCACGCGAAAGGGTCTTTATTATATCCTCCGATAAAGATTCCTTAAGCAATTCACAGGAGCCGCTGAAAGCGCCCGCACCGTTCTGCCTGGTATTGGCATATTCCAAAATGCCCATATCTGAGCATATACTTTTTCTGCCTCCGAAAGCCGGGCAGCGCAGCGCACACATTGCGCAGCCGTTTCCAAATCTTGTACAGCTGGCAGGCGGCCCCGCTGTTCCCGTTGCATCAATATAAATATCCGCCTGATAGCTATGCCCCCCATCGTCATATATACTGCTGACCAATCCATTCCGGGCACACGCGCCATTTATTCGCACACCTAACCGGGCCTTTACCCCATGCGCTTCCAAAAAAGGCTTTACTTTGGGCGGAAGCAACGCAACATCGTATAAACAGGCGTGCTCATGTCCGGGAAAGCTTATGTTCCTATGGCGCAGATTTTCATCTATGAGGGAAAACAGCTTGCCGCCGCCTAAACATATCATTTCCTCCGCAGCAGTAAAACGGCCGTTATTCCGCATGATCCCGCCTACCAAGCCAGTACCCAGCAGCATGTCCGTCCGCTCCAAAAGCAGCGTTTCAGCCTTAAGTGAAGTAGCCTCCAGCGCCGCGGCGACTCCGCCCCATCCTCCTCCTATAACTATTACATCCATACTTTTCTCTCCTACTCTATTAAAAAGTTGAATTATAAAGAGTCCGCCAATTCTTATAAATTAATCTTATAAATTAATATATGCGTTAAAGGGGATATTGATACCGGGCATAGAGTAAAGGCGCAAAAGATAATAGGCCTCAGTCCTCTGCAAATCTGCATGTTTTCAGTATTATCCGCCATCGGCATAAACCCTTTACGTCTTCGGCCTTTGCCGCAAAAATAGTCCATTTTACAAATATTTAAATTTCAATAGTGGAATATTACCTGATATACGCCAATTTAAAGTCACTTGAACTACGCGCACCCGACTCTGCTCAGAATGAAAGCAACAAAGCAGGCATGTAAATTAAACACTTCTTGGCTATAAATTCCTTGAACAATGACGTTAAAAGAATTAAATGCATTATCAATACTTTTATAAGCTATTTCTACTTGAAAAATCCCATCAGCATGTAAAATAGTAAGAAACAACTATTTTAAATACTCTAGCCCGCCCGTCATAAATTCCTCAGCAGCCTGCGCGATTTCTTCGGCCGGCGCAACCATTCCCTCGTCCAGCCATTTTTGTAGCAGACCTATGCAGCCCATGCTGGCAAAAGCATAATAGTATTCTAATTTTTTAGGGGACGCCTTTTCAAAATACTTGGTATAGCTGTCCATGCAGGTCTGCCGCCCGATATTAAGCAGCTTTAAGAGGAACAATTTATCTCCGTAAGGGCCTAGTGTAACAATACACAGGTCTGAATTATCTTTAATAAACTGAAATATGCCCGCGGTAACTTTTACGGGATTAGGTCCGTCTTCGACCAGCAAAGGCTTCATGGCCTCCTTAAAATCATCAAGCGCTTCCTCCTCTATGCTGTCCCGCAGGTCGTATAAATCCTTATAGTGGGTATAAAAGGTGCCTCTGTTTATCCCCGCTTCCTCGCAAAGCTCCTTAACAGAAATGCTCTGTATAGGCTTTAAGCTCAGCAGCTTTGTAAAGCTCTTGCGGATAAGCATGCGAGTAACCCTAATGCGATGGTCATTTGTAAACTTTTTTATAATAACCGGCCCCTTTCAACAGTTCATGTACAAACTGTCGGTTTATTAATAGAATAGCTACCATATGTTAATTGTATTTTCTTCTGCAAATGATTATAATACAAGTGTAGAAGAAAATCAACACTATGTTCATCCAAGGAGGGATGCTGAATGAAAAAACTGTATATAATAACCGGCGCCGCCGGTCATTTGGGAAGTACCATAATAAAACTCTTGGAAAGCAGGAACCAGAAGGCGCGCGGTCTTATTCTGCCCTCCGAAAGCGCCGAAAATACTAAAAACACAACCTACTATAAGGGAGATGTCACACAGCCCGATTCCATGCGCCCGCTCTTTGAAGATACGGGCAACAGCAGGCTCATACTTATCCATACCGCCGGAATAATAGACATTTCGGGAGAACTTACGCCCAAAATGTACGACGTCAATGTAAACGGCACAAAAAATGTCTTAAAGCTTTGCACAGAATACAACGTAAGCCGTATGGTGTATGTCAGTTCGGTTCACGCCCTGCCTGAAAAGAGCCGCGGGCTTGTTATAACCGAAACAGATACTTTTTCTCCTGATACAGTCACAGGCGGATATGCTAAAACTAAGGCCCTGGCTACGCAGGCAGTTTTGTTTGCGGCTGAAAACGGGCTGGATGCAGTATTGGTTCATCCTTCAGGCATACTCGGACCATATGACGATGCACATAACCACATGGTGCAAATGATAAGGGACTATGTTTCTGGCAAATTACCGGCATGCGTAAAGGGCGGATATGATTTTGTGGATGTGCGCGATGTGGCTGAAGGCTGTCTGGCCGCAGCAGAAAAAGGCTGGCGCGGAGGCTGCTATATCCTATCCAATAGGCACTATGATGTTAAAGAAGTACTCTCAATGGCAAAAAGCGTAGGAGGAGGACGCAGGCTGCCTGTGCTGCCGGTATGGATGGCTAAAGCGGTTTCGCCCTTTATACGGCTGGATGCCAAGATTAAAAAACGCAGGCCTCTTTACACCCTATATTCACTGGATACACTTTGCAGCAACGACCGTTTTTCACACGATAAGGCTACGGCTGAATTAGGCTATCGGCCGCGCGACCTTTATGAAACCGTAAAAGATACCGTGCTTTGGCTTCGCAAACAAGGAATACTTAAATTAAGAAAAAAAGCTAAAAATAAATAGGTGAAAAATAGAACACACTGTCGACAAAAAATAGTAAATAAAAAAAGTTTTACATAAGTAAAAATAATGACAAGAACACCGAAACTAACGGGAATAATACTGCACGGCAAGATTCACGACTATCGAAAAACTGACAAAAAGTCTTGTTTATCCCCCTCTTCATTTTCTGTTGATCGTAACCCGAAATATATTACCTTTGTATTTATAAATAACAGGAGAAAAGAACATCATGAAAAAAGCGCTTATTTTATTATCCGGGGGACTGGATTCCACGACAGCCCTATACGTTGCCAAAGAGCAAGGATTTAATGAATTATACGCCATCACTTTCGAGTACGGGCAAAAACATGATAAAGAGATAAAAGCGGCAAAAGCCGTGGCAAAAGCCGCCGGAGTGAAAGAACACAAATTCGTGAAAATCATGCTGAATCAATGGGATGGTTGTTCCCTCACGGACGAGAAGATGGACATTCACGATGGGGATATAAATCGAACCACCATTCCGGACACGTACGTTCCTGCCCGGAACATGGTATTTCTTTCCGTGGCGGCCTCCTACGCGGACGCCCTCGACATCACCGACATCTTTATCGGGGTCAGTGAGGTTGACTACTCCGGGTACGTGGATTGTCGGGAAGAATTCATCCGTTCCATGGAACAAACCATTAACCTAGGAACTGTTCTCGGTGCCGAGAAAAAACAAAAAATCACCCTTCACGCTCCCTTCATGCACATGACCAAGGCCGACGAGGTGCGTCTGGGGAATCGTTTAGGAGTTGATTACAGCCTCACTTGGACTTGTTACCGCGGCGACGAAAAACCCTGCGGTACCTGCGATAGCTGCCTTCTCCGGGCCAAAGCATTTGAAGAGGCGGGAATAAAAGACCCGTTGTCTAATTGAAAATGAAAAATGGAGAATTGAAAATGAAAAAACCGATTTAATTTATGATTTATGAATTACGATTTACGATTGAAAAAGCGTGGACTTCGTGGGTGGAAATCTAAAATCTAAAATCAATAAATTAGTAGGATTTAAAATTTAAAATTGATAAATGGTAATTAGAAAGTTATTCAAATTCGAGGGGGCACACATCGTGCGGAATTGTTCTTCACACCGTTGCCGGGAGAACATTCATGGACATTCGTATATCGTGGAAGTATTTATCACGTCCGACAAGCTGGACCGGGGATACATGGTGATGGACTTCGTGCTACTGGATAAGGTGAAGGAACTCGTGGATAGTTTCGACCATACCTACTCGTTGTGGCAGGG
>URYI01000029.1 GCA_900552055.1 uncultured Eubacteriales bacterium | reverse complement strand
AGCGGAATGAGGTGTACTGAACGTACACCCATTGACGATGACGCAGAAAATGCCGGAATCAGACCGCTGGGGGCGTGTATCCCCTTGCCAATTTAGGGTATGTAAACGGCAATAATAAAAATGAGCCGGATTCCGAGGAATAACCTTTTTATGCCATAAGAACCCTGTTGAATCACAGCCGACAAATTATTGTTTCGCTCAGGCCGCAAAGGCTCTGTATTTACCGATACTTTAAAGGAAAACAGCGCGTTAGTTATTCTATTCCCCGCATCCAAACGGCAATGCGGTTTAGCCGCAACGCCGCAAACTGTTAATAAACCTGAAATCTAATTTTTTTGCGGCGTTTAACCGCATTTTGTTTCCGCCGGCGCTGTATGAAAACTTCTTATAAGCGAAAAACCGCTTTAAAGCGGTTTCCCATAGCACTAGAATGGTATTGGTGGGAAAAGTGCAACCTTGAAATCTTTGATTTCCGGGCGAAACCCATTCCCGCCTAAAAACATATCGGCTTTTTTGATACGCTCCGGCGATGCGGTTCAGCCGCAGCGCCGTTTACTCTGCTTTTAAATTATAATATCTGTTCCATTCCGATTTTCTGAATTTTCATTCCGATTTTTTTGTAAAACTCCATTGCGCTCGTATTTTCAGCCCAAACATTCAAAGTGACGTTATAGCAGCCGCATTTTTTTGCATAATCCAGCACAAATTCATAAAGCGCGCTTCCTATATGCATGCCGCGTGAATTTTCCTCAACGCATAAGTCGTCAATATAAAGGGTTTTAATGTCAGTCATATTATTATCGTTGATAAATTGTTTGTGTATGCAAAAAGCATAGCCCAGGATGTCGCCCTCTTGCTCTGCTACAAAAACAGGCGTTTTATCATCCGATATGATTTGGGCCAGCTCATGATCGTCATATTTTTTTGAACCCGCCTTAAAGAGGTCGGGACGGGCGTCGCTGTGTATTTTATGCACCTGATATAAAAGCTTATTAATAACAGGAATATCTTCTATTAAGGCTCGGCGTATAGTTAATTTATTCATTATATTGACCCTCTCAATACCTTGGCTGACTATCAATTAAATAATATGAGTTTAATAAGCGGATTCATTTATTAGACGGACATGATATCTCCACCATTTTTTCAATCATATGATGAAGAAGGTCTGCCTGCTCTGTGTCCGCGGCCCTATAATATACTTCCTTCCCCTCCCTGCGGCTTATTATCAGTCCGCTGGCCTTAAGCTGCTTTAAATGATGGGAAACGGCCGGGCTGCTCATACCCACCATTGAAGAAAGATTTATGACGCATTCCTCGCAATGGCAAAGCAGCCAGAAAATACGGATGCGGCTCCCGTCGCATAACTGCTTAAAAATATCAGATACAATCTGAAAATCTTCCAGCTTGGGCATATGGTCAAATTCTTTTTCCATATGCTGGCCGTGGTCATGTGGCAGTTGGGGCATAATGCATTCCTCCTCGTAAAATTGCGTATATAAGGAATAATTTTATTTTAACACAATAAGCGTTAAAAGGGTATATTTTATTTTTGCAGAGGCAAACTTTTTATGATTGCTTATCAATACCATTATACTGGGAATAATGCGCCCCGTCCTGTAAATTGACCTGGCTCCCGCACGATACTCGGCCGGCGCGGAGCTTCCGGCACACTTTTTTCCCTGCCTTAAAAACAGGCGTATTTCCGAAGGCTGATAGCGCAGCTTATTGGTATTCCGGCAAGGCGCTTGAACTGATAGTTATGTACCGCGCATAACCAGATCGCAAGTAATTCAATAGGAGCGCAAATGCGTTTATTTTGGATTGTTCATCCATTGCATGCTGACGCTGAAGTTAGTTTTTCAGCTGTGTTATAAACCAAATATATTTTTGAATTTTTAAAAAAAACAGTTGACAATTACGGCGTAAATGTATAATATATAAGTAAATAATTAAACAATTATTTAATTATTAAATTGAGGGGAGGAGCTATAATGAAGAAAACCTATAAAATTGACGTTGACTGCGCTAACTGCGCCAATAAAATGGAGGAAGCAGCGCGGCGTACCGCAGGAGTAAAGGACGCCACGGTGAATTTTATGACTCTGAAAATGAATGTTGAGTTTGAAGAGGGACATGACATAAAAACGGTTATGCATGAGGTTTTAAAGAACTGCAAGCGGGTAGAGGACGACTGCGAAATTTATATTTAGTAAAGTCAGCGTTAGTGTGCAAGGGATGGCGCGGTATTAAGAGCGTCCTGTACTGCTTCTGTTTTATATATGCCAGGATGCAGGTCATTCAGGCGCCTTGCAGGAACATAATATCAGCGCATTTTTAACTCCGCGACTCTCGGCCCTCGGAAATTTACCTGTTTTTAATGCAGATAAGAAAGGCGCGGCTCTGCGCCGGCTTTGAATAATATAGAAAACAGGCAGGTTCCCTATAAACTGAGGTGCGTTAACCTTTGTACACTATAACGCCGTGAAACAGAGACAATTATTATGCCGGGGAGACGGAATTATGAATAAAAAACAGAAAAAAATGCTGCTGCGCATAATTATTGCCGCGGTTCTGCTGATTGCGCTTCAATTTATTCCAATAACAGGCGGATGGAGGCTTGCTGCCTATTTATTGCCCTATTTGATAATAGGATATGATATTTTAATAAAGGCGGCCAAGGGCATAAAAAACGGGCAGGTTTTTGATGAAAATTTTTTGATGGCCATAGCAACCGTCGGCGCTATAGCGCTTGCTCTATATGATAAAAGCGGGGACTATACAGAGGCTATTGCCGTTATGCTTTTTTACCAGATAGGAGAATTGTTCCAGAGCTATGCTGTGGGCAAAAGCCGCAGGAATATAAGCGAATTGATGGACATCCGCCCCGACTATGCCAATATTGAAAAGGACGGGATTTTAGAAAAGGTAGACCCGGACGAGGTTCCCATAGGAGGGGTCATAGTTGTACAGCCCGGAGAAAAGGTACCCATTGACGGAATTATCATTGAGGGAACCTCCAGCCTGAATACAAGCGCGCTCACCGGGGAGAGCCTCCCCAGGGACGCTGCGGTTGGCGACGAGATAATCAGCGGCTGCATAAATATGACGGGCGTATTGAAAATTAAAACTACCAAGGAATTTGGCGAGTCTACCGTTTCAAAGATTTTGGATCTTGTGGAAAATGCAAGCTCTCGAAAGTCCAAATCTGAAGATTTTATTTCTAAGTTTGCCAGGATTTATACTCCGGCCGTCTGCATCTGCGCTCTTGCCCTGGCGGTTCTGCCTCCTTTAGTACGCATTTTGGCAATGGGGCTGGAGGCGCAGTGGAGCGTTTGGATATACCGCGCGCTTACCTTTTTGGTTATAAGCTGTCCCTGCGCGCTGGTTATAAGCATACCTCTCAGCTTTTTTGCAGGTATAGGAGGCGCCAGCAAGGCGGGTATACTTATAAAAGGTTCCAATTATCTTGAAACGCTTTCCAAGAGCAAAATTGTGATGTTTGATAAAACGGGAACCCTTACTCAGGGCGTTTTTGAAGTAAACGGAATACATCACAGCGAAATGGTCAACTCTAAGCTTTTGGAATACGCCGCGCTGGCCGAAAGCTCCTCCTCCCATCCCATCAGCAAGAGCCTTAAGCGGGCTTACGGCCAAAAAATTGACCGCTCCAGAGTTAACGATATACGGGAAATAAGCGGCGAAGGAGTTATTGCCAGAGTGGACGGAATAGAAGTGGCGGCGGGCAATACTAAGCTTATGGATAGGCTGAATATCCCTTATATTAACTGCCATTCGGTGGGCACTATCATTCATATGGCGGTAGACGGCGAATATGCGGGGCACATAGTTATTTCGGATATCGTTAAGCCCCATTCAAAGGAAGCTGTTGCAGCACTGCGGGCGGCGGGCGTTGAAAAAACCGTTATGCTTACGGGGGACGCGCGGGCAGTAGCCGAGCAGGTAGCTGCGGAACTGGGTATAGACGAAGTATACAGCGAATTGCTTCCCGCAGGCAAGGTGGAAAAAGTGGAAGAGGTTATGCAGCATAAGCCGGAGAAAGCTAAACTGGCTTTTGTAGGGGACGGAATCAACGACGCGCCTGTGCTGAGCCGGGCGGATATCGGCATAGCGATGGGAGCAATGGGTTCAGACGCTGCCATTGAGGCGGCGGATGTGGTGCTTATGGATGACGAGCCTATGAAAATATCCAAAGCTATCAGGATATCCCGGAAGTGCCTTAGAATAGTTTATGAAAATATTATTTTTGCAATAGGAATAAAATTTATATGTCTGATATTGGGCGCCTTGGGTATAGCTAATATGTGGCTGGCTATTTTTGCTGATGTGGGCGTAATGATTATTGCCGTACTAAATGCAGTTAGGGCTTTGTTTGTAAAAAAGCTGTAGAAAGAGTTATTATGAGTAAAAGTTAAGAGCGGAATACTCTGGCTGCAAGCCTTTCAAATGCCTTAATTTAAAGTGGAGGCTTAAAAATCAGTTCAGCCTCCGCACTTTAAAATTAAAAAAATGCCGGTGCAAATTTGTATGCGCCGCATTTTAATTTTAGGGCCGAACAGGACAAGTTTGGCGCTCTTGTGGTTCATTTGGGAGAAAAAAAACATATAAAATATCCCCCGCTATGCATGTGCGCAGTAATTGTTATGCAATGAAGTTATCCTTTCGTCCACAATAGAGGTTCCATGCCGCCGAGAAAGGTGATTTTAATGGTGAAGAAATCCCATTAACCCGCATACACAAAATAGATGCGTCCCCAGCTTTAGGGCGCCCTCCATACGGAATGCGCCCAGGGAATGCCCCTTCCCTGGCAGAACGAGTAATATGCCTATGGTACGCTGCCGCTCAGCGAGCGATGATATATGCCTATGGCATATGAAGGAACGGATATTATATACTTTCACGAAGGGAACATATATAATACGGCCCAAGCCGCATGTCATATCTCGCCAGAAGATCGCTTTAATGCGGAAAATAGTGCCTGGCTGGGTACCCTCAGGGATTTTATATTTTATATTTTCCTCAAGAGTAAGCGCCTCATTTGCTTGCCGATAAAAACTGCTCTTCACCAGATGTTCGGACCCATCTCAAAATATGCAACCCATTACGGAACCTTCGCTTCCTGAAAGGATTATTTTTCGGAATATCCTGATAGCTTTGGATATTTTCATAGGCTCGTCATCCATAAGCGCCACATCCGCCGGCCTCATCTGTTTATAATAAACATCCACCGGCTAAGCCGGTGGTTTTTCATATGCGGGCATAGCCCTATGTTCTTCGCCGCGCGTAAAACGCGTAATACGGTCTGCCAGCTGCGGGGGTTTGTTACTTGCCGCCCGTGAACGGGCCAACTTGACTCATCGTGAGTTGTTCGCCCATTTCATCCTGTTTCAATTTGTATGCGATAAACTGTTTATGTAGCTCAAACTCATTTGAATGACCTCCTTGTGCTTCTTTTGATGCAGTTGGCAGACCGCATCTTTATCCTACCAAAAGGTGTTTTTTTGCCCTCTTTTCTATTTAACTATCTAATCCTACCGGACCTCACTCTAACGTGTGGTTTTGGAATACAAAAAAAAACGG
Source organism: uncultured Eubacteriales bacterium (assembly GCA_900552055.1). Classification (GTDB taxonomy): domain Bacteria; phylum Bacillota; class Clostridia; order Christensenellales; family QALW01; genus Neochristensenella; species Neochristensenella gallicola. Next base: position 11,790 of record URYI01000029.1, on the reverse strand, counting down.
AGACCGCCTCTTTACGAAAGGTCTCCGTTACAGCCTATTTACCAAACAGGCCTTTTTTCTTTTCATGCGGCTGAACGCCCCGGACGCTCTCATCAAATTCGCGCAGCAGCTCCTTCTGCTTGGCAGTCAATTTTCTGGGCACCTCCACTCCCACGGTTACATAAAGATCGCCTTTATCCAAGCCGTGCAGTTTTTTTATTCCCTTCTGCTTAATGCGGAAAATAGTGCCCGGCTGGGTACCCTCAGGGATTTTATATTTTATATTTTCCTCAAGAGTAGGCACCTCTACCTCATCCCCCAGCGCGGCCTGCGCATAGCTGATGCCTATATCCATATAAAGGTCGCTGCCCCGGCGGGTGAAAAGCTTGTGCGGACGAACGGTTATATAAACATATAAATCCCCGTTTGGCCCGCCTTTTTTGCCGTGTCCTCCCTCTCCGCGAAGGGTTATCGCCTGGCCCGTATCTATACCGGCGGGTATGCTCACATTTAATTTCCTGTTTCTGCGCACCCGTCCGCGCCCTGAACATTTGCTGCACGGAGTCTTGATAATTTTACCTGTACCCCGGCAATGGGAACAGGCTGAAACCGAAGCAAAGCTGCCAAAAACCGTGTTCTGCGTGGTGCGCACCTGCCCCGTGCCCTTACACACCGGACAAGTTTCAACCTCCGTCCCCGGCTGGGCACCGCTGCCGTGGCATGCATCGCACTCCTCTTCCCTCACTATGCTTATTTCTTTTTTAACGCCGAAGGCCGCCTCTTCAAAGGTTATATTCAAATCGTAGCGAAGGTCGTCGCCTCTCTCCGGCCCATTCTGACGGCGCGAAGAGCCAAAGCCGCCTCCGAAAAAGGTATTGAAAATATCCTCAAAGCCTGAACCGGAAAAGCCGCCTTCATAGGCCCCGCCGGCGCCGCCGAAGCCCTGCGGCCCCGCATGGCCGAACTGGTCGTACTGCGCCCGCTTCTGACTGTCCGAAAGGGTCTCGTACGCCTCGTTCACCTCTTTAAATTTTGCCTCGGCCTGCGCGTCGTCAGGATGCAGATCGGGATGGTACTGCTTGGCCAATTTACGGTAAGCCGATTTTATCTCATCCTCGCTGGCATCCTTTTTAACGCCCAGAACCTCATAATAATCTCTTTTCTCCGCCATTTAAAATCCCCCGGAACAGCCTTAAGGGGGCAGATTAATATCCGCCCCCGTCCGGCTTTATCAATATGCCTGATTATTTATTCTCCTTGTCGTCGTCCACTACCTCATAATCGGCGTCATATACCTTCTGGTCATTCTGAGCGCCGCCGGCCTCGCCGCCCTGAGGACCGGCTCCGGCTCCCTGAGCGCCCTGCGCATTAGCCTGCTGCTGATACACCTTGCCGAAGGCTTCATAAGAAACATTGGCCAGCTTTTCGGTCGCGGCCTTTATAGCGTCGATATCCGTTCCCTCCAGCGCCTTTTTAACCGCCTGGATTTCCGCTTCTATCTTGCTCTTATCATCGGCCGAAACCTTATCCCCCAGCTCTTTAAGGGTACGCTCGGTCTGGAATACCATGTTGTCCGCCTTATTGCGCTCCTCAACCGCTTCTTTGTTCTTCTTGTCTTCAGCAGCGTACTGCTCTGCTTCTTTAACCGCCTTGTCTATTTCTTCATCCGAAAGGTTGGTGCTTGCGGTAATGGTAATCTTCTGCTCCTTGCCGGTGCCCAGATCCTTAGCCGAAACATGCACAATGCCGTTAGCGTCTATATCAAAGGTAACTTCTATCTGGGGCACTCCTCTGGGAGCGGCCGGGATGCCGTCCAGCATGAAATTGCCCAGCGTCTTATTATTTGCCGCCATCTCGCGCTCGCCCTGGAGCACATGGATATTGACCGAGGTCTGTCCGTCGGCAGCTGTGGAGAATATCTGGCTCTTCTTGGTAGGTATTGTGGTGTTCCTGTCGATAAGACGGGTAAATACGCCGCCTAAGGTCTCAATGCCCAGCGAAAGAGGGGTAACGTCCAGGAGCAGCACGTCATGTACCTCGCCGCCCAGAACGCCCGCCTGTATGGCTGCGCCTATAGCTACGCACTCGTCCGGGTTAATGCCCTTATAGGGCTCCTTGCCCGTCTCCTTCTTAACGGCCTCCTGCACAGCGGGTATACGAGTGGAGCCGCCCACCAGGATTACACGGTCTATCTTATCCATTGTAAGATTGGCATCCTTTAAAGCCTTACGCATCGGCTCTATGGTGGCCTCTACTAAGTCCGCCGTAAGAGCGTCAAATTTAGCGCGGGTAAGCGTCATATCCAGATGGACAGGGCCCTGAGCACCTACCGATATATAAGGCAGGTTGATATTGGTGCTCATAACGCCCGAAAGGTCTATCTTAGCCTTTTCAGCAGCTTCCTTCAAACGCTGCATGGCCATCTTGTCATTTGAAAGGTCAATGCCGTTGCTCTTTTTAAATTCGTCTACCATCCATTGCATTATGCGGTTGTCAAAGTCATCGCCGCCCAGCCTGGTATTACCGTTGGTAGCCAGCACTTCAAATACGCCGTCCCCTATTTCCAGAATGGAAACATCGAACGTGCCGCCGCCCAAATCATAAACCAGTATCTTATGGTTGCCTTCCTTATCCAGGCCATAGGCCAAAGAAGCAGCCGTCGGCTCGTTTATTATGCGCAGCACTTCCAGACCGGCTATCTTGCCCGCGTCCTTGGTAGACTGGCGCTGGCTGTCCGAAAAATATGCCGGAACGGTTATAACCGCCTGGGTTACCGGCTCGCCCAGATAGCTCTCGGCGTCCTGTTTAAGCTTCATCAGTATCATGGCCGAAATTTCCTGAGGGGTGTATTCCTTACCCTCCATCTTGGCCTTGTAATTGGTACCCATCTCCCTTTTGATGGATATAACGGTATTGTCCGGATTGGCTACGGCCTGGCGCTTAGCAATAGCGCCCACCATGCGCTGCCCGTCCTTAGACGCTACAACCGAAGGAGTAGTCCTGCTGCCCTCGGCGTTAGGGATAACAACGGGTTCGCCGCCCTCCATTACCGCCACGCAGGAATTAGTGGTTCCTAAATCTATGCCTATTATCTTTCCCATAAATAAAACCTCCTCAAAATCTGGATATTATTATTGTTTTTATTTTTATTTATATCAATTGGCTTCATTCTCAGAAGGCAATCTCAAGGCCTGCATAAAAAATGCCCTTAGCCGCATATATTCAAACGGCTCGCCTCATAAATTAACCGCCTTGCCGAAATAATGCCAAAAGCCAGCGTTATTTTGTCACGCGCACCATAGTATGACGTATGACCTTGTCTCCCAGCTTATAGCCTTTAATTAAAACCTCGGCTATCTCGCCGGGCTTTTGCCCCTCAGCACAATCGCTCTGCATTACGGCGTTGTGAAAGTTGGGGTCAAATGCTTCTCCCTGTGCGCCTATCTCTTCAACACCCAGGCCTTTAAGCATATCGTCCAGCTGCTTCCTTATCATCTTCACGCCGTCAAACAGGCTGCCCGAATTTTCCTTCTCACCTTCTATGGCCCTGTCCAAATTGTCTATAACAGGCAGCAGCCCCTTGATAACCTCCAATTTGCCCTCCATAAGAGCGTCGGCATAAACAGAGGCGTTCCTCCTCCGATAATTATCGAAATCCGCCTGAACCCGCTTGGCAAGATTAATATAATATTCCGTCTTATCCTCCTGGGCTTCTTTAGCAGGCTGCTCAGCTGTTTCTTCTGAAGCGCAGTCCTGGTAATTTTCCTTTAGCTCCTGCTGAGCTTCATTATTTTCATTCTTATTCTGCTTATTGTCCTTATCCTTTTTTTCCTTGCTGCTCATATTCAATACCCCCTTATCATTTCTTTTTATCGTCTTTTTCCGTATCTATGCCGTTTACTGAAGAAAGCACTTCGGAAAGAGAAGCGCTCATATATTTCATTACCTGGAGCACGCGCCCGTAATTCATTCTTACCGGGCCTATAACTCCCAGCCTGCCCATAACCCTGCCGCCTAAACGGTAAGTAGCAGTTACTACGCTGCAGTCATGCATGTTAGCGTTATGGTTTTCCGCTCCTATGCGCACCCGTATTTCCATATCGGGCTGCTCTAAAAGAATATCCTTGAGCTGCTCTTTGGAATCAAGCAGCTGAAGCATATTGCGGGTCGCATCCAAATCTGTTGCATATTCAGGATGAGCCAGCAGTTTAGCCGCCCCGCCTATAAGTATTTCCCTGTGTCCAGGATTCAAACGGGAAGTCAAGAAATCTGTTATCTGAGTAAAAATCTCCCGCTGGCCTTGGATTTCATTATAAATATCGTTAATCCGCAGCACGTTCCCTTCGCTGATCTGCCTGCCGGCAAAAATTTTATTCAGCAGATGGGACGCGTCCTCAAGCTGGGCAGGAGTCACATTTGATTCCAATATAACCGGAGTATCCTTTATTATCCCTGCGTCCGTCACAACAACCGCCAGCGCCGCCCTCTCTGAAACGGGCACAAGCTGTATATGCTTTATGGCGACTGACTTAAGCTGCGGGGGCATTATCAGGGACACATAATCGGTAGCGTTGCTGATGGCTTTGGCAGCGCCCTCCAATATTCCCTGAGTTTCGTGCATGCGCTCGTCATAATAACCCTTTATAAATTCTGCGTCCTCAGCGCTTAAGGAAGCTATCTCCAAAAGCTGGTCAACATACATGCGGTAAGCTTTATCCGAAGGGATTCTCCCCGCAGAAGTATGAGGCTGCTCCAGATAGCCTAATTCCTCCAGCTCGCTCATCTCATTGCGGATAGTGGCCGAACTGATGCGCATTCCAAGCTGTTCTGCAATGGTCTTTGAACCGACCGGCATTGCGCTGGAAATATAATCGTCAATGATAGTGCGCAGAATTTTCCGCTTTCTCTCATTGAGTTCCATAAACCTACGCCTCTTTCCACTCGGATTAGCACTCTTTTTGTCCGAGTGCTAATTCTGTGGTAAGAATAGCACTATAGCAGGGTTTTGTCAACCAAAAAAGAGCGCAAAAGTGTTAAAAATTTGTTATTGATTTATGTATTTTTGCCCTTTTGAACGCGATTTATTATAAATGCCGCCCCAAACGCCGCAATTCCGCCAAGCACTCCGGCAACTATGTCCCCCATTGAATCAACGTTGGCGCCCTGCATCTGAGTATGTATAAGGCAGTCCATAGAGAACTCGTATACCTCCCAAAGCCCGGCGGCCGAAAACGCCGCCAGCAGGCCTGTAAAAGCCGAAACCTTAAACTGCGCCGAGCGCCCCTTCTGCACCCAGACCTCGCCTATATATTTGCCTATAAAAAAGATTATTACCCCGCTTATAAAATGCACTATCCTGTCATAGCCGGGCCAGATATCATATAAATTGAGTATTGAACCCAGGCCCATTGCCAAAAGAATAAAAACCTGCGCGCAGATATGGAACATAACCGGGCACTTCCAAAGCAGCAGAGTGCAGGCCGCTATTGAAGCATAGCCTCCTAAAATAGAGGTAATGGGAGTGCTCACGCCGTCCAGGCCGTCAATAATTATTGCCGCTGTAAGCAGAACCGCCGCAGCAATGTCCGAAATAAGCCTCAGGGTAATTTTGTTCCCCTTCATAGCATTTTTCTCCTTTAAATCTTGAATTGGCAATAAGTTACCATCATATAATCTCTTTGTCAACCCGTCATATACTAAAACACAGCAGCGTAAATTTTATAAGGTCTTAAATACAGCGATCCGCTCTGACATATGGAGGACACAATGCCCAGAAGGAAAATTATTTTTATCATTGCCGCCGCAGCAGTATGCTGCGCAATGGCCGCAGCAGGCTTTTTTACCGCACGCGCAGTATATAAGCCCGAAGTCCAGACTTACACCCAGGGAAAAATAAGAATTGAGGTAGTGGACGGTTTTACCGATACGCCTGTATGCGGCGCAGACGTGGTAATCCCCGAAATTAATCAGAGCTTTACTACCGATGAGAACGGCCTTACTCCTTTAATAAGCGTACCTGTAAAAACAGATTCCCGCTTTGACGATATGCTTCCTCAGGACTGGGGCGGCATCAGCGTACTGGTATACTGCGACGGCTATACAGATTACGCTCTGTTCTATACCCATGTAAGAGAGAGCGAAGAGAGAGACGCCGTTAGGATATACTTATTTGAAGAGGGCTCAACGGGCAGCAGTCAGCCCTTCAGCATAATAGAGGGGCCTGAGCGTCAGTGGGTGCAGAAAATGCTGGACAAATACCGCCCTTAATACCGCCAGCTATGCTGAATAATAAATTTTTTTAACATAAGCGCCGCTTTAAAAGCGGCTTTTTTCATTAATGATTTTATAATGCATGCAATAAAATTACCCTTCTTAACTTTCTGCATAGTTCACTAACGCAGCGGAAAATATTGGTCCCAAGCAGAGACAAGCGCACGCAAAAGCCGTTATCTGCACGCTTTACAGCGCCGCATCATGCCGTGTCCCCTGTCTGCTGCGGAGTAAAATCAAGATGCCGAAAAGGGGAAGTGCAAGGGACAAAATATTAAATATATGCTCAAAAAGGCTACTTTTGTTCATTTACTTAAGGGTAAAATCAATGTAAAATATATATTAAGAATTTATTAAGGTGGTGGACACATGTCAAAAAAACTATTTACTATTGCTGCGCTGATATGTATAATTAGCATGTCCTTCTTTACTGCCGTTCAAGCAGATGAGGAAACGCAGTATTTCGTCGGCCAGGACAGCAGCATAATCGTGCTGGAGCCCGGCCAGGCGCTTGACGTATCCTCCTATTTGTTTGAATTTACCGAACAGATGGTAGAGGGAACAGAAGTAACCCTCAGCGCCCAAAGCCCCGAACTGACCATAGACGGCACGAGCATATTGGCTGAAGAAGAAGGTATATTCAATATGACTGCCCAATATGGGGAGGAAAGCATGGAAATTTATGCAGTATCCGGCGCAGTCGTTTTTGAGGATGATTTCTCTTCCGGCCTCAGCGACCAGTACCGTGTTGTGGAGGGAAGCAACGTCTACGTTGAAGACGGATTCCTATATGTAGGTCCCTCCTGCCGCGTGCTCCTCCCCGAAACGCTGGATATATTGGGCAATTATATAATAGAGGTGGACGCTACCCTTTTAAACCCCACCGACTATGCCCGTTGGGTGTCTGTAATGTACCGCGTTCAAAATGAGGATTATCCTTACTACCAGATGTGCATCCGCAGCACTGCAACCGCTTCAAACGGCGTGGAATTTGCCGAGCGCACTACCCAGAACGCATGGAATGTTATGAACACGGCTTCTTATTCCGAGAGCATCTCTCCTGATAAAATATATAATTTCAGGGTGGAAGCAAACGGTCCTATAGTCAGCCAGTATATAAACCAGACCCTGACTCAGACTGTAAACAACGCAAACGTATGGACAGCGGGCGGCATCGGCCTGCAGGCAAACGGCTCTACTATGAAAGTAGACAGCGTAAAAGTAACCGCCGTACAGGAAGTATATGAAGTTACCTACGGCTATGCGGAAGCCTCTACGCCCTTAAAAAATAATTACTCCTCCTCTGCGCTGGCCGTTAAGCCTGATACGGCCGAGGACATAGAAAGCTATGCCGTCCTGGATGAAAGCGAGCGTCCTTCCTCTGTAATGGTAGAAGTGAACAGTGATTTATCCGTGAGCACATTGACCGGCAACGCTATCGGCTCAATAGAACAGCTGCTGGCTGCTCTGGACAACAAGCTAATACCGATATTCCGCACTGACGACACAGATACAGCCGTAGCGCTTGCCCAGAAGCTGGACGACATTAATTTTCCCGATGCTTACATATTGTCTAACTCGGAGGCAATACTAGCAGCCAAAGAGGCAAACTTCAATTTCTACGGCCTGTTGGATATGTCAGGCGACACAGATGAAATAACAGAGGATAAATTGGCCGAGATACGTTCAAGCGTCAATTCCTCCAAATGCAAAACGGTGCTCCTGCCCGAAGCTTATGCTGAAAAAGAATATATTCAATTCCTGCAAAAAGGCACCATAAGCATATGGCTGGACAGCGAGGTAACCGATATAACCGCAGCCTGCCGTTTAATATCCTGCGGGGCAAACGGCTATGCGACCAATAACCCGGATAACCTAACCGCCGCGGCAGAATTGTTCTCTGACGACGCCATGCTGAGAAAAACCCTTATTATAGGGCACCGCGGCATACCCAATATAGCGCCTGAGAACACTCTGGAGGGCGCCGTAAAAGCGTATGAAAACGGCGCGGATATTGTAGAAGTGGATCTCTATGTAACTACCGATAACGAGCTTGTTATTATGCATGACGGCGATATATCCCGCACCACAAACGGAACAGGCAACATAGAATCCTATACTTTGGCGCAGCTTAAGGAATTTTACGCCAACGACCAGTTCCCCAATGATCCGGAATATGCCGAGTGCCGAATCCCCACAATGCGGGAATTCTTTGAGGAATTTAAGGATACCGACATGGGATTCTTTATAGAGATTAAAACCACCAAGGCAAGCTGTCTTACGCTGCTCAAGGAGCTTATAGATGAATACGCGGATTATAATATGGCAAGCCGCTGCACCGTAATAAGCTTTCACATGAGCCAGCTCCAAAACAGCGTCCGTGAAATGCCCGGCGTATCCGCCAGCTTCCTGTGCGGGGGCCTGATAACTGACGACACTGTCTACACATCTCTCTACGGCGTAGCAAACCAGCTCCTGCCTGATAACGTGAGCTTCAGCACCTCGTATTACAACGTAGGCGCCGACTCCATAGAAGCGCTTGCTCTGCGCGGCATTACCACCTGGCCCTGGACTGTTGACGGCACTGCTGATTACTATAATTTCATTAAATCCAATGCCGGTGGAATTACCACCAACATTTGCAGCATAAGCAGGGATTTTGCACATACGCTGAATGTACCTTCACAGAGCATCACCCTCGGCTTAAATCAGACTGCCGCGGCCCAGGGCAGCCTGACTACTTATGCAAGAGAAACTCTGGAGCTGCCCGAAGGCACTGAATTGGTTCTTATTTCAGGCGAAGATGTTATCAGCGTGGACGGGCTCAACATTACCGGACTGAAGGAAGGCACCGCTTCCTATATGATAAAATCATCCTTCACCAACAGAGGCGGCCTCAACTATACCCTGTACTCTCAGCCGGTAACAGTAACTGTAGACGCTTCAGCGCCGGCGCCTACCGAACAGCCTTCTGCCGCGCCCGGCACCGAGCCCGAAGAAACGACAGATACCAGCGCGGTACCTTACATTGTCGGCGCCTGCGTTCTGGTTGTTATAATTGCGGCTGTAATTATAATTATGACAGTCAATAAGCGTAAAAATAATAACGGCGGCAATGATACTAAGCAAAATTAAAAATAAACAGAAAATCAAGGAGGACTAGGCTCTATGAAAGACCAAAAGAAAAATAAATCAGATGCCGCCAGCCGTATCGGCCCGGACAGCACTAATTCATGCGGGGAGAGCAATACCCGTTATGGCTATGCAGCGGCTTCAACTCCTCTCCGAACCGCCTTTTCCTCCTCTATTCTGGCCGTCAGGCCCGATACGGCAGAAGAAATTGAAGGTTATGCGGCAATGGATGAAAGCAAGCGTCCTACCGCCGTTATGGTGGAGGCGGGCCGGGACTTGTCTATAAGCACTTTTTCCGGAAACGCCATGGGATCTATAGAAAATTTCATTGCCCTGCTCGGCAATAAGCTGATTCCCGTGTTTCGCGCACAAAGCGCAGATATTGCTGAAGCGCTTGCTGTAAAGCTAAAGGAAATTAATTTCCCAGACGCTTACATACTCTCCTCCCAGGAGGGACTCCTGAAGGCCAAAGCCGCAAATTATAACTTTTACGGCATATTGGATCTTTCAGGCGACAGCAGTGAAATTACTGACGAAAAACTGGCGCAGATCCGTTCAAAGGTCAATTCCTCCAATGCAAAAAGCGTGCTTCTTCCTGAGGCATATGCAGAAAAGGAATATATACAGGCTCTGCAAAAAAGCGTTGTCAGCGTATGGCTGGACAGCAATTCTCCTAAAATAACCGCCGCCTGCCGCCTGATAGCCTGCGGAGCCAACGGCTATGCAGTAAAAAATCCGGAAGAGCTTACGTCTGCTATGGGATATTTTGCTGATGACGCCATGCTTAGAAAAACCGTAGTCATAGGGCACCGCGGCATACCCGCTCTTGCTCCGGAAAATACTCTGGAAGGAGCCGTAAAGGCTTATGAGAACGGTTCGGACATTGTGGAAGTGGATATCTACGTCACTACCGATAACCAGCTTGTCATACTCCACGACGGCGAATTGGCGCGAACCACAGACGGAACTGACTACATTGAAAAATACTCTTTAGCAGAGCTTAAGCAGCTTCATGCCAATAAGCAATTCCCGGACACACCCGAATACGCAGAATGCCGTATTCCCACTATGCGTGAATTTTTCGAGCAATTCAAGGATACCGGCCTTGGTTTCTTCATAGAAATAAAATCGCAGAAAGAAAACTGTCTGCCTTTGCTTAAAGAGCTTATAGATGAATATGCGGATTACAATATGATAAACCGCTGCACTATAATAAGCTTTTTCATGAATCAGCTGCAAAACAGCCGTAAAACCATGCCCGGCGTATCTGCCAGCCTGCTCTGCGGGGGCCTTATAACTGATGATACCATCTATACCGCCCTCCCTGGGCTTGCAGACCTATTGCTGCCCAATAATACCACCTTCAGCACAAATTACGGCGGCGTGGGCGCACATTCAATAGAGGCGCTTGCCCTGCGCGGCATTACCACCTGGCCCTGGACCTTTGAAGGGATTGACGACTACTGTTATTTCTTTAAAACCAACGCCGGCGGTCTCACCACTAACTACTGCCACCTGAGCCGGGATTTTAAGCATACGCTGAACGTACCTGCAAAAAATATTACTATTGACCTGAACCAAACTAAAACAGTTGAGGGCAGTGTTGTTACCTATGCCAGAGAGGTGCTTCCTCTGCCCCAGCACTCTGAAATAGTTATAATTGAGGGAAAAGACATATTAAGCGCTGATGGGCTCAATATTACCGGACTGAAAGAGGGCTGTGCCTCCTGCATGGTTAAAGCAAGCTTTACCCCGCATGACGGTTTTAAATATACCCTGTATTCTCAGCCCATTGCCGTTTGCGTAAAACAGCAGGGCTGAACATCAGTCTGAACCCCAGCGATAAAGCATTGGATATTAATATGCAGGAGCAAACTTTTCAGCACTGATATAATATCAATATAAAAAATAAAATAACAAAATTTCAAAGAGCGGTTTGCAAGGCCGCTCTTTTATTTTTCTGCAAAATTTAAATAAGGATAAATATTAAATGTATATTTTTTGCTTACAGTACGCAAAATAACACAAAACTGCAAAGGAGAGAAAGAATATGGTTATAGACAGAATAGCACTTGTGCTTGTTATAATCGGCGCGCTGAACTGGCTTTGCGTTGGTATTTTCCAATTTGACTTTGTAGCCTGGATTTGTTCCGGCGCTGCTACCACCTGGGCGCGCATTATATATTCCATAGTCGGAATTGCTGGCTTGTGGTGCATATCTCTGCTGTTCCGCAGAAGAGTATCTGAATAATTTTTATTTATATAATACAAACCAAAAAACCGCCCGCAGCCTATAAATTAATAAAATGGCCGGGCGGAGCGCATATGAAATTCAGCTCTTATATACTAAGCGCTGAATTTCATGCGTCCCGGCAAAAAGGGGGCGGCGTTTGGCAGGGCTTAAGCCCT
>URYI01000028.1 GCA_900552055.1 uncultured Eubacteriales bacterium | reverse complement strand
CTGCGCGTTCTGGCCGTGGGCTATAAGGAAATAAAGGATGTACCCGAAAACCCGACTCCACAGGAACTGGAAAATGAGCTTATCTTTATGGGACTTGTAGGTATGATTGACCCACCGCGGCCCGAAGCTAAGGAAGCGGTATCCGTCTGCCGCCGCGCAGGCATCAAACCGGTTATGATAACAGGCGACCATATTGTAACCGCCTCAGCCATAGCCAAAGAATTAGGCATACTTGGGCCGGATGACAAGGCCATTACCGGCGCTGAACTGGATAAGATGACGGATGAGGAATTGGATAAACAGGTAACAGGCATAGCCGTCTATGCCCGCGTATCACCCGAAAACAAGATAAGAATAGTTAAGGCCTGGCAGCGCAACGGGCAGGTAGTATCTATGACAGGAGACGGAGTAAACGACGCGCCCGCGCTTAAAGCTGCGGATATAGGCTGCGCGATGGGCATAACGGGCACGGATGTAGCAAAGGGCGCGGCAGATATGACCCTGACCGACGACAATTTCGCCACTATAGTAGACGCCGTAAAAGAAGGCCGCGGAATTTACGCCAACATAAAAAAGGTTATAGGCTTCCTGCTGGGTACAAATATCGGTGAGGTTATAACCGTCTTCGCAGCTATGCTGCTCTGGCACAAATCGCCGTTAATGTCCATGCAGCTATTATGGATTAATTTAGTTACCGACAGCCTGCCTGCCATAGCGCTGGGTATGGAAGCAGTTGAATCAGACGTTATGGACCGCAAGCCCAGGCCCAAAAATGAGGGCATTTTTGCTCACGGCCTGGGAGTGAGAGTGGTGCTCCAGGGCTTTATGTTCGCTATCCTCACGCTAATCGGCTATAAGGTAGGCGAAAATGTTACCAATACGATTGCGGGCGGTCAAACCCTGGCATTCATGGTGTTGGCCCTCTCCCAGATAGTACAGGCATATAACATGCGTTCGGAGCATTCTCTCTTTAAAATTGGGCCTTTTTCCAACCGCAAGCTGAACCTGGCGGCTCTGGCCTCTTTAGCGCTTGTGGCTTTAGTGCTCTTTACCCCCGTGCGTATAGCTTTCCAGCTGGTAATCCTCCCCTGGCAGCTCTATCTGCTGGGAATAGGGCTTATTTTAGTCCCGTTGGTAATAATGGAGCTGGCTAAGCTTGTCGGCTTGATAAAAGCCCGACATTAATTACAACGGCAAAGCCAGATTATATAGGATAAAAGGTAATGTTATAACTGCCGGGCGCTTTACCGCCCGGCAGTTTAATTTACTAAGAATGCCCTGCCATTTTCAGCCATTATTAACTGTCAAAACTGCGCATAGCCGGGGCGGCGGCGTTTGAGCAAGCGAAGCTTGCTCCCGGACCGGGCCTGATGCCCGGTCCGGGCGGCCCTTTGGGCCGCAAACGCCGCCGCCCCGCCCCTGACCAGGCGTCCAGCTCCACCCGCCGGTTAAGCAGTACTATCCCTGCTTATCTCCTGAGCCAAATATAAACGCTACCAAAACAAAATGCCGGGCGCCTACACGCCCGGCAAACAATTTCATATTATAAAATTTTACACAAATGCGCTCCTAATCAAAGATGTCTGGGAGCCAAACCCACCTTCTTTTGAACCTTTCGGAGCATTTTTCCTGCGGTATAGGACGCACGCTCAGCAGCCAAAGTATATATCTTTTCCAGATACGCTTTATCATTGAGCAGCTCTTTCTGCCTGCTCTGAATAGGCGACAAAACTTCCCATACAGCACTGCCTACCGCTTCCTTAAACTGTCCGTATCCTGAATTGGCAAATTCTCTTTCTATATCCTGAATGCTCTTGCCAGTGCAGGCCGAGTAAATTTCTATCAGATTTTTGACGCCCTTTTTTGCATCTGAATATATAACGCCGCCCTCAGAATCGGTTACTGCCCTCTTAAATTTACGCATAACCGCCGCTTCGTCATCCATCATGGATATAAAAGCATTTACATTTTCATCCGATTTGCTCATTTTCTTATCAGGTTCCTGAAGGCTCATAATCTTAGCTCCGCATTTGGGGATATAAGCTTCGGGAATTTTAAAAGTTTCACCGTATAAATTATTAAAGCGCTCGGCAATATCCCTTGTCAGTTCCAAATGCTGCTTCTGATCCTGGCCGATAGGTACTAAATCGGTATTATAAAGCAGTATGTCCGCAGCCATAAGAATTGGATATGTAAAAAGCCCCGCTCCAACATTAGCCCCTTGCTTTTGGCTCTTATCCTTGTACTGCGTCATTCTGCTCAGCTCACCCATATACGCAAAGCAGTTAAGTATCCATGAAAGCTCCGAATGAGCAGGCACATGCGATTGAAAATATATAGCGCTTTTTTCAGGTGAGAGTCCGCAGGCTATATATAACGCAAGCAGCTCCAGACAGTTTCGGCGCAGTTTCGCAGGCTCCTGTCTGACTGTTATGGCGTGAAGGTCAACTATGCAGTAATAGCATTCATATTCATCCTGCAAATCTACCCAGTTGCGCAGAGAACCCAGATAATTCCCTATTGTAAGCATACCGCTGGGCTGAATGCCCGAAAATATTATTTTTTTCTTGTCCGTATCCATCTTGCTTCGCTTTTTAAAGCTTCCTCCTGAAGTGTATTTTTTATTATATGCAGGAACGAATCAAAGCCCATTCCAGCATCAATTCACCGTAGGGCCTTGGGCTTACCCAGCACCTCTGCAATAATAACCCCTTTTACTAGGTTGTCATGCTCAAAGAGTTCACGAATGGCTATAACCGGTTCGCCTTCGGCTTCAAGCTCAATAGGCTTTTTAATTGGATAAGCAGATACATCCTCAGATGATACCTTATCCGACTTAATCCTCGCCTGCTCCTGAGAGGTTCCTTCGCCCGAAAACGGAGAGCCCTCACCGCCGCGGCTCAGCTTCCCTCCGCCCTCGCCGCTCTGCACAGCACTGCTCCTTGCAGCAGAAGCCGCCGGCGCCGGGGACGACTGATTTACAGCCGTCCTGGGCCGATTATTCTTCTTCTGCTCCTTAATGGGCTTTTTCTTACTAAATCCGCTTATTATAGAGCATATAACAATAATCAAAACGATTATTGAAATAACAGTATCCAATAAAACTACCTCCCGTTATTACTTCTTATCATTCTTACCGTTGGGAGTCTGAGGCTTTCCGATATCCGCTATTGCTTCACGCATATCAGTATCCGCCTGCACATTTTTAAGATTATAATAATCCATAACGCCAATTTTGCCTTCGCGCAACGCCGCCGCCATAGCACGGGGCACTTCCGCTTCAGCCTCTACAACCTTAGCCCGCATTTCCTGCACCCTGGCCTTCATCTCCTGCTCCTGAGCCACAGCCATGGCCCGGCGTTCCTCAGCCTTAGCCTGAGCTATGCGGCGGTCAGCCTCTGCCTGGTCCATCTGAAGCTGTGCGCCTACGTTCCGTCCCACGTCTACATCGGCAATATCTATAGATAATATTTCAAAAGCCGTTCCGGCATCCAAGCCTTTATCCAATACTGTGCGTGAAATGCGGTCGGGATTCTCCAGGACCTCTTTATGGCTGTTTGCTGAACCTACCGTCGTTACTATGCCCTCGCCTATACGCGCTATTATGGTTTCTTCCCCGGCGCCGCCTACCAAACGGTCTATATTGGCCCGCACCGTAACCCGTGCTTTAGCTCTAAGCTCAATTCCATCCTTCGCAATAGCGGCTACAACCGGCGTTTCTATTATTTTAGGATTAACACTCATCTGAACTGCCATTAAAACGTCACGGCCAGCCAAATCTATAGCGGCCGCCCGCTCAAACGAAAGAGGTATTGCAGCGCTCTGGGCCGCTACAAGCGCGTTTACAACCCTTTCCACATTACCTTTGGCAAGATAATGAGCTTCCATCTTATTAACCTTTAAATCCAATCCCGCTTTAGCAGCCTGTATCATACAATTCACTATGCGGGAAATATTTACCCTTCTGAACCGCATGGCAATAAGCTGCCCCCAGCTTATCTTAACTCCCGAAAGAGAGGCTACCATCCACAGCCTTATTGGTATTACCGTAAAAAGAATTATCAGCAGTATTATAACAACAACCGCCGCAATTATTGTTCCCCCGTTAATAAATCCGGCTTCAAGCAAACCAATCATTTTTCCTTCTCCTTAATTAATTTATTTTTCCTCAGCCGCAGCTGCAAGACAAACTATTATTTTATTTCCCTCTATTTTTAGTATTTTAATTCTGGAATTTTTTTCTATGAATTCACCCGAAGTAAGCACGTCATATTTTCTTTCAAAAAACAGAGCGCTCCCTGCCGGTCTGAGTTCAGTAAGGGCTATCCCCTCATCATTGACAGACAGCTCATGCGTCTGAGCACCGTCTGCCTGATTTATAGAGCTGGTAAGAATAAGGGGATTCTTTTTCTTTTTATTGGAGCTGGTAATAAAATAAAGCGAACCGATAAGTATAAGCAGTACGCCAAGCACCACCCACATAACATTCCAGCCAATATAGTTATACATGGCCAGCACGCCGCCTATACATAAAATCGCACCGCCAATGCCCGGAGCGCCCAGGCCAGGCAAAAGCATTTCAATAATTATCAGCGCTGTGCCCAGCAGCACAAGTATGATAGTAACATAAAATGGAATGAAGCTTAAAAATTCCATCAGTATACGCCTCCTATTTAGTATTTATGTCAACGGAATAAACTCACCGGCTCCTTCAATAAGCCGCTCCTGCTCGCCATTGACAAGCATTATATAATTTTTACCCTCGCTCAAAATGTTAAACGCAAGCTCGGACGCATCAGGCTGGCTGTAAAGCAATCCGTATTCGGGCAAAAAGCTGTCTATTATAACTTCTCTGCTTTCAGGAGAACTGCTTTTATTAAGAGTATATAATCCATTCTGCTGTCCGAGTGTCATATAAAGCACCGTTCTGCCGTCGCTTACCCAAAAATCCTCGGCTGCTTTCGAGCGGCTCTGGCTTACTGTAGCTCCAGACGCCCACAAGCTGTTTGTCTCGTTATCATCAATATATATGTCATATTCGCTTCCATCCGGACTAAGAAGAGAATAAGCCACAAAACGGTTCCCGTATTTAAAATTCACAGGCTGCTCACCCAGCATAGTCATTACCGGCTCGCCGTAAAAATACATTTTAACCAGGCCGGCATAACGATCCTCTGCGTAAACCATAGCGCCCGAAGTAAATGAGTAGAAATATACATCCTCCAGGGCAATATCCATATCAATAGGCAAAAGCAGCTGGGTCCCGTCAGTATAGGCCACATATAAGGCAATCTGCCCTTCAAGGTGGACACTGAAAGCATATGCTCCATTATCAGAGGAGACATACCTCCCGCTGATAACGCGGCGCGCTATGCATTCACAGGAAGCAGCATCCAGCCTGTACAGGTCTTTTCCCCCGCTGGCAGCCGGATTATTCAGCACCATAACATAATTCATGGGCTGATATATCTTGTCCGGGCTCCACCAATCCATCAGAACATTATCCAATAAATTATAACTGGTAGCCTGGGCTATATTAAACGAGCTGATATTCACACAGCTGACTGTATCATACATAGAGACGCGCTCGACCGTTCCCCGGCCCGCCACCACCGTGCCCGTATTCTGATTGACGCTGAAAACTTCGCCGCAGTTTCCTATTCTGCTTGGAAGGTTGACGGTATCATAGTAATACAAGCCAAAATCCGCATAGGGATTTTTATACGCGTCCTTGCCGGAGTATAACCTAAGCGCAGCTTTTATTTCGTCGAGGCCCCGCGTATCTTTTAAATATACAACCTGGCTGTAGCCATATATAAAATAACCTTTATAAACATCATTGTCCACCAGCTGGGTGTCAAAGCGCAGGCGGTAGTACAGCTGGCTTTCTTCCTCCTGATGAACAATATATATTACGCTGGGAGTAAGTTCACTGAAATTTATGCTTTCAAATAAAACATTCTCCGCAACAATTTCATCCACTCCTCCGCTGAGCTGTCTTAGCTGAGCGTAAACCAAACCGTTTTCTATATAATACCCGCTTGTATAATAAAGTATATCCGCATCCCTGTAATATTTCATTTTATGGTACTTTGTACCCGCATATGAATAAATATAGTCGCCGCATATCTGAACCGGGTCCGACTCAAAGCTCTGGATGCGCATAAGGGAAGCGTCCTGAATATAAAACACCGGATAAATGCTTTGGCTGGTAAGGTCGGCAGAAATATTGCTGTCTATACTGTTCTGGGCACCAGATTCCTCTTCCGCAGGAGGAGCCGGCGTGCTTTTAGACGAAACAGTACTAAGGGCAGAAGGCACAGCCGCTTCTTCCCCACAGGCAGCGCAAGTAAGCAAAAAGACAAATATTAAGATTACAACCAGACTTTTTTTCATTTAAATCTCCCTATATGTCTATTGTATATCAAATCGCGCTAAAAGTAAATATAAATTAGCTAAGACAATTAAACTACTGTATTTCGGCTTAGCTTAAGCGGCTTATTATGTTTAAGATTCGCGCATCAAAATACAGCATGCGTTTTTGTACGCAGCAGGGTTTGGGTCACGGCGTGCCTCTCCAGACAAGTTCCGTGAAAAAGCGGCTTTGGCGTTAGTGCGCGGAAAAAGGGGAGCGGGCGGAAGAGGGGGTGGAAGTTACATTCCCCGCATCAAAATACCGCAATACCGTCTATTATCGGTTAATTTTCGGGGCTATGCTATTCCAAGCCGCCGGTATATTGTACAGCCTCGGCTATGCTCGGTCTGATTCCGGGCCTATGCCGTTCCAAGCCGCCGCTATACCGCAAAATGCCATTAACCGCCAGAGCATTCCCCGGCATAACCAGATAAATATCGCGCCAAAGCCCCGTCAGTTCAAAAGGCACAGCCTGCTTATAGCCAATTTGAGCGCCAGTTCCTGCTCAATTCTGCCTGTCTTTATTCCCTCGTCAGTATCCAGCAATATTTTCAGTCCACCTTCCAGCCGCTTCTCGCTGAGAGTCGCCGCCCTTTTCATAAGCCTGTCCACCAGAAACTCCTTTATATCAGCCATCCTGGCAATTTCCGCTTTGCCTGCACCCTGGGGCAGATTCTTAAGCATTAGCAAATTGCGGAGCTGTTTGGAAATAATCCCCAGAATGTATATGGGGCTTTCTCTCTGCTCCAAAAGCTGTCCGCATAGAACCAACGCCCTGGCGGAGTCCCTATTTAAAATATGGTCGGCTATGGCATAGATATTATAATCCCGTCCGGGCGTAACAGATTTTTCTATCTCCTCCCTGGTTATCTTGTCCCCCTTGGAAAAAAGCACAAGCTTTTCAAGCTCATTATTAAGCCCTTCTAAAGCATTATCGGCATATTCGGCCAGAAAGGCTGCGTCGCCCGGCGAAATCTCCTTGCCCAGGTTCCTGACTGTTTTTATTATCCAAGCCTTAAGGCTTTCTCCCTCAAGAGCCTTAAATTCGGCTACAACATGCTTGGAGGCCGCCTTAAAAAGGCGGGAGCGCTTATCCGCCTCCGGCATAATAAGCAATAAAACACAGTCCTCCGAAGGCGCTTCCATATACGCTATAAGCGGCTGCGCGTCTTCAGTCGGAGTGTAATCAGATACCCTTACCAGTTTGCGCGACTGTGTAAAGGAAAGGGTCTCGCATTGCTCGCATATATCCTGCGCCCTGCATATTTTACCATCAAGCCTTATATAGTCCGGGCTGTCCTGGGTAAGGCCCAAAGCGTCCAAGAGCGCCTGCTCCGCCTTCTGCATGATATATTTTTCATCTCCGCAAAAAAGATAAACCGGCGCTGTTTCCTTTTTTAACACCTGAAAAAACTGGTCGTTTATATAGGTCATTGTATACTCTCCTTCACAGTATATCCGCTTTTAGTTATGTAAACACTTATCGTGCCGTCTGTAAACGTGGATAAAACACGGCCGCCGTAATATTCAAACAGTTTTTCTGTCGCCCGGCCGCTGCTGGCTATAATATAATCTGCATATGTGCTGTCGTAAAAAGATTTATCGAAAGTTGCATCGCTGCCATGATGAGGCGCTTTTAAAATGTCACATTTAACTTCAGAAAGTTTGGAAACAACTTCCATGTCATAATCCTGAATATCACCGGCAAAAAGCACTGTGGTATCATAGGCATAAAGCTTTAATACCATGGATGTGTTAGTTGCCGCCTCAGTGCCCGCAAATGGATACAGGACCCTGATAACCGCATTGTTGTCCAAAACAATCATATCTCCCGCTTCAGAAGGGTGCAGAATACTTCCGCTCTGTCCATACTGTGCAAGCAGTTCTCTCTCGCTGTCGCCTATTGTAATAGAATTATAATAAATATTTTCTATATCTATTTTATCCAGGAAAAGATATAAGCCCCCCGAATGGTCTATATCGCCGTGGGACAAAAATACGCCGTCCAAACTGTAAATACCGCGGGCATATAAATAAGGCAGCACAACATTTTCAGCCGAATTGCCGGCATACTCCGAAAAAACAGATGACGCGCCGGTATCAACCAGATAGCACTTGCCTCCCTGTGTTTTAATAAACGCGCAGTCGGCGCTGCCCACAGACAAAAACTGTATCTCTAATTTATCCTCCTCCAGCGCCCTGTAGCCAAAAACCCCGCAGACTGTCAAGACCACAATGCATAAAATGCTTATTGCTTTTTTTGTAAGCTTGATATTTACAAACCGGGACAGGAAAAACAGGATAACAAAATAAAAAACTACCAGCAGTTCGGGGATATATCCTCCCCTGACGCTGGGAACTCCCAAATTGCTAAGGCCCTCCGAGGCAAAGAGAAAAACATCCATCGGAAGCTTAATCAGGCTTATAAGAAAAACTCCGGCGGCCGGAATAAATAAGCCCAGAAAAGAAGCGGCAAATACAAAGGTAAGCAGCGCCGAAATATACGGCACCAGCACTACATTAGCCAAAATGGATATTAAGGGATAGCTGTGGAACATATTTATTTGCAGCGGCAGCGTACCTATCTGGGCGGAAACAGTTATCTGAGCAGTATTGACAAGTCCGCTAAGGCCGGGAGTCTCACACTTGAAAAGTTTCCCGAACAGCACTATACCAAAGCAGGCCGCAAATGAAAGCTGAAAGCCAGGAATGTATACGTTAAGCGGATTAATGAGCACAAGCACGATACACGCGGCGCTCAGAGAATTAAGACTGTCGTAGCCCTCCAAAAGCACAGACGAGCCAAGCATAATCAAAAACATTATTATAGCTCTTGTTATGGATACCGAAAAGCCGCATATGGCCCCATAGCAAAGGAGTATGCCCGCAACCACAAAAAAGCCCAGCTTCTTTGAAAGCCCCAGCCGCTTAATCACAAACATAAGCGCGTATGCGATTATTCCCACATGCAGGCCGGATACACTGAAAATATGCACAATGCCCAGCTCGGAAAAGCGCTCATAATAGGGGGAATATGTCACCTCGTCATTTCCCAGCAGCATGCCTGAAACCAAAATCGCCTGCTCCTCAGGCAGGGCTTGGCTGATATTATCATCTATCCTGCCTCTGAGCCGCTGGAAAATTCCCCAAAAATCATCCTGGTTATCCACAATGACAGGGGCCTCGCCCGCAAATGCGGAATAATATATTCCCCGGCCAAACATCATCACTCTGAAATTAGGCCGGAAAGGGCCGTCCGGCTCAGAGGGTATGTTGATACTTACAGGAACCCTTATTACGTCCCCGTAATTAAGCTCTGAATAATATTCATTATCTATATAAAGAGCGGTTTTCCCCTTCAAATATACATTTTGACTGCCTGCCTCCAGCCTGCATTCATCCAAATTAAGGGAAACCCGTTCATCCCCCTGGATAACAGGCCCGCATACCCTGCCCTGGATGTAGACCTTTCCTTCGGGAGGCTGTACAAGGGATACGTTATAATTTGCCCAGCCGTACCAGGATACGGCTAAGAAGCAGAGAAGCGCTGCAATACAAAACACCCTTATCTGCCGTACAAAAACAAATAGCAGGCAGGTAATAATTGCAGCGGCGCAAGAAATTATGATTAATTCTGAAAATCCGGCCGCTCCGCCGAGAACTCCGCCGGCAATTAATATGACAGCCAGAAAAAATGGGTATCTGGGATTGACCAACCTTACCCGCCGGCCGCCGGTTGAGAGGAGATTGCTCTCAGAGCTCATAGCATGAACATTCCTCCGCACATACTGCGCTGCAAATACTCTGAGCCTTTTTAAGCAGCTCCTCCTGCTTCATAGCAGGCATAAAATGAGTAAGTATCAAAGATGCGCCCGCTTCAAGAGCCGCTTTGGCGGCAAGACGGCAATGCATATGAGGAGAGGAAAGCGTCCATTTTTCTTCAGGAGTCCCCACGTCGCAGAGCATTTTGCCGCATCCACGCGCAAACTGCGCAAGCTCCCCGGCGCTGTTGCAGTCCCCCGAATATACAAAATCCCCGTCCCTCTTAAAGCGCATTGCATAGCTTGCCACAGGATGCTTCATTAAAGCAAAGCTTATATGCATTCCCGCAAAATTTATATCCGGGCAGTCATCTATGGGAGTAAAATCAAAAACGGGGGATTTTATCAGCTCCCAAAGAGCGGAAGGCGCAAAAACAGGCATAGGCTTTTTCAGTTCTCCCTGCATTCCCTCCAGCATATATTTCAGCAGAAAAATATCGTTTATATGGTCATAATGTACATGGGATATAAAAATGCCGCTCAGGTCAGCAGGTTGGATATATTCCTGCAAACGGGCCAGCACTCCGCTTCCCATATCCAAAAGCACATGATTCCCCTCGCTTTCAAGCAAATAGCCCGAAGTAGCGCCATGGGCAGGAGCATATGGGCCGTATTTCCCCAAAACCGTCAGTTTCATAATCCTTCACCCTTTAATATCTAAGATACAAGTATGCCGTAATCAGGTATTAATGGCCTTAAAGCGGAGATATACCGCCCAAATGTTTCAACGGGAACGCCGTCAGCCAGGAAACGCACCTCTTCAAAGCCGGAATTAAAGCATAAAGTATTAACAATGGCATACGCCAGGCACCTTTCCTGCTCATAGGACAGCACGCCAAGCGCCTCATGGAAAGCCTGAGAAAAATTAACATTCAGGCATTCGCCCGTTCTGTAGAGGCTCAGCACCGCTTCAGAATAAAGTATATCTCCCTGAGGAGATAAGAGATCCTTCAATTCAGCCATCCCCCCCGTCTGACCTTCCAATATGCCCGCGAGCAGTTCGCGCGAGGCTGTAAGCTCATCATAAGCATAAACAGCCGCCGTCCGCGCAGTAAGCCCCGAAAAGCTTTCATTGGGGAAATAGCACCGCAAATTAGTGCGGATAAGGCTCAAAAAACCCGAGATTTCAGAAGAATAAGAATAAACCGAATCATAATCCTCGGCAGTCTGCACTAAAATTTCCACCGCTATATTCTGCATAGTGGGATACAGATGGTAAAGGGTAAGGGCCAGCGCGGGCACGGCAGCCCAAAGCTGGTCCTGCACCGGATAGCTGTCCCTGGCCAAAAACCTTATGGACAGGGTTTGTCCGTCATAACTGGACGGCTCAAAAAGGGTAATATTGTTTTCAAAAACCGAATAGCCCTCAGTGGCAGGGCCAAGTATAAGCTGATTAATAATCTGGTCGGCATAATCCGCCCCCTTGAAGGTTATCCTGCGCACCTCAGGCACATAAACCCCGCCCGAAGAGGAGGCGCGGAAATAAAGCGGAACATATGCTTCCTCTTTATAAAAGCTGCCCGACTCAAACGCATTTTGCACGCTTTCCCAGTTGGACACAATCGCCTGAGGGTCGTCAGCCTCCGCGTCAAACGCCATAACAGGATGAGCGTCATAGCCCAGTATGCTGAGCTGCCTGCCCTCGCACCCTATTGATACATAGTTAATTTCTTCCAAGGCGGTAAAGGTATTGGCCAAGCTGGAAATCATCTTAGCAACGGCAAGGGGCTGCTCGTATCTCAGCTCGTCAGAAAAATTGATATACAGCACGTCCCCCTGCCGCCTTATGCTGCGCAGCTCCACAGAACTGCTGAAAACGCCCTTATAGCCGTCTCTTAAACAATTATCCCGCTCCATCAGCGCATTTGCTATCGCCTCATATTTTCCCTCATTTCCAATATATATGGGTTGGGTTGAATAGCTCAGCTGATTATTATCAAAAGTATATAATCTATAATAAGCAGGCGTATTATTCAGCTCCGCCTGAGAAGAATAACCAGGGGAAGGCGCATCCTGCTGGGAACTGCAGGCGCAGAGCAAAAGCAGGCAGGCTGCCGCAAGCAATGCGGCTATTTTTTTTGTGAGCTTTTTAAGCGCCATTTTACTCCTCCCCGCCGAATACATCCAGCACAAAGGAATAGCTTATACGCCAAATGCCTGAGCTTCTTATAAAAGAAACAGGAACATCTGTATAGCTTCTTTCTCCTGAATCAGAAGCCAGGGTGTAGCTTATCAATCCCCTGGCGCGCGAACCGTCTTCTGAAACTGTGTAGAACTCAGAAACCTCCGCTGAAACAAGTTCCTGCCCGTTTTGGGAGCAATCCGCCTCAAAGCCGGCTAAATCAGGCCGCAGTATGCCGGTAGAGGAATCAGAGGAAAGATATTTATGAGCATCTTCAAGGTTGCCGCTTATTAAACAGGAGGTAAACTCCTTCAGCGCTGTATAAGGCGTCATAATATAGCTTTCATCCATAGCCAGAGGTTCCACATGTTCCTCCTCCCGCCCGTCTCCATAAAAGCCCATTTCGCCTCTGGTTGGCCGCTCGGTAACATTCTGCTCCTCACGCACTATATATAGCTGCACACGCGAATATCCCGTATTTTCTATTATGGTATTAACCACCGAATATACGGCCATGCGCTGCCTAAGGCACTGCATTTCAAATTCTTCTTCACCTAGCCCTTCGGTTTGCTCAAGAGTAATAAAATCATCTGACAAAGTTACAAAAACACAGTTGCCCTCAAAACTTATGCCCTCAAGCGTGGTATTTTCATTTATAACCCGGCTCAAAGCGCTGCTTACACCCTGCGGCCCGCTCAATAGCGCGCTGAGCAGCGCATATTCATACGAATTGTTGGGATAGGTGTCAATTCTCCTGAATTCAGAGGCCAGAATATCCTGGTCGGAAAAGCCGAAATACAGCGCCGCAGAAGATACGGACGAACTGGTCGGGTTAGTTGCCTGAAGCTGCGGAGCATCCCCGCTCTGACCCCCATTATTTAAATATAATCCCTGACACGAGCAGAGAAAAACAGCGCACATTACCGCAACAACTACTTTTACAGCTTTCATTTTCATCACTTCCCCTTATGCCTGCTGCTGGCTTATGGGCAATTCTACCGTAAAGGTGCTGCCCTCGCCCAGGGCGCTCTTTACACTGATAGTGCCGCCGTGCTGCTTGATTATATTATCCACTATGCTGAGTCCCAGGCCCGTCCCTCCCGAACCGCGGGAACGCGCCTTGTCCACCCGGTAAAAGCGGTCAAAGATGTGTGCCTGGTCAGCCTCGGATATGCCTATGCCCTGGTCTGTAATATCCACCACTGCATTTTTGCCTTTTTTGTAAAGCTTTATCTTTATAACTGTATCTTCAGGCGAATATTTTATAGCGTTGTCTATAAGATTGGAAAAAGCTTGCTGCAGCTTTGTCTGGTCGCCGTTTACCGTCAAATCCTCCGTCTCGCATTCAAGGGTTATGCCCTGCTTGCTGGCCAGAGGCTGGAGCATATGGTATACCCTGTCAATTAAATCCATAAGCTGAATGGGGACAAACCGGCTTTCAGCGCCGCTGTCATCCATGCGGACCAGAGTAAGCAAATCGTTTATAACATAATTAAGCCTGTCTATCTCATGGCTTATATCTCCTAAAAACTCCTCATAAAGCTCCCTGGAGGCATCAGGCTGGCTTAAAAGCGCGTCCACCAGTATCTTCATGGAGGCCAGCGGGGTTTTCAGTTCATGGCTCGCGTCTGAAACGAATTTATTTCTCGAAGCGTCCAAATGCTCCAATTTTTCACTCATAATATTAAAGGAAGCGGCAAGCTCGGCTATTTCGCTCTTGCCCTTTACCTGGGCACGCACTGAAAAATCCCCTTTGGCCATATCCCCTATTTTCTCGGTCATGTCCCTGATAGGCTGTATGGTCTTGAGAGTAAGCAGCAGCATAAAGGCAAAGAACAGCGCTCCGGCTATTGTACTGACTATTATAAGGCGCAATGAAAAAGCATTTATCCTGTCCACCACGTCCTGAATGGAAATAGAAGCGACCAGAGCATATCTTTCCCCATTAGAAGAAAGCATGCGCTCAACATAGCAAACAGCCCAATATTCCCGCCTTCCTCCCTTATAGGGCAGATAGCTGTTATACTGCTCAGCGCTTTGGGAGATTATCTCCTGGGTATAGGTAAGCCGGGAAGAGCCCTCTCCGTCAATTAGAACGCTGTTTGTAGCATCGTTTTCAAAATGTGTGCCCGTAAGCTCGCTGTAGGTATCCACCAGCACCGTGCCGTTAGGATCCAGCACGAACACCCGGCCTTCAAATTCGCGTGCAAATTCCTCGCAGCTGGCGTACAATTCCTCCGAATGCCCAAGCTCATTTTCAATCTTAAGGGCACTAGATGAAACCGCCTGCTGCTGAACTGAAAAACGCTGCTCCAGCAATGTGTCCCCCATATAGGATATAACCAGAAAGTTAACAACAGTCAGGGAAAGCACCAGCATCACCAGATAAGAAGCGGTAAGCCTGAATTTTATGCTGTTTACAAACTTACTTATCCGAGAAATAATAGCCCACACCCCATTTTGTATAAACGTATTCCGGCTCTTCAGGGTTGCGCTCTATCTTTTTGCGCAGCCGCCGTATGTGCACGTCTACCGTGCGTATATCCCCCATATACTCATATTTCCATATGGTTTCCAATAAATCCTCCCGCTTATATACCACCCCCGGATGAGTGATAAGCAGATGGAGTATGTCAAACTCTTTTGCTGTAAGCGGTATTTCTTCGCCGTTTATGGTAACGCTGCGCTTATTTAAATCCACCACCATATTTTTAGCCTTAATTATTTCAGGCCCCTGCGCAGAAGAACCCGTCCGGCGAAGTATAGTTTTAATCCTGGCCTTAACCTCCAATATATTGAAGGGCTTGAGGATATAATCATCCGCGCCGTATTCCAGGCCCAGGATCTTATCCATATCCTCTCCCTTGGCAGTAAGCATTATGACGGGTATATTTGATTTTTCCCTTATTCTTCTCAAGACCTCCAGACCGTCTATACCGGGAAGCATAACGTCCAGCAATATAAGGTCAAAGCCGCCCTCTTCAAACTTTTTAAGCGCCTCTTCTCCGTCAAAGGCAGTATCCGTTTCGTAATCGTCCTGCTCAAGGCTGAATTTCAATCCTTTAACTATTATAGGTTCATCGTCTACAATTAATATTTTCTTAGGCATACTAACCCCCCGGTCTTAATAATAATAACGTAATTTGCTGAATATATTTTAACATAAACACGGAAAATAATCCACACATATTTTTAATTAACGCCTTATTTTCCGCGTTTTATAAAAACTGTTTACAACAGCGGCAAAAAATGATAAAATTATCACAAATAACGAGCGGAGGTTGGAAGGCTTTGAAGAAATTTACGGCAGTTTTATTAATGTTTATTTTTTTGTTCTCCTTCACGGTTTTTTCTGCCGCCCAGCTAAACGTGCTTCCGCAGAGCGCCGAGAATGTGCCTTCACCCCCGGAAATAAGCGCGCAATACGCCCTGCTCCTGGATTTGCAGACAAATACAATACTTTACGAAAAACAAGCGGATACCCAAATGTCACCTGCCAGTCTGACTAAAATTATGACCGCACTGCTGGTTGCCGAAAGCGGAATGGATTTAAACACAGTAGTCACTGTTTCCAATACGGCCGTCAACGTCCCTTCGGGCAGTTCCATAATGGGGCTTGAGGCAGGCGACCAGATAACCCTTATTGATTTGCTTTACGGACTTATGCTGCGCTCCGGCAATGACGCGGCCTGCGCTCTGGCCGAGGCAATTTCCGGTTCTGTTGAGAGTTTTGTAGAGCTTATGAACTCCCGCGCGGCAGAATTGGGCATGAGCAACACGCATTTTATCAATCCTCATGGGTTTGCCGATGAAACTCATTACACCACTGCCCGCGATATGGCTGTTTTATGCTGTGAATACATAAAATACGAGCTGCTGAATACCGTTGCGGCAACTTCCAACTATGAAGTTAATCTTACCAGCAGGGACGGCACACAAAAAAGCTTTAGGATGAGCAATACCAATCCGCTGCTGACAGACAGCCAGTACGGCGATTATGTTACCGGTCTGAAAACAGGTTTTACCCAGCGTGCAGGCAACTGCATAATAATACGGTATCAGCGTGAGGGCAGGGATTTGCTCTCCCTTATATTCAACAGCCCGCAGGGCTACCGTGACAGCGACGCCGTAGCCCTTGCCGATTACGGCTATACCCAGTTCAGCACTATAGATTTGGCCAGGATTTTCCAGAACCGTTCAGTAGTAGTTACAGTGCAGAATTGCAGTACCGAGGACGAGCATAACGGACAGCTGGAGCTGCAAATGAGTTCCGCCGCTCCCACTTACTACACCACCACCGCCTCGGTTGCCAACCGCATAGTGTCAGGCAGCGATATACTTACGATAGAGACGCCTGCCAACATTTCAGCGCCGGTATACGCGGGAGACGAAATAGGCACGGTAACATATAAAATAAACGGCGAAACAATTTATTCCAACACGGTAACGGCTGCCAGGACAGTTTTCGCCCATATAAATATCCCCGACGATCTCGTTCCCATTGAAAGAGAAGACAATACCTCCGCCCTGGCGGCTATTCTAAGCAACAAGCTGCTTTGGATAGGTCTGGCGGCAGCAGTTGCAGCGGGTGTAGCCATATATATATTCATAAGAATAAGAAAGACCAAAGCGCGGCAGATGAACAGGCGGCGCACTACCGTTTTTGCACGGGAACGCTACCGGCAGAATAAGTATTATTAAATCAAAACTTATAATTATAAATGCCTTTTTTAACGGAGACGTTTCGTAAAGAAATGGTCTCCGGTTTCTTATAAACAGAACAAACAGGAATTGACCCTTTCAGGAATGGAAAGTTCCATAATGGTTGTATGCTAAGATGGGTCCCAACATTTGGCAAAGAGCAGCTTTTACCGGTAAGTAAATTATAATATATCTCTGGTGAGACATGATATACAGCCTGGGCCGTATTATATATTCCGCTTCGTGAAAATATGATATAACCCCCTTTCTCCATACTCCATAGATATCATCGCCCGCAGATGGATAGCATACCGCAGGTATATAATCCGTTCCCCCAAGGAACGGATATAACTTATGACGCCCTTCCTTCAGGAAGGGCGCCTAAATAGTAAGCGCTTTTAATATTATATATCTATTGTGTATAACTCTGAAAAACAATTTGCATCACGCACAACGTTCATCAAGGTTTCTTATGTATACGCATAGCGTGCAGCCGCCCCCAAATGGGGCGCGCCGTTCGCGGCCTGCGGCCGCGTGTCCGAGCCCGAAGGCTCGTACGGAGACAAGCCTTTGGCTTGTCAAACGGCGCGCCCCCTT
>URYI01000027.1 GCA_900552055.1 uncultured Eubacteriales bacterium | reverse complement strand
TTAAGCTCGGCCCCGGCAGGCTCCGCCTGCCGAACGCCGCGGGGCGCCGACCGGACCGCCGATTAAGCAGTAATTGCAGCCGTTCTTCCACTCTAAGCAGCCCAATATCCAAACCAACATTGCTTGAAAATATCAAAACGCATTTATCCTATGATAGCCTGTTCCATTTTAAATTAAGCAGCCATATTAAAAAGACGCCCCAGAAATATGGAGCGTCTATAATTCAATAATATCTGCTGACTGTATACGGCTAACTATTCAAGCACCTTATACCCGTTAGCATACGCTTTTTCCACCGCAGCCTGATGCGCTTCATCTACCCTGTTAGTACCGTGCGTCCTGCTGCCTGCAAAATGTATGCAGAAGTGGCCCGAAAAATTATTGCCTGAAACCTTATCGAATGAATGAGGCATGCCATTCATGGAAGCCGCCAGATAACGGCCGTTGTATACAACTATTATGGGCCGCCTGTTCCACGACCAACTGCCGCCCAGCATCTTTTTCATTGCAGCGGTATCTGATGCGCTTATCGGCTCAACATCCGCATGGTTATATCCGCCCGTGCGCTTCACAGTAAAGCTGGTGCCCGTCGTAACATCAATAATTGTAGCTGTTGCCCCATTCTTAAAAAGGTTCTTTGCGTCATTAAACCAATTCAGCTTCTCTATTACCTCTATATTCTCAGCGTCAGGAGCTAGAGAAAACAGCAAACGCTGAGTAGCTATATCCGCCTTGCCCGTAACAGTAAGCCCATTGGCACGCTGGAATTTTCTAACTGATTCATAAGTCTTGCTGCCAAAGTAAGATGTAACATTGCCGCTGAAATATCCCAGTTCTTTAAGGCCGTTCTGGAGCCGCCGCACAGCCACCGATTCATCCTCCTGCTCAAGCAGCTTATAGCTCTTAAGGGTAGAAGGCATCTTAGCGGCCAAAGTATAAAGCTTATCCTGCGTCCGCGAATTAGCTATGCCTGTATCTGATAACCCAACATACGACTGGAAATCTCTGAGAGCCTCTTCGGTTTTCTCGCCAAAATAATCAGTAGTGCTGCCGCTGAAATAGCCTAATTTCTTCAACGCCTCCTGGAGCTGATTTACTTGTTCGGAAGTATCTCCGGGATTAAGAGTAGCGTACTTAGGCTGAGCGCTCCCGCTTATTCCTCTGTATTCAACTATGTAGTTAAGCATCTGCACAGTCTGCTCGTCAGCCTCCCCCGTCTGAGAAAGGCCTAACTGCTTCTGAAAACTAGTCAATGCATTCTGAGTTATGCTCCCATAATATCCGGTCAGATTTTCAGCCGACATATATCCAAGATCGGCCAGAGCCTGCTGAACGGCCATAATGTCCGCCTCGGACGATTCAGCCGTTACTTCGGTATATGCGCTTACCCCGACAGGCTGTGCTATCTCGCTGAGCAGTTCAAAGGTTTCACCCGAAGCTTTGCCGTTTGAAAGCAGTCCGTTATCCGTCTGGAAACTCATCACAGCACTGCGGGTAGCAAGACCATACACGCCATCGCATTCCAAATCAAAATAACCGGCAACCGCAAGCCCTCTTTGAATAAGCGCCACCTCTTCTCCTTTATCAAGGTACTGATAAGAATTATCAGCCTGAGCGGTCCTTGCGGTATTTTCCTGGTTATAAATCATGTCCAGAGTGGTATAATCCGCTTTGCCAGTATCATTTAATTCGTTCTGCTGCTGAAATTCGCTTACAGCATTAGCTGTCTTGCCATCGTATACGCCGGTTGCATGGTCTGTATAATAGCCCAACTCGTTAAGCCGCTTCTGAAGCTTAACCACTTCCGAGCCGTTCGCGCCCAGCTCCATAACAACCATGGCGCCGGCATCCCGGCTGTCCATACTCTCCTCGTCCAGGTAATTGGATGAGGAAGCGGCTTTCTGCGGAACAGGCAGCAAACACACGCATACAATTATTCCTGCCAGAAACAAAACCCCTGTCCCCTTGAGGATGTTAGGATTGAGTCTGCGGAAAAAGCCCCGTATTGTTACATAAGTGTTACATAAATATTTCTTAAACATCATAAACAGATTATAATACAGCAGCCCCCTTATGTCAACAGTTAAATTATGAATAATTATTCAATTTCGCAACCATATTTTTACATTTAACGCATGCGATTGTCAATATTAGAAGTTGATAGATATTCAAACTTACTTTATACTGGAAATATGAAGGAGGGTGATTGTTTGACTCCCCCGCAAAAGCTAAAAAAGCTAAAAAAAACTGACGGCATAATCATCTCCGTACTTCTGCTGCTGTTTGTATTTGTTGTTCAGCTTATACTTATTATAAGTCCAAATTCAGATACCTTTCTTTTAGTTTCCCCCTCTTCATCAGCAGGTCTGCCGGACGGCTATTTATATATGAGCTGTGCCCCTTCTGAAATATATTCAGGTGAGTTAATATTGATTAATGCAGAGCATCATTACAATTTTGAACATAATAATACTAATATGTTAAATATCTACCAAAATAAAAACAAATATTATATGGCAAAGGATAAAAATATCACAGCCGCCCCCCAGCTTATATATGCCTTAAATCAGTTAATGGAGGATTTTTATAAATCTACAGAGTTAAATGACGTTATCGCTGTAAGCGGATACCGGAGCCTTGAAAAACAGCAGGCTCTGTTTGAGGCTTCAGATAAAAGCGAGAATGCTTCGTATTGGACAGCCGAACCCGGCGCAAGCGAACATCACAGCGGTCTGGCCATAGATTTGGGAATATACAGGAACCAGCTCAGCTATACCTTTGACGGAGAAGGACAATATTCGTATATTACAGGCAATGCGTACAGGTATGGGCTCATAGTGCGTTACGCACCGTCTAAATCGCATATTACAGGCGTATGCGGCGAACCCTGGCATTTAAGATATGTGGGGCCGGCACACGCTCAATATATGTTTGAAAATAATCTCTGCCTGGAAGAATATATAGAACTGCTGAAAAATTTTACCTTTGAAAATGAACATCTTTTTGTTAAAACCTACAGCGGCAGCGAATACGAAATATATTATATTCCCTCTCAGGCCTGCTCTAACGGTCTGCCCGTTCCCGCTGAAAAGCCCTTTACCGTATCGGGCAACAATATTGACGGGTTTATTGTCACTGTAAAAACAGCCTCTGTTTAAAACCCGGCAGCATTTTACCGCCATTTCTGATTTTTAAAGCCCCGCTGTTTAAAATGTTTCCACCCTCAGTTTACGACGGGTAAATTTTCCGCCTGCAACGCATTTTACATTGCACACCAGCGGCTATCCAATATAAAAATAAATCCGCGCCTTAAATGCAGCAAAAGCGTTCATGAGGTCATACGCATTTCATATGCAATGCCGGGCAGACGCAAACTGATATATTTGATCAAAAACTACGCTACGCCCGCTTTCAGCCCCCGGCCACAGAAAGTCTGGTCTGCGCACCCGTTTCATCATACTCTACCAAACCAATATAATCATCGGCATGAATTACAAAATAGGTATTGCCGTTGCTAAAGCACGGAACGGAGCAGGCAAAAAGCTCTCCCAATTCCAGCACCTTTTCTCCGCTGCCATCCTCTGAAAGCCTGTAAAGCGCCGCCGTACCGTTATTGCTCACATAATAATATTCTCCCTCATATATTGTTACTCCATAATTAGGGGCGCCGTTAACCGTCTCGGCTGAACCTGTATCATAATCATAAAAATACATGTACTCACTTACTTCATCACTGTAAAGCAGCCCGTCCTCCAAAGGAGTTATATTCATGGGAGCAATATCTTCCAGCAATATTTCATAAGCGCTGCTGCTTATGTCATAAACTGCCAAATCCTCTCCAAGGCTCATGTAAATACTGCCGCCATAGCCTGCGGGCGAAGTAATAAATCCGCTCATAACCAGGCTCTGCTCCTCCTGGCCAATCTCCTGGGAATATATCCCCTCTTCCCCAAGCGTATATATATTGCCTTCATATATATAATACCAATTCTGTTCACAGTATGCCAGCCCCAGTTCTTCTCCCGTAGACAGATTAACCGAATTAACCGTATAGGAAACAGGAGAAAAATTATCGTCCCTTTGGGCAACCGCCAGATAATAAAGCACGCCGTCTATAATTTCCAGGCGGCTGGGAGTGTCGCACAAAGCAAGGATCCGCGTGCTCTGCGCATTTTGCTCAAGCATGCTTATGCTGTCCGAAGAGGCATAATATATATTGCCGTTATACAGCGCAAATCTGCCGGGAACGCTGTCTGCTATAACGCCGTCAGGCACAGGAGCAGGGGTCGCCACCGGATAATTGGTTGTAAGCGTATTAAGTCCCGATTCCCCCGGAGCCGAAACATTTGTACAGCCGCCAAATATAAGACTGACCGCAATAAGCAGCAACAACGCAGGCTTAATTTTCATAAAAATATATCTCCGTTAAATAATTTATCCAATACACAGCATACACTGCCGTATAATGGCGCGTCCCCGCCGAAATAGGAACGCTCTATCTTTATCTTATTGACTTTTGCCGCCAATATATGTCCGTTTACATACTCTTCCATTTGAGAAATGCATTTTTGAGGAAGCATGCCGCCCTCATGCCCAAGCAGTATCTTTTGAGGGTTAAATAAATTTACTGCGTTAATTAAGGCGTATGACAGTTTTATGGCCATATCGCTGAATATTGTATAGCATTCCTCTCTTAAAGCAAGCTCCTCAAAATTCTGAGGATAGATTTCATTAGCAGACAGTCCGCATGCCTGCGCAAGCTTTTCCCTCAGGATATCAATATTAGCATACAATTCCAGGCAGCCTCTATTCCCGCACGCGCACTGCATGCCATCGTATTTTATAGTAGTATGCCCAAGTTCCCCTGCGTAACCGCTTCCATTCTGATATAACTCCCCTTGGGAAACTATCCCCGCGCCTATGCCGTTAGAAATACCTATATAAATAAAGTTGTCCAGCTCTTTCCCCGAACCAAGAAGCAATTCAGCTAACGCAGCCGCATTGGTATCATTGCTGACATATACCCTTGTGCCGCACGCGCTTTCCAGTATATCTTTAACGGGGAAATCCTCAATGCCGTAAAAGTTGGTTGGATTAAGCAGGACTCCCTTGTTCTCCTCCAAAGGACCTATTATAGATACGCCTACGCCCAGAAGCCTGCCTTTTGCCGAATGCATTGCAGCATTGGCCAAACCGGTCAGTTTGTCCTTCAGGGTAGAGGCGCTCTCCTGCTTAAGCGGAATACTCCGGCGCCAGAGCAGAGAACCCTTAAGATTGGAAAGCGCAGCTTCTATATATGAGCGTGAAATATACAGTCCCAAAATAACCGGAGCCTCAGGCGAAATATCCAGCAGAACAGGATTGCGCCCTGCGCCGCTGCTTTTCTGGCTGCTGGTCTGAATAAGATACTGCTCTTTAAGCAATTCGGACACTATATTTGTTACGGTCATCTTAGACAGGCCCGTTTCCCTCGTTATTGATATTCGGGACGCCCTCTCCTGCATGGCTACCAGTTTTAAAACCAATCCTCTGTTCCTCTGTCTTAAATCGCTGCTGTTCATACCCTTGGCCGTAAGCATTAATTAATATCCCCCTCCTATATTAAAAGCCGCTGATTTATTTTACATGAAATTAGGCTTTTAGTCAAATTAAGCTGAAAAACCTCTCCAACCGCAAGATAAAATTATACAAACCCTAATACAGCTATATGCGTT
Source organism: uncultured Eubacteriales bacterium (assembly GCA_900552055.1). Taxonomy (GTDB): domain Bacteria; phylum Bacillota; class Clostridia; order Christensenellales; family QALW01; genus Neochristensenella; species Neochristensenella gallicola. Next base: position 12,183 of record URYI01000027.1, on the reverse strand, counting down.
TATCTGATTAAATTTAAAACACCGTTCAACCCGCATCCTGATTTAAATCCAAACCAATAATTACTGCGGATAATAAGCATATTGCAATTTAGCCACGAAATATCTCTCTAAACAAGCAAAAAATTGTTGCGGATTTTTTCATGTTTTTATATAATTATTTCGGATGAAAAACATTCAGGATTATTTTTATAAGGAGGCTTTACATATATGTCCTATGTGCAAAACGTACTTGATCAGCTGATCAAAAAGAATCCCGACCAGCCCGAATTCATCCAGGCGGCCACCGAGGTATTGAATTCCCTCTCGCTGGTAATAGAGCGCAACCCTCAGTATCAGGAAGCAGCTCTGCTGGAAAGAATAGTTGAGCCTGAGAGGCAGATAATGTTCCGTGTACCCTGGGTGGACGATAATGGAAAAGTGCAGGTGAACCGTGGCTTCCGCGTACAGTTCAACAGCGCTATCGGGCCTTATAAGGGCGGTCTGCGCTTCCATCCCTCAGTAAACCTTGGTATTATAAAATTCCTTGGCTTCGAGCAGATTTTCAAAAATTCGCTTACCGGCCTGCCCATAGGCGGCGGCAAAGGCGGCGCGGACTTCGACCCCAAGGGCAAATCAGACCGTGAAGTTATGGCTTTCTGCCAGAGCTTTATGACCGAGCTTTACAAGCATATCGGCGCCGACACAGACGTACCCGCCGGTGATATCGGCGTTGGCGGACGCGAAATCGGATTCTTATATGGACAGTACAAGCGCATAACCGGCCTCTATGAAGGCGTACTGACCGGCAAAGGCCTGACCTACGGCGGCTCCCTGGCCCGCACACAGGCTACCGGCTATGGCCTTGTTTATTTCACGCAGGAAATGCTCAGCGACCACAATGATTCCCTTGAAGGCAAGACCATCGTTATTTCTGGTTCGGGCAACGTTGCCATTTACGCCGCTGAAAAGGCCATGCAGCTGGGCGGCAAGGTTGTAGCTATGAGCGATTCCAACGGCTGGGTATATGACCAAGAAGGAATAGACCTGGCTGCCGTTAAGGAAATTAAGGAAGTCAAGAGGGGCCGTATTAAAGAATACATCTCCTATCGCCCCAATGCTAAATATACCGAGGGCAAGGGCATATGGTCGGTTAAATGCGACGTTGCTCTTCCCTGCGCCACCCAGAACGAGCTTAATTTGGACGACGCCAAAATGCTGGTAGCAAACGGCTGCAAGGTAGTTGCTGAAGGTGCGAATATGCCTACTACACTGGATGCAACCGAATATCTTATCTCCAACAAGATCCTGTTCGGACCCGGCAAGGCTGCAAACGCCGGCGGCGTGGCCACCTCAGCGCTTGAAATGAGCCAGAACAGCATGCGTCTCTCCTGGACGTTTGACGAGGTTGACGCAAAGCTTAAGGACATTATGGTAAATATTTATCGCAATGCCAGCAGCGCCGCCATCGAATACGGTCATAAGGACAATTTCGTTATAGGCGCCAACATCGCCGGCTTCTTAAAGGTTGCCGACGCCATGATGGCTCAGGGTATTGTCTGATTTTTGAAATCGTTATAAAACGGCGGCATAATATCTGCCGCATGAACAGAGCAGGCTCCCTAAAGCTATTTAAAGGGGGGGCGGCGCGGAATTTTGGCGCTTGCGCGCCAAAATCCGGCGCAAAACAGGGCAGGGAAAAGCTTGCTTTTCCCTGCCCTGTTTTGCGCCGGGCGGCCTCCGGCCGCTCCGCGCCGCCCCCCTTACCCCGCTTTAACTGTCACATGCGGAAAATAAATTAAGCGCCCAAATAACAAACGCGTGATTTTCCTATTAAAAATAAACAGCGCATCCTTTTCAGGATGCGCTGTCGTTATTGCACTTTAAAACAGAGCACTTAGCGCAGAATTTTAAACTTTCCAAATATGGGCAGTCCTTTAGCTTTGCCTTGGCACGCATTAACAATACCAATAATAGCGAACACAAAGAGCAGCAGGGATACAATACCGCCTAAAATACCAATGATAATATTAAGGACGGGAATCCATATAAAAATCCCCATAACCACACCCAGGCAAATCTCCGCTATAAAAAGAAGCAGGCCCTGATTGACATGATAACGCGCATACTTTGAATTGGGCGCTGCAAGCAGGGGCACCAAAACTAAAATGCCGATATACGCCAGAACAGCCATAACCTTATTCTGATTAATATCCTCCTGCTCAAACTCCGAAGTATTATCCTCCGTCTGCATGTATTTGTTAATGGTCTCCTGGAAATTCCCCGACTGCGTATTCTGCTGCGAATACTGGGACTGCTGTCCGTTTACTCCCGCTCCGCAGGAAGGACAGAATTTCGCCTCTTCTTCCATCTTGGCGCCGCATTTTTCACAAAATGGCATAATATATTCCTCCCCAATTTTTTTGCAGACAACCCACTTATATTTATAAAAGAGTTACTGCTAATAACTTTATAATATTATACAACAAAACTATTGCTGCGTAAATATTTTTTTGAATATAAAATTATTTTAATTAATATATCCATCTGATTTTTTACTATTTTATAAAATTATTATTGAGCGCATGATTCAAGCCATCCGCTCTTTTTAAGCAGATTAACATATTCCTGCGCTATACGGTTATGAAAAGCGGGAGTAGGATGTATCCCATCCCAAAGCCAATATCTGGGTTGATCATATTCCGCAAGAGCACTTCTTAACAAATCTCCTGTCTTTAATTCAAGCAGCTTGTATTCAAGGCAGAGTTTACTTATTATCTCTTGCTCAGCACATACCGCACGTTGACGACTTATCTCCTGCTCATTCTCCGTTAAAATCAAACTAACAGGCTGAATAAGCATTATCCTGCCTGTGATTGCAAAAGTCTGTTCGAGCAAAAAACGCATTTTTGCTTCATAATGAATTTCATCCGCCTGATTTACACCTATAAATATACTCAAAATATCCGGATGTATATCAAGACAGTCCTTTTGCCAGCGTGCTGTCATCTGATCTATATTGTCCCCCGAAACACCTCTGTTTACAAAATATATCCCGCGCCCGGGAAATTCCGAACCAAGCATTCCTGCCGCCATTTGAACATATCCATGCCCTAAAACATGATTATAATCATCTAAATTGATACGGTCCCTATTGCCGTCCGTTATGGAATCACCCTGAGCAAGAATGATAAGTTTCTTCTCATACATAACCTTTTACCTCCAGAAAATAAATAATAGCCGCCTGCAATACAAACATTAATGGTATCAAAAATACAAATTTAGGTTTCCTCACCTTATGCCATGCAAGCAGCATGCCTACCAGACTGCCGGCAGCGCCTCCCAGAGCTGCAATAAGAAGCAGCGTGCTTTCGCGTACTCTGCGCCTTCCGGCAATGGCCTGCCTTTTATCATATATCATAAGAAAAAGCCCCGTTAAGCATATGATAACGGCATACCCTTTAATCAAAAAACTCATGGTATATAGCGCTTATAGCCCCTTCAAAATTACTGTTGTCCACTCCGACAATTATATTCAATTCGCTTGAGCCCTGGTCAATCATGCGGACGTTTATATTTTGCCTGCTCAGCGCGGAAAACACACGGCCCGCAGTCCCTACGGCGCGCACCATGCCTCTGCCCACTACCGCTATAATGGCCAGATTGTTTTCAGCCACAATGCTGTCAGGATGCACCTTGGCCTTCAGCGCATTTAAAATATCCTCTTTTTTGCCGTACAGTTCCTTATCTGATACTACCACGCTCATTGTATCAATTCCCGTGGGCATGTGCTCAAAGGAAACGGCAAAATCCTCAAATACAGATAAAACCTTGCGGCCAAAGCCCCGCTCAGTATTCATCATATCCTTTTCCAGCGTTATAACTGTAAAATCCTTGCGGCCCGCTATACCCGTTACTACTCCGTCCCTTACGTCCCCGCCGTTATCCGAGACAATCATGGTTCCATTATCCTCAGGGTGGTTCGTATTCTTGATATTTATAGGAATGCCGCAATGGCTTACGGGGAAAATAGCGTCCTCATGAAGCACAGTAGCCCCCATATAGGAAAGCTCGCGCAGTTCACGATAGGACACCGTCCTTATAATGGCCGGATTATCCACAATCCGCGGGTCGGCCACCATAAAGCCCGAAACATCCGTCCAGTTTTCATATAGTTCGGCATTGACCGCGCGCGCCACTATGGAACCAGTTATATCCGAGCCGCCGCGGGAAAAGGTCTTTACGCCCCCGTCCGCTCTGCGCCCGTAAAATCCCGGTATAACGGCATAAGCATGCTTTGCAAGACGCTCGGCCATAGCCTCGTTTGTCTTTTCAGAATCAAATATGCCGTTTTGGTCAAAGAATATTACATCTGCCGCATCAATAAAATCCCATTTCAGCGCATGAGCCAAAATAAGGCCGTTAAGATATTCGCCCCTGGAGGCAACATAATCCCTCCTCTCACCTTTTTGTATGTTCCGGCGTATCTGTTCAAGCTCTTCTTCAGGACTGTAATCAAGCCCCAAATCCTGAGCTATGTTAATATATCTTGAGCGTATTATGTCAAACACCTGGTCTATGCTCTTGCCTGCCGTCGCAATATCATGACATTTATACAAAAGGTCCGTGATTTTATCGTCCCCGCTGAAGCGCTTGCCCGGCGCCGAGGGAACAGCGTACCGCCTTTGAGGGTCAGCCTTTAAAATATCAATTACCTTCTTAAACTGCTCGGCGTTAGCCAGCGAGCTGCCTCCGAATTTCGTTACCTTTATACCCATCCTTACTACTCCCTTATAAGAATTTCAGTAAAATTATATATATGCGCACCGCGCCTGTCAAACTGATTTATATTTCAAGGCTTTATGCGCCTGGCCTCCAGATAATATCTCTTATCCCTGCCGTTTCCCATAGAAAAAGTTTTTCTGGGCAGCGGTCCGTCCAATATAACCGATTTAAATAGCTCGTCCTTGCTCATGGGCGAAAGAATAAAACCCATATTGCCCTTTAAAGCTCCCAGGGAACGCACCGTATCCTCCTCGTGTATATAATCCAGTTCAGCCTTATCGCTCTCCTTCATTATCTCATCCAGGAATTTTTGAAGCGTACCCACGGCCAGCTGGTGCGCGGGCCGCGCCAAATGCACCTGGTGGCTCTGTCCGCCAAAGACAATTTCAAGCGCCTGTCCCTCATCGGCAAAGCCGCAGAATTCCTCCAGCTTCTTAAATATCTTTTCAGGCTCAACATTGAAAAGCACGCGGTGTATAGGCTCAAATTCCAGCGAGGAATCATGCAGGTTGACCAGTTCCACAAGAGCATAGCGCGCCGGATGCCTCTTCGCTTCTTCGGGCGAAAGCTTTTGCTTTATGCCCTCCCAATAGGATTTAGCAGACGCCAGGGAGTGGTTGCCGTCTCCGACTGCATATAAAAGCAGCGGAGCATCCTCCTTGAGCGCATATTTAGCCCGATAGCTATCCATATCCGCCAGTTGCGAAAGTGCCACAAATATCTTTTCCTGCCCGGCTTTGTCTACTAAAAAGCCTTTAACGCGCCCGCCTCCCTGCATTAAATTGATATCGTAAACAGGCTTTAAGCCCTCAAGAGCCAGCGGCTCTATAACTGTTTTGTCCCTGTCGTCTATCAGGAGCATAATATGCGGCAGCTCAAGAGGCGCGTTCTCCCTGATTCTTATCCGGGCAGGCAGCCTGCTTTCTATAGTACCCTCAGTAGCCCGTATTAATGACGCTGAGCTGGGAGAATAATCATATTGTTCCAAATCAGCCGCCAGCACAAGCCCTTTGCGTACACGCCCGTCATTAAGCATGCGTTCCACATATATTATAGCTTGGGGATATTCCTCAAAAACGCCCTGCTCTAAATATGCGCTCATATTGCGGTTAATTTCTTCAATCCGCTCCTGCGGACGGTCGTTAAGATAAATTTCAGGATAAATCAAGCGCAGCGCCGAACAGCTTCGGCCCGCCAGGCGCTCGGTTTCCTCCCAGTAAGCCGAATCTGAAGTAAATTGATCGCATGCGACGACGCAGAAATTATCACGGTATTCAGGCCGGGGCAGAAGTATATCCACCGGCGCAATTCCAATATTATCCCAATTTATGTTCATATAAGCTCCCTGCCGGCATAAAATTATATTAACGGACAATTCTTTAAGCCGCTCAAAAGCCAGCTTTGATAACTATAACATGTCCGGCCCTTTTACGCAACCAAAATAAACCTAAAAGCATTCACTTTCCCGCCTCCGGGCGCATAGGATAATATTGAAATACAGAACTTATGCTCTATATTGAATTTCAAATATAAATAAGGAGGAGCCTATATGTCTTTTTATTCATATCGCAGCAGCGATAATGACATATGCCCCGGCAGAATTACCGGAGACTGCACAAGAGGGCTTACAGAAAGAGTTTGCATACAAGTAAAGAAGGTATATGATTCCTGCATACAGCAGGAGCAGCTGGACAATGTAAACGTCAAGCTGGTAGATATATGTCCGGCAGGAGCGCAGTTCACAGCTCCCATAACCTTTATCAGCTGCCGCAGCACCAACACCAAAGGCTGCGTGCGCGACCTTTGCATAGACCGCCTCTGCGACCGTCCGAACTTCGCGCGTGTACGCTGCAAGGTGGATATCCCCGTTGAGATCCTCTTTGAGGACGCCAACTGCCAGGAAGGTCGCGGCAACGGAATAATAACCGTCTGCAAAGACGTAGTGCTGTTCGTGCCCGACGAATCCATAATCCCCTTTATGGTGGATACCATCGTCAGCGCCATATGCGTACAGGGCTGCTATCTTTCGGACAACACCTTCCGTCTTACCAGCTGCGTAACGGTTATACTTAAGATAGTCGCTGATGTGGAGCTTGTTGTACCCGCTTACGGCTTCTGCCGCATCCCCCCCTGCGAGGAATTTGCCTCGGAAGTCTGCGACGAATTTTTCAATCTGCCCATATTCCCGCCTGAGCTGGACAGCTCAAACAGCGGCTGCGACTGCGGCGGCATAAGATAAAGCCTAAAAATACTTAACTTAAGGGCGCACTGCGCCTGAAAGACAAACCAGAATAAATACAAAGAGGCCCGCACAGATTTCCCGCGGGCCTCTAATTATATATATTTTCAAATATAATTATTTATCCTGCTCAACGTAAAGCACGCCTAAAGTACCCGGCCCGCAATGGCTGGAAATAACGCAGCCCGCTCTGGTTATAAGCACTTCCTTAAAATAATTCAATTCGTCCACATAGCTTTTTACCATCGCTATGGTCTCCTCGCTGCTGCCCGAATGGGTGATGAACACACGGTCAGGACGAGCCTGCAAAAGAGAGGGAATCATATTCTGAACATATTTTTTAAGCGCTCTGTCTATTTTGCCGTGATATTTTGCGTCCGGACGCATTTTGCCGTTTTCCACCACTATTGACGGCTTTAAATTAAGCGCCGTAGCCCCGAAAGCCGCAACCGCAGAGCAGCGGCCGCCGCGGTAAAGGTATGTAATTGTATCCACGACAAAGCTGGCCCGCACCAAAGGAGTGAATTTATCCAGCTCTTCCTTTATTTCTAAAGCGCCCAAGCCCTCCTGGGCAAGCTCGGCCGCTCTTATTACCGTATGCCCTACCCCCGTGGAAAGATTTTTAGAATCCACTACAGCGATTGGGGTATTGGGGAATTCCTTAGCCGCCATCTGCACAGTACCATATGAAACAGACATTTCAGAAGAAATCCCAGTATAAACAATCTCATAGCCCTGGTCGGCATACTTTTTAAAAACCTCGTATGCATCCTCCTGGGTAATAGCCGCGGTTTTAGGAGTGGTTTTATGCTCGTCCGCCCAGGCATAAAGCTCGTCCGGAGTTATATCCACGCCGTCCTTCAAGCTCTCGTCTCCCAGAGTAACATACAAAGGAACTATCTCTACATCATATTTCTTAATAAGTTCCGGAGATAAATCGCATGTGCTGTCCGCAATAATTTTTACCTTATGTGATTCATTCATAAGTACCTACTCCCTAATATAGTATAGTAGCCATTATAGCACAGTTTGAAAAATATGGCCATATAAAACTGCTCTGCTCCGGCACCGTTAATGTAAACTTTTTTTGAATTTGACATGTATGCATCAAAAAAAGCGCGCCCGCTGATAACCGGCAGGCGCGCTTTGAATCAAAAGCTATTCAGCTATTTCAAAATCCTCAAACTCCCGGACCTCCGTATGTATTACAGCCTGCATGACCGTATTGGCCGTTCCCATCATAGTAGCCGTCATGTCGGCGGTTATTGTAAACTCCAAAGGCTCGCCGTCCCTGTAAATTACTTCGGCCTGCAAATCGTTTGAAAAAACTGCATCTGTAAGAACGCCGCCGCCTGATGAAATCAGCATTTCTCTCAGGCTTTCGGGCACGCTGTCCTTATTTATGATTATATTATAAATCTCTTGTCCGTCTTTATTTTCAATCGTGCAGCTCCTGATATTATCTTCACTGAGCATATTTTCGCCCGTCTGCATATTAAAGGAATTTTGGAGCAGGCTGTCCAGGCTCTGGCCTATGTCCTCACCGTCCTGATATACAACGCCGTCCTGCGCATAGAGAGTATAATTCATAATTTCCTCTCCGCCCATAGTAACGCTGCTCTTAAGCTCCCCTACCCGGCTGGAGCCGTCCCATTTCAATTTTACGCTCATATTATCCGCAAGCACCGTCTGGCTCTGACCAGAACCAAAGGACAGCTGAGCCGTGCCCGCAATATAAAGCTGCTGAGCGTCGTAATCAAATACAAATCCGTTAAAAGCCTCAGCCGCTTCTCCTGCTGTCACCGAAGCGCAGCCTGCAAAGGAGGCCGCGCAGCATAAAATAAGCGCGGCCGTCAATAATTTTTTCATTTCATCTCTCCTTATTTGAGATTTTCAGGGTTAAGCCCCTGAAGCTCAGGCAAAACAAAGCGCCCGTCCTTGCGTATAAGCACCTCGTCAAAATAAATTTCGCCGCCGCCGAAAGACGGAGTCTGCACATATACAAGATCCCAGTGCAGCGCGCTCTTATTGCCGTTAAAGGCGTCGTCGTAGGCCATGCCGGGCGTAAAATGTATGCTCCCCGCTATTTTTTCGTCAAACAGAGTATCCAATATAGCATCGTTAATATACGGATTAATGCCGAAGGAAAATTCGCCAATATAGCGCGCACCTTCGTCTATATCAAAAATTTTGTTTATACGCTCGGTGTCGTTGGCCGTTGCAGACACTATTCTGCCTTTCTCAAAGCGCAGGCATATATTTTCAAAGGTAAAGCCGTCGTGCAGAGAGCGGGTGTTATAGGTTATAACCCCCTCTACGCTGTCCTTAACCGGAGCAGTGTAAATTTCGCCGTCGGGGATATTGCAGTGCCCTGAGCACTTTATGACGTTCATGCCCTTAATGGAAAAGCGCAGATCCGTTCCCTTTCCAACAATATGAACCTTATCCGTCCTTTCCATAAGCTCCTTTAACGGCTGCATTGCGTCGTCCATCTTCTGATAGTCTAGATTGCAGACGTTAAAATAAAAGTCCTCAAAGCCCTCTGTGCTCATATTGGCCAGCTGGCTCATGGAATTGTTTGGATAGCGCAGTACCACCCATTTTGTCTTGGGCACGCGGATCTGGCTGTGCACAGGCTCGTTATAAAGCTTATTATAAAGCTCCATGCGCTCATTGGGCACGTCATTCAATTCAAAACTGTTTTCTGAGGCGCGTATTCCTATAAAAGCCTGCATTTTGGACATAAGGCCGCCGTCTGTCTCCGCCATCAATTTAAGCTGGGCTTCGCTGGCCTGCATAAGCAGAGCGCGTTTAACCTTTATATTCTGCGACCACACAAAAGGCACGCCGCCAGCTGCATATATCTCCTTTATGAGCAAAGTTACCAGCGTCTGGTCCCTGTCCCCTACGCATTCGATAAGGCATTTTTCGCCCGGCTGAATGCGGCAGGAATAGTTTACCAAATTATGCGCCAGTTTTTCCAATCTTGCATCAAACATTATCTATATCTCCTTTTTATCCTCAAAATTAACAGTGCGTAAAACGGTATACAATGGGCGTCCCTTGGCCTCGTCGTATATTCTTCCGATATATTCTCCCAAAATGCCCATTCCTATTAATATTATGCCCGCAAATATGCCCATAAATGCCACAATAAGCTGCCACTGCCTGAAGAATACGCTGCATATGGCCAGAATTATAAGCACCAGCAGCCATAAAAAGCACACGCCAATACTTACGCAGCCCAAAACGCACAGCAATTCAAGCGGCTTGGAGCTGAAGGAAATTATGCCGTCCTTAGCCAGCTTTATCATCTTTTTAAGGGGATATTTGGTAGTGCCTGCCCAACGCTCGTCCCGCTTATATTCGTAAGCGTACTGCCTGAATCCCACCCATGAGCCCATGCCGCGCAGAAAGCGGTTATGCTCCGGCATGGAATTCATAGCGTCCACCACAGCTCTGTCTATAAGCCGGAAATCGCCCGTATCCATAGGTATCATATTGCCCGAAAGGGAATTTATCAGTTTATAAAAAGCTTTAGCGGTAACAAGCTTGAATTTCGTCTCCCCTTCCCTTTTAAGGCGCTTGCCGTATACCACCTCATAGCCTTCCTTCCATTTTTCTATCATTCCGGGGATAAGTTCGGGAGGATCCTGCAAGTCTGCGTCTATTATGACTACAGCGTCCCCCGAAGAGTATTTCATGCCCGCCGTTACCGCCGTCTGATGGCCGAAATTGCGTGCAAAATCCACTATTTTAACATGCGGATCCTTTTTCGCTACATCCAGCATTATCTCCATGGTCCGGTCCCGGCTGCCGTCATTGACAAATATAAGCTCATATTCCTCTCCCAGAGGACGCATAACATTGTCCAGCCGCCGGTATGATTCCAGAATAACTTCTTCTTCATTGTACATGGGTATTATTACCGAATACTTTATGCCGTTCATATATTCCTCCTTAAAAAGCAAACCTAAAGAAGCATGTTTATATTATACTACATATGCGGACATTTTCAACATAAATTTGCCCGTGCGCAGGCAAATTATTCTAAATATCTTTATAGAGCGGAGCAAAATGTGCTGGCCAAAACGCTGAAAAGATACTATAATAATAAAAAAATATAACAAGGAGTTGACTCTCATGCCCTTAGTTACTACAAAGGAAATGTTCAAAAAAGCTTACGAAGGAGGCTATGCCATAGGCGCCTTTAACGTAAACAACATGGAAACCGTACAGGGAATAGTAGAAGCCGCCAAAGAGACAAGCGCTCCCCTTATTCTCCAGGTGAGCTCAGGCGCCCGCAAATATGCCAAGCATACATATCTTGTGCACCTTGTTCAGGCCGCCATTGAAGATTCGGGACTTCCCATCGCGCTCCATCTTGACCACGGCGACAGCTTCGAGCTGTGCAAGAGCTGCATTGACGGAGGGTTTACCTCTGTTATGATTGACGCGTCTCATCACAGCTTTGAGGACAATATCGCTCTTACCAAGCAGGTAGTTGAATACGCCCATGATCACGGCGTAACGGTTGAAGCCGAGTTGGGCCGCCTTGCCGGAGTGGAAGACGACGTAAATGTTTCAGAAGCGGATTCCAGCTATACCCGTCCTGAAGAGGTAGAGGAATTTGTATCCAGAACGGGAGTTGATTCCCTGGCCATAGCCATAGGCACCAGCCACGGCGCATATAAATTCAAGGGCGAGCCCAAGCTGCGCTTTGATATACTTGAGGAAGTGGGACGCCGCCTGCCCGGTTTCCCCATAGTGCTGCACGGCGCTTCCAGCGTTATGCCCGAATATGTTAAGATAATTGAGCAGTACGGTGGACAGATGCCCGGCGCTCAGGGTGTTCCCGAAGATTTGCTGCGCAAGGCCGCTTCCATGGCTGTCTGCAAAATAAACATTGATTCAGACCTGCGCCTGGCTGTTACCGCAGCTATCCGCAAGCATCTGTACGAAAACCCCACTCACTTTGACCCCCGTCAGTATCTTAAACCCGCAAGAGACGCTGTAACCGAAGTAGTTAAGCATAAAATTATCAACGTTCTGGGCTGCAACAATAAGATTTAACAGCTTTAGACTCTTTTCCAGTGCTTAAATGGCTGCGCTTTAAGAAGCTGAGCGCATTCGGTTTTTACCCTTAAATCCAATTAAAAGCCTCCCAGGACGGCGCCGTTTGG
>URYI01000026.1 GCA_900552055.1 uncultured Eubacteriales bacterium | reverse complement strand
TGCGCGGCCATTCGGCCGCGAACGCCGCGGCGGCGCCCCGCTCCCTGGCAGCTTTTCCTCTGCCCAATATACTTCCTGTGGATTTTATCAGCCTTCAATCAGACGAACAGTCAGGACAGATATAAATAGTGAGGCTATGGAGAGCAGCGAGCCTATCACAAGCTCTTTGCTTGCGTGTCGCTTCATGGCTAAGCTGGCCCACCCGGCCGCTGCCAACACAACTATTCCCAGCAGTGCCCACGGGCTGACAAAATATATGAGGATGGCTATGGGGCCTGCTATTCCGCAGGCGTGCCCGCTCGCCCGTATTTTCAAAGCTTTGTTGAACAGCACTATAAGCAGTCCCGAAAGAAAATATGTGAGAAAAATTATAAGCAGCTCCTGAGGGGTCTGGGCTGCAAAAGCATATATTATTCCGGCAATATAGCCTATATTGGCGGCAATTATGGCTAAATTGCGCTGACCTTCCCGGCCCTGATGCTTAAAATAGGGCATAATGGGCTGCAGGGGATAAGAAATGGCGGGCAGTACGGTTAAAAATAGCAAAGACATAATGAAATTTATGGCGCCGCCTATTTGTTCAGGTCTTGTTAAATATATGATTGTCAGCATTACCGCGGCTATGATAGGGGCTATGGTCAGTATTCTTATTATTTTGCTTAGCTTTTTCATATTCTGCGCCTCTTTTTCATAATTTCAGTTATATTATGGGATTTTTTAAAAAAGGTATTCAATCAAATAAGGCGAAGCCTTTAAGGCTTCGCCGATGTTGTTAGGCAATAAATCAGTCCGCGCTGTCAATAAAATTTTTCAGCGGCACGGTATCTAATCTATCATACTTCCTTAGAACCTCGTATAGTTTTCGCGCAATGATTTTTACGCCTCCGGCGCTGTCTGATTCTATATTAAGAGGCATTAATGGGTCGTGCAGGGACAGCCTGAGCAGGAACCAGCCGTCTCCGCCGTTTTTGTCAAATGAAACGCGGATACCTTCGTAATTGTCCGGGGCAGGGAGCCATCCCGGCTCTTTTTCGGCAAATGCGGCAATCTCGTCTATAACCTGCTGGCCGTATGGTTTAAAGTCCTCCAAAAGCAGGTTCATGCGGATTTCTTTGCTTTCAACAGGCTCGGCAAGGCCGTCCAGAAGATTATCCAGCTTTTTGCCTTCCTCTTTCAGTCTGGCCATCTTTATAAGCAGCTTAGTAACCAGATAAGCGCCGTCATCCAGGAAATAATTTTCCTTTAAAGCGGCGTGGCCGCTGGTTTCAATGGCCAGAGGGCAGTATATTCCTTCATTGTTAAGCCGTATCGCTTCATTGATGACATTCTTGTATCCTCTTTTGAAGCGATGGTGCTTTCCGCCCAACTTGTTTTCAATAAAAAGCTTGAGGCCGCTTGAGGTTATGGAGTCTGTGACAATGGTAGCGCCGGGAGTTTCCTCAAGCAGAATAGCAGAAATAAGAGCAATCAGGCGGTTGCGGTTAATTTCACGGCCGGAAGAATCCACGGCTCCGGCCCGATCCACGTCTGTATCAAATATCAGACCTATATCAGCTTTGCTGTTAAGAACAGCGCGGGTTATTGCGTGCATGGCTTCTTCGTTTTCAGGATTAGGGATATGGTTGGGGAAAGAGCCGTCCGGCTCCAGGAACTGGCTGCCTGTTGTATCGGCGCCTAAGGGCTCAAGCACCTTTTGGGCATAAAAGCCGCCCGCTCCGTTGCCTGCGTCTACAACCACCTTAAATCCGGTCAGGGGCTTTTCATAATTGGTTTTTGAATTAACGCCCTTGCGTACTGTCTCGACCAATCCTGCCGCATACACCGAGAGAAAATCATACTGTATTACTTTACCCTCTTTTTCAGGAAGGGAAGCGTTATCTTGAGCATAGGTAAGAATCTGGGCGATGTCGCTGCCTTCCAGACCGCCGTCTTTGGTGAAAAACTTTAAACCGTTTCGGTTAAAGGGATGATGACTAGCGGTAAGCTGAATAGCACCGTCGCAGGAAAGCTCTGGGTTGACACAGGACATAAACATGCCGGGCGTACTCATAAGTGAAAAATCGTAGCAGGTAAAGCCGGCGCGTGTAAGAGCGCGCAGAACGGCCGCTTTCATGCGAGGGCCGGACAGCCGGGAATCATGACCTACTGATATTTTAAGCCGTTCGGCCGGTTTATCCAGTTTTTCTACCAGCCATACGCCAAAGCCGGCGGCCATCCGTTCGACTACTTCGTCGGTAAGGTCGATGGGCATATCCTTTACCCCTTCGAGCGCAACCCCGCGGATATCACTTCCGCTTTTAAATTTAGACCATTCTTTGCTGAGCATAGCATACCTCCAAAATTACTTTATTGCTTTAAAGCTGCCGACAGAAGGGCTTAAGGGGCGCGCCCCGCCCTTTTAAGGAGGGCGCACAATATTTTAATATTCCTTCCAGCCCTAATATTGGCCGCTGATTATTCATATCCTATTACTTTTATTATGGCGCCCTTGCCGCGGGCGTGTGCCCGCGGCAAATATAACCCCGCCCGCGCGCCGCGGTCGCCGGGGCGTATATCCATAACCATATTATAAACGGTTTCCGCGTTATAATCAAGCGGAAAAGACCTGTTTTACAGCTTCGCTTTTGCGGGATATTTAAAGGCAAAAACAATTTGCTTGTGTTGATAAAGGCTGATATAATATCTGCGGCGGCAATATTAATTAGCTGCGCATATTATGCTTTTATATATAGGGGAGATAGAAAAATGGTCTTTGATTTTGAACTGGTAGGGAAAATAGGTTCCATGGCCCTTATACGCAAGGAGGATATGGATATAGACTATAATATATTTTCTCGGCTGGGAGCTCAGCTAAGGCCGGGTTATATATGGGTTAGTTCGGGTGCCGCTGAGATAGGCAGGCTGGATTTTATCAAACGGGCGGGATATGAGCTGGCAGAGGATGATGATACGCGAAAGACGGACTATGCTGCCCAGGGTCAGGTAATACTAATGGAAAATTACCGCCGCTTTATACCTCAGCAGTATGGAGTGCGTCAGCTTTTGGTAGAACATCAGCATTTTAACGACCCTCAGAAGCGAGAATATATCTTGGGACTGCTCAAACGGGCGGCTTTTCAAAGCGCTGTTCCCATAGTTAATTATAATGACGCTGTTAGTGCAAAGGAAAATCGAAATTATGAACTTGCCGGATTGAAAAAGAGCGGCGGACATGTTGTAGAGTGTGTGGATAATGACGAAACGGCTTCGGTGATAGCGGATATTGCTAAGGCGCGCCTGCTTGTAATACTTACTACCACAGAGGGGATATATGCAGATCCGGCAGATGAATCCACCCTTATACATGAAATTGCGGGCGCAAATATAAATGAAACCCTGGAGGCAGTTAAAGAAGCTCAGAAGCATTGTATAGGCGCCTCGCGCGCTGGAGCTAACGGAGCATGGGCTAAATTGCAGTATATAACACAGCCCCTTAAAAATGGTACGCAGGTTATTATAGGCAATGCTCGGTATAAGCTTTCCCAGCTGATAGAGGGCAGTGTGCCTCGGACCTGGATAGGAGTTCGGTAAAGAGGATGCATATGCGAGGCGGTTGCGTATTGTGTTGGTTAAAATCGGTTTTTAGGCGGCCGCCTTATTATCCCTGCGGATATCCTTAAAGTTTCGGCGGCCGCGGCGCGCGGGCGGGGTTATATTTTCCGCAGGCTTATGCCTGCGGAAAGGGCGCCTGCTTAATACTTAGAAATATAAAGAGTTGGATATAATAATAATTAAATAGAGAAGGAAAAATAATATGCGCCCTCCTTTAAAGGGCGGGGCGCGCCCCCTAAATCATCGGGCAACAGATGTGCAAACGGCTCAAAAGCTTATTTCTTTGAGCCGTTTTATAGTGTCATTGATGCTGTGTTTTCTCCCAATCGCTTTTTAAAATGCCGTAATTCGATAAATCCAGATATTCTCCTGCGGAGTTTTTATAATATTCTCGCTGGGTTCCTTCATATATCATGCCGCATTTTCGAGCAACTCTGCCCGACGCAGGATTTTTAACTGCATGCGCGATTCCTATGCGGTGGAAATTAATTTCGCTAAAGAGATAGTCAATTACATTGCGGACAACTTGGGTCATAATTCCCTGATTCCAGAAAGCGTGGCCCAGACAATAGCCTAGATCAGCCCGTTCGCTTTTTTCATTTATCTGTACTACACTAATATTGCCAATAGCGCTGCCATTCAATACTATAGCCCAATTATATATGCTTGGATTTGCATATTCTTTGCACCATAGTTCTAAAAGCTGCCGTGTAAATTCGGGAGACGGATGAGGAGTCCATGTTAGATAACGGCATACCCGTTCATCACTGGCCCAGTTTTTATACATGTCCGGTGCGTCGTCAGGGGAAAACGGCCGCAGCAAAAAGTGGGCGTTGTTAATTTTTTGTGTGCCTTTGTGTGTAAGCATTATTATTTACTCCTTTGCCTAAATCTAATTTAAAAGGGGTTAAAAAGGCGCGCCCCGCCCTTTTAAGGAGGGCGCCCCAGTATTCCATTCCTATTTTATTACTTCTTTAAACCAGTTATATGCTTTCTATTCATTCATTACGGCGCCCTTGCCGCGGGCACATGCCCGCGGCAAATATAATCCCGCCCGCGCGCCGCGGCCGCCGGGACTTTTATTCCTTGTCCGCCGCGGTGCAAAGGCGGCCGCCTGGTTTTTTAGGTAAGCGTATATCTAGCGTACGCTCTTTATACATTTTCTCAGAATGTCGTTTTTGCTGAGAGGCAGTGAGCAGGGAATTTTTATAATCTGTTGCACTCTATTAGCGCATTCTATTTCATTGCCATCCAAATCAGTAATTTGACTAACTCTAATGGAACTGGCCGAATAATCGTTTGGGGAAAGTATTTCCAGGGTATCACCCTTGTTTATTTTGTTTCGTTGTTCCAGAATTGCATTGGCACCATCCCAGCCTAGACATAATGCTGAAAATTCATAATCCTGAACGCATTTGCCGCTTTGCGGCCTCTGGCCGTCGTTTAGCGGGTTGCCGTAATAAAATCCGGTAGTGAAATCTCGGTTGGATGCCTTTAGGAGCTCTTCTTTAAGTGCGGGGTCGAATTTGCGGCCCTGCTTTAGCAAATTCAGTGCACGGCGGTAAGCATTGGTTACAACGGCGGTATAATATGAGGTTTTCATGCGTCCCTCGATTTTTATGGAATCCACTCCAGCCTTATTCAGCTCGGCTAAATGTTCTATCATGCAGAGGTCCCGACTGTTTAGGATATATGTCCCGTGCTCATCTTCCATTATAGGCATATACTCGCCCGGCCGCTGCTTTTCTACAAGGGAATATTCCCAGCGGCAGGGCTGAGTGCATTCTCCGCGGTTAGCCTGCCGGCCTGTTAAAAAACTGCTTAAAAGACAGCGGCCGGAATAGGCCATGCACATAGCTCCATGCACAAACGCTTCTAATTCGGCATCCTCAGGAATGCTGTCCCTTATCCTTTTTATTTCATCCAGGGAGAGCTCGCGTGCAAGGATAATCCGGGAAGCGCCCATTTTATGCAGCGCTGTGACAGTAAGATGGTTCATGGCGCTGAACTGCGTGCTGATATGTAAGGGCAGTTCGGGACAGATTTCCTTTGCCAGTCCCGCGGCGCCCAGGTCTGAAATAATAATTCCGTCCGCTTTTATTCTGCCCAGCAGCGCAATGTAATCCTTAAAAGGGGATATATCCGCCTCGCGCATAAAAATATTTGCTGCTATATATGCCTTTTTGCCCAGCTCGTGCGCGCGCGCAACCGCCTGTTCAAGCTGCTGGTCATCAAAGTTGCCTGCATAAGCGCGCAGCCCGAAGGCGCGGCCGGATAAATATACTGCGTCCGCACCGAAATAAAAGGCGGTTTCCAGCCGCTCCATATTTCCAGCGGGGGATAAAAGCTCCATAATATTGCTCCTTTCAGAGTAAAAAATATAAGAATGCTAATGACGTCAGCCTAAAGGTGATAATGCACCTTTAGCTGTGCGATTTGTATGCTTTCTGTAGTTATCTTCATCCGGCGCAGAGCCTATCAATGCTTTTCCCTCTGCCTTTGAAGCAGGCGGATTTGCCCGACCTTAGGCCGCAGAGGAAGATTAGTGCGTTAGCGCTCCGCCCTGCCTGCTGACGGTCCTGACTCGCAGGGCGCTGATAAAGCAATGAACCTTAGTGTATTAACCGCACTGTCTTTATGCATCCTGGGCCGCGAGCCTTCATTGGCTGTTCAGCCTAATTCGTCCATCAGCGCGTCAAACTGGCTGGCCTCCTCATATTGCATTTGGTACCAGGAACTTTCGCCAGAGCGGATAAACCTGTTGCCAAAATGATAAATAACTGTTTCGCTGCCATCATCATATTTTAAAGTAATTACCCACGTCATTCCGGCATAATCATTAGGATTTTCTTCAAAATCCGAGGACAGAGTCAAATTAAGCAGATAGTCTGTGACAGCCTGTATGTCAGATTTAGCAGAGAAACAGTAATTGTAGTATTCGGGCAAGGAATGGACGGTAATTTGCTCTATAGTACCTTTTTTTATCAGCGTGCTGTTTTCAACGCTGGCTTTTCCGCATCCAGCAGAAAAAACAATTATGAAAATAAATAAAACTATTATCAGCAGTCGCTTTTTCATTTATACTACCCCCATATATTTAATAGTTTTTGTTATTTCAGCAATAAACAATATTTGTTTCATTGTCTGGCTGCTTGATTATATTTTACAGACAAAAGGGGAACAGCCTGGAGAACAGTCCGCCAAAGCCTAATGGATTTTTGCCGCCGGGCAGGGTGAATGCCTTTTGCGGCTGGGCGGCTTTCATAGGGAGCATAGGGGTTAGACGGCTTTTTTGCAGGTACATGGACAGCGGAAAAGGGGGGATTTTAACTTGCTTCGGTACGCATATGCGATAAAAACAGGTTCCTAAAAAATGCGTTCAGGGAGCTTATGCCCGGATATCTTTGGCCAATAATTTGCGTCTTACAGCTTCAGACTTATGCTGATCCCGTCCCCTATGGGGACTATAGAGGTCATAAGAGAAGAGTCGGCGCTTAAAGCTCGCAGGAACATATCCAGTTTTTTAACCAGCGTCCGCTTCCGGCTTTTAATACGGCGGTCGCCGGTTACCATTCCGCGGAACAGCACGTTATCGCATATGAGCAGTCCGCCCGTTTCCAGCAGCGGTATAAGCATGGAAGCAAAAGCAGCATACTGTCCCTTCGGACCGTCCAGCAGTATTAATTGATAGCTTCCTGTAATATAGGGCAGGATTTCCTCCGCTTTGCCTAGGTATATTTCTACTCTGTCCGCTAGGCCCGCCGCAGCAAAATTTTTTTTAGCTTCGTCCGCCTTGTGTTCGTCACATTCAATAGTATAAAGCCGCGCTCCACACGCGGCTGAAAGAAGCTCTATTCCTGAGCCCCCTATATTTGTACCTATTTCCAGTATTCTTTCGGGTTGCTTAAGGCGGGCGAGCAGTCTGATAAGCTGCGCGCTCTCAGGAGGCAGAGAGGGGTGCTCCTCGCTGCGCTGCACAGCGCTCTCTTTATTAAGCAGCGCCCTTAGATACTGAGTGGTTCTTCGGGAGGTAACCATTTTATCAGCTCCCGTGCTCCTGGTCGTACTGTTCCCAGAGGTCCCTGTATTCCGCCACTACCCGGTTATGCTCTTCCAGAGTCTTTGAGTAGTGTATAACCCCGGTAGCCGGGTCGGTAAGGGTAAAATAGAGATAATTTCCGTCCAGTATCTCTTCATCCGGATAAAGGGCAGCTTCTATGGCGCTGCGGCTGGGAGCGCATATTGGGCCGGGGGTAAGCCCCTTGTTTTTATAGAGGTTATAGGGGGAATCCACGTCCAGTTCATCCTGCGTGAGCACCAGACGGCTGACCCCCAGAACATACTGCACGGTAACGTCTGACTGAAGATACATATCTGCGTCCAGACGGTTGTGCAGTACGGCCGAAATGCTTGCAAAATCGGAGGTGCGCCCTTCCTTTTCAATAATGGCGGCCAGGGATATGACTTCGTTCATGGTCATGCCCAGCTCCTCCGCCCTGAGGGAGTATTCGGGCCTGTAAATGTCCGAAAAACGGTTCAGCATCCTTTCTATTACCGTCATAGCCGAGGTCTCGACGTAGAATTCGTAGGTGTCGGGGAAAAGGAAGCCCTCCAGCATATATTCGACATTTTCCCTGTCCAGCAGTTCCTGCAGGAAATAATAATCCTGCGTATCCAGGCCCTCGCCGGTGCGCGCTATATTAAGGAATTCCTCGTCGTCGGCCAGCACTCCGCGGTCTACCAGCGCCGCGGCGAAATCTTCTATAGTGTCTCCCTCGTAAAGGGTTATGGTTACTGTTCGGCTCATAGGCTTGGGCTGGGTGATAAGGTCGAGTATCTCCTCAACGCTCATGGTTTTATCCAATATGTATTCGCCCGCCTTGACCTTGCTGGAGCGGTTGGTAAAATCGGCCAGTAGCTTTATGCCCCAGGTAGATTTTATAAGCCCCAGCTCCTTGAGCTGAGAAGCTACCCGCGCCATGGAAGCGCCTGAATTAATGGTCAGCAGTATGGGACTGTCGTCATGCGGGTTCACGGCCTCAAAGAAAAAGCCGGATATGCCGCCGGCCACAATGCTGACGGTAATTATGACTATGATAAGGCTGATGGCGCAGAGGGAAGTGGGGCGCAGCCAGCTCCGCCAGGCTCTTTTAAGGCGGCTGTCCTTGACGTCTTTAGCCTTGAAGGCTTTGATTCTGTTTCTAAGCTCTACGCAAAAGCGCTTGATATGTTTGCAGGCCGAGATTATTTTTTCCCGGCATTTTTGCAGCAGTTGCTTCATTCTTAGATTCTGGTGCCTGCCCGTAGGCAGGCCGCTCCTTTTTTTAAAAATTCCCCAGGCCCTTATGCGGGCCGCTCCTACAAATTATACCTCAATTAAAATAGGCAGTATCATTGGGGTGCGCTTGGTTTTGGTGTAAAGAAAATCCTTCAGCTTGGAGCGCAGCCCGTTTTTTATCAGGCCCCAGTCGCTGTGCCGGGACGGTTCGCAGCCCGCAATATAATCCAGCACAACTTTTTTGGCTTCCTCTATAAGCTGGTCTGATTCGCGCACATATACAAAACCGCGGGAAATAATGTCAGGACCCGATATTAATTCGCCCGTCTTGGAATCAAAGGTCACACAGACCACCATTAGTCCGTCCTGGCTGAGCAGGCGGCGGTCGCGCATGACTATATTGCCTACGTCTCCTATGCCCAGCCCGTCAATCAGCAGGCTGCCCGCAGGCACGCCTCCCGTCATGTGCGCACTGCGGCGGGTGATTTCCAATGCGCTGCCCAGTTCGGGAATAAAAACATTTTCTTCAGGAATGCCCAGGCTGGCTGCCAGCATGGCATGCTGTACCAGATGACGGTATTCCCCGTGTACGGGCATAAAATACTGCGGCTTGGTAAGGCTGTGTATGAGCTTGAGCTCGCCTTTGCAGGCGTGGCCTGAAACATGCACTTCATAAAGCGCTTCGTATATTACTATTACTCCCTTGCGGAAGAGGTTGTTTATAACCCTTGAAACCATTAATTCGTTTCCAGGTATTGCGCTGGCTGAGATTATAACGGTATCCCTTTCGCACAGCTTGATTTTGGTATGGTCGTTGCTGGCCATGCGCGCCAGGCCGCTCATGGGCTCACCCTGGCTGCCCGTGGTTATTACCACCATCTCTTCATACGGCACTTTTTCCAGGCGCTCAGGCTCAACCAGCATGCCGTCGGGCACGGTCATTTCCCCGATATCCATGGCTATGGACGCTACATTTTCCATGCTCCTGCCTAAAAAGCACACCTTGCGGCCGCGTGCGGCGGCCAAATCTACAATTTGCTGTATGCGGTGGATGTTTGAAGCAAAGGTGGCTACTATTATGCGCCTGTCCTCGCTTTCGTCAAAAAAACGCTCCAGCGCGCGGCCTACCGAGCGCTCGCTCATGGTAAAGCCCTCCCGCTCAACGTTAGTGCTGTCCGCCATAAGCAGCAGCACTCCCTTAGAGCCTAATTCTGCGAATTTAGCAAGGTCTATCGGGTCGCCGTCCACCGGCGTGAAATCCACCTTGAAATCCCCGGTATGCACAATGACTCCCATGGGCGTATGAATGGCCAGAGCTACGGCGCCCGCGATGGAATGATTGGTATGAATAAATTCCACGTCAAATTTGCCTATTCTGACTTTATCCCTTGGGTGTATTGTGTTTATGACGGCGCCGTTTATTTTGTGCTCCTTAAACTTATATTCAATAAGAGCCCTTGTCAGGCTGGTGCAGTATATCGGGGCGTCTATTTTCCTGAGCACATAGGGCAGCGCGCCTATATGGTCCTCGTGCCCGTGCGTTATAAGGAATGCCTTTACCTTATCCCTGTTGCGCTCCAGATAGGAAAAATCGGGTATCACTAAATCTATGCCGTACATATCTTCCTTTGGGAATATGGAGCCGCAGTCAATAACCACTATATCTTCTCCGTATTCTATGGCGGTCATATTTTTTCCTATTTCGTCCACGCCGCCCAAAGGGATGATACGCAGCTTTTTTGTTTGTTTATTTGCCACTAAAAGTCCTCCTTGTTGATTTTGGCAAACACAATATAAGAGTCTTTGATATTTTTCCCTAAAGGGCGCTTTAAGCGCGGCAAACGCCTGTTTTATATCCGATATGCGCCTTAAATTAAACGAAGGGCCGCTTTTAAATACAGGAGCTGGCACCGGGCCGCGCCGCTTTATGCGGAAAAGCTCAAAAACTTATGAAATATGAGTTTACCTTAATTCCGTACAAACATATCAAGCTTATTGTATTGCACTTTTTGTTTTTAGGCAAGCAGTTTTTGATGCACTCCTTTTACAGGAATTATTTTCCATGAGCGCGGGGCATAATCAGGGCGCATATTGCAGTTTTATGTGCTCCCGGCGAAAAATGGGGGGATTGCTGAAATAGAACTGCAAAAAGCCGGAAGAATCCGGCTCAAAGCGCCCCGGTCAACGCTGATTTATAATGCCGCGCCGCCGGTGTTTAATGCGGATTGCGGAATTTACCGGCTTTTTTCGGGCGCGGCGCTTTCCTCCAGAATCTTAGCCAAATCTATGCTTAATTCCCGTGCATATTCTTCGTTTACCGCGCTGATATAAAATTTCAGCACGGGACGCTCGTTATCCGGGATAACGGTAATATATCCCGATTCCTTCTTTATTCCGAAGGGTTCGCCGAAATCGGGGCGGGAGCTTATCCGCTGCATGATCCTACCTTTATCCGAATGCCTGCATCTTATTTCACCTGAGGCGGTTACGGTGCTTATGCCGCATAGGTCGCTGAGCATTGCTTTTTCGTTTTGAAGGTACCTGCTCAGAGCGGCGGCAAAGCAGACCGCGTCAAAATATATGTCAAACGCGGCGCGGCTCCCCTTGTTCTCGTTAAGCACGGCTTTCATAAATATCCCCGCGTCCGGCCGGCAGCGCACGCAGGCTGCGTAAGGCTCCAGCTGACTGACCAGGCTGTCTGAAGCAAAGGGAGGCAGCACGGCTTTATCTGCTCCCCATGCGGCGGCAAGGCGTGCGCGCAGCATCATGTACTGCTCGTATGAGAGCCGCTCTCCCTTTTGGTTGTAAAGCTCGGTTATCTCGCCGAACCGGTTCAGGCACATGCCCAGACAGGCGGATTGCGTGCGCACGGTTTCAGCTATGCCGCCCGATGCTTCAAGCGCCCTGAAGCCAAGCTTGGAAAGCACTTCCCTGGCAGCCGAAGCGGTTTTCTTATTTCCCCCTATTATCAGGGCCTTGCCGTCGCTCCGGCCCCGTATTACTGAAGAAATGTGTTTTTCATATATTTCGGCGGCGCTGTCAAAGGGCTGAAGTTCCCCTATCTCTTCTGCCGGGACGCATTTATATTCGCCCGAATTGAGTATGCGTTCCAAATCCCGCGCTTTTTCAGGCGGCAGGTTGGCTCCGTCCGAGTCCATTATGGTAACAATAACTTCTTTATCTGTCTGAATAAATATTCCGCAGGCTGCTTTTTGCTCCAGCAGGGCCGCCCGCGCCCATGGCAGCACGCAGTCATGAGCGAGCAGAGTCCTTGAACCGGCCAGACAAACTCCCGAAGCTGCAAGCTGGGCAAGCATTTTGCCTGCTTTAGTTCCGTCCGAGGCTACCAGCACGCTTTTGTAATTCTGGCCCAGCGCTTGACCCAGATATAAAAGGGTGCGGGGGAAAATGTCCTCCGAGAGTATTCCGTGCAGGCCGTATTCGCCCAAAGCGAGCTTTTCACCCGCGCTGTAGAGCAAGTCCTCCTTTAAATTGCTTTCGGGAGGGACTACGGCGTTAGCCCATACCCGCACATTGGCGTTTACTGTAGCATACTGGCCTATGCGCGCTCCCCGGCCGATTACTGCCCGGTCGCAGATTCGGGCGTTCTGCCTTAAGATTACGTTATCGCATACTATTGCGTGGCGCACCACTCCTCCCGGCTTAACTACGCAGTTGTCCCAGAGAATGCTGCCCTGAAGCTCGGCATTTTCTATATGGCAGTTTTCGCCTATGACCGAATACGCGCCTATTCGGGAGCCGCTTTCTATGCGCGAGTGCCTGCCGATATATACGGGTCCGTTAAGCAGCTCTGCATCCTGCACCATGGCTTCTTCTTCAATGAATATGCCGTTTCCATAGTCCTTTGCTGGAGTTTCCAGCTTCAGGCGGCCTGATAAAAACGCCATGTGTGCGCTGAAATACGCGGATGAATCCCCTATATCGCACCAGTAATCCTCGGTTATATAACCGTACATGGGCACTCCGCGGCGCAGCAGTTCAGGAAAAAGCTCCTTGCCGAAATCCATTGCGCGGTCATTGGGGATATAGTCAAGTATTTCAGGCTGGATAATATATATACCTGTATTGACCGTATTAGCTGTGACTTCCGACCAGGAAGGCTTTTCCACGAAGCGGCAGATCCGATTATCCGAATCTATGAGCACTACTCCGTAGGAGAGGGGGGAAGCCTCTCTTTTCAGCACCATTGTTACTGCCCCGCCCTTTTCCTTATGAAAGCGCACGGCCTCGCTTATATCCAGGTCGGTTACGGCGTCCCCTGAAAGTATGATAAAGGGCTGGTCCAGGAACTGGGCTGCGTTTTTAACCGAACCTGCTGTCCCAAGAGGAGTTTCCTCAATATAATAATTCAGATTAATCCTGAAATCCCGGCCGTCTTTAAAATAATTCTTTATAACTCCGGGCATATACATAAGAGTGGCCGCAATATCCTTTATTCCATGCTTTCTTAAAAGCTCTATGCCGTGCTGCATGACCGGCTTGCCCATTATAGGCACCATAGGCTTAGGCAAATCGCATGTAAGTGGGCGAAGGCGGGAGCCTATGCCGCCCGCCATAATAACTGCTTTCATATCCTGCTCCTTTTCAAAATAGCATTTTATCTATTTTTACTCAATTCAGGATATTATATGCGGGTATCAAAGCGGAGAGTATTTTATACTGTTTAAAATCTGTTTTTCATATTAAAATGAGTCCGGCCTGCGGCCGGACGGGCGCAGTTTGCATCATTAACCTAAATACGGCGCCCGTTCTTATGGCGCTTGCGGTTTTTAGCTTTAAATGAGAGGTCAAACTGCGCCGGATATGCATCCCCGCCCCCCGCCCCCTCCTCCCGAAGCAAGGACGGCCTTAGAGCGGCTGTACAGCGGCCCCGCAGCTTTGAGTCTCAGGGCAGAGCTTGCTCCAAGGGAAAAGAGCGCTGCCGATGTGCTGTTCAACGCAGGCTAAATCAAAATTGCGGACAGCGTTAGTGCTTAGACAATGCAATCTGAGTACAATGCGTCGCAGAGGAGTGAATTAGTGGGTTTTGCCGCGCTGCCGTCCTTTAAACAATACGCTCGGTATTTCCGCCGCGGCTGAAGGCCGCAAGGCCGGGTATATGTGCTGCCGGCCGAAATACGCCCGGTATTTCCGCGTCCTGTCGCCTTGCAGAACCGAAAATTCTCTCCCGATGCATTCGGCGCTTTTTGCTTTCAATGCCTGTTGACGGCCGCGGGGCGCGCCATTAAAGACATACCCGGCGTATTAAAAACCGCGCAGCAAAGCGGACGCGGCGGGCTCTTGAGCAAAAACGCATTGTACTCTGATTGTATAGTCTAAGTCTAAAAAATAAATGCGGCCGAAAAATAGCCTAATCTGCATTTCTGATGCGCTGCCTTTCCTCCGCGCGGAGTCAGGCGCCAGTCGCCCAGGCGCCTTTAAAGGGATTAATCCTGCGCATTCTTTGCTTTGAGGCCTAATGTTCCGCAGGCTGTTCTGTTTTAAAGATGGACGGGAAAAAGCGCATCCGGCTTTACGGCGGCTGAAGATAACTCTGGCAGCGGGTGCAAATTTACTACAGGGCTGAGGCACATTATCCATTGTGCGCTGGAGCTACCCTCGGTTTACAAGGAACTGCGTGCCTTCTAACGGGATAATTTCTTAGTTTTCTGCGTTATCCTCAATCTGCGCACATCCAAGTATGCCTCCATTTTTTGCCTTGAAAATAAATTTTTCCTATTTGGGGGCGTAGAGCCGGAATACATGAAATTGCGTCCAGCAAGGAGTTTGAACTGAGCGTACTGGATGTGCGCTGAGTAAAATAAATGCGGCAGAGCGTAAATTTCATGCATCCTTACCGTGGGGTTCCTTGGAAACCCGTGCTAATGTAAATAAATATGAAACGTCATATTAATAGGAAGTAAAAACTGTGGATAACCTGTACATAATTATAAAAACGGGTGGGAAACAGTAAAAAGTTATCCACACTGCCCACATACTTATCCCCAAAGCGCCCATAAAACGCTCATATGCATACAGATTACTTGTCCACAATATCAACAAGACGTATTTTGCAAAAAAAGCTGCGGATGATAATGCCGCAGCTGTAAATGGGAACTGAATTTATTAGTTTAAGCCAAATCTAAAGAATCTTTTATATAATTAAGCACTTCAAAATATTCCTGGCTCATTTCTTCGGTTGTAGTCAGAGTCAGGCTGTAGGAAGCGCTGCCGGTAAGCCAGGTATATTGGTACCAGCGGTATATTCCCGTCGGCCCCAGCTCTTCGTTGTCAGCTTCTCCGCCGAAAACATACAGCAGTCCGTCATACTGGCCAACCTGGACGCTTTGCGTGTCTATAATCTCTATTTTTTCAAAAACCTCTTTTACTCCGTCAAATGAAGCCTGGGCTATTTCCTCAAGAGAGAGTCCATCTGAATTGGCCTCGCCTCCCACCGCAATATATTCCCTGAAATCCGGGGTTCTGTCGTCGGCAGGGGAAATAAACATGGCCAGCGCAGTCTGGTCGGCTGATAAATACCATGTATGGGGATAGGAAAGGCTGATTTCAAAGTTGGTGGACGACCAGGTTTTATCTCCGCTTACGGGCGTCCCGGCTGTGAGCTGGGAGGAAGGGGAAACGGGGCTTTGGGCGCATGCAGCCATGCTTATGGCGCATGCGGCTGTTACTATTGCTGTTGATAAAATGCGTAAAAATTTCATATTTTAATCCGAGCCTGAGCATAGACTCCTCTTTCTTAATATTTTTATTTATTATACTATATTAGCGGGAAAATTTCAAATGTACTTTACATTATTTAATTTTTATCGGATAATATCTTTAGGAATTGCGCTTACTTATTGGCTTAATCTTAAAATAGAAGCGTTAAAGCGCGCAGCGGCCGGGCCGCAATAATTGTTAAAGGATGATTGCTATGCAGAATCAAGCGAACAAGCATGAATTTATCCAATTCATGGTTAAAGCAGGCGTGCTGACTTTTGGTGATTTTGTCACCAAGAGCGGCCGGAAAACCCCATATTTCATAAATACGGGCAATTATAAAACAGGGCGGCAGCTCAGCATGCTGGGAAGTTTTTATGCCCGCTGTTTGCAGGATAACGGCGCTCAGTTCGATGTGCTTTACGGACCGGCATATAAAGGCATACCTCTTGCCGCAGTGACTGCTTCGGCTCTTTATGAAAATTACGGCGTAGACGTTAAGTACTGCTTTAACCGTAAAGAGCAGAAGGACCACGGTGAAGGAGGCTCCTTAGTCGGGGGCAAGCCTCAAGCAGGAGAACGCGTCTGCATAATAGAGGATGTAGTGACGGCGGGTACTTCAGTAAGCGAGTCGGTACCCATTATACATGGCTGCGGGGCTGAGGCCCAGGCGCTTATTGTTTCGGTGGACAGATGCGAAAAGGGGCTTAACGGTCAGAGCGCGCTTAAGGAGGTCAAGAATTTATACGGCATGCAGGTATACGCCATATGCAGCGTGCTGGATATAATCGAGTATCTCTATATGCGGCCCGTGGACGGAGTTATATATATAGACGACGGCAGAAAAACGGCAATGGAGCAGTATTTGAAGGAGTATGGCGCGTTCTGAAAGATATGTTTTCGCGCGTGCATGCAATGCTTGTTGAAAATTGTATTTATATATGCTTTTAGCAGAATAATATTTATTACAAAATAGGTTTAAAATTTTTGTACTATACTAAGAGGCTCGAAAATTACGCAGAAGGAGCCAATGGTAATATATGACCCCAGCCGCCCGGCGTAATATTGGGCGGCTTTGCGTATAAAATCCGGAGTAAGCGAAGCATATTCGGCTATGCCTGCTATATCTGCCGCCCCTGAGGCAAACGCTTGGGTAAAGGTTTCTACGGGAACAAGGTGGGTATAAGCCCAATCCTCAGCCTTTGTCCTTTTTTCAGAACTGGACGGGTTATTTTCACTTCGCGTAAAATAAAATCCCAAGCAAACAGCAAGCTCAACAGTGCATTCGGGGCTAGTAAGCTGTTTGTTAAGGCATATAATTATGGGGCATTCCTTTAGTTCTGTATAAATGCTTTTTATTCCTGCCGGCAGCCGGTGTTTTTCAATTTTAATTCCGTTGCTTTCAGCCAATTTGAGAAGGTCCGCTTGCTTGAACATTTTGTGACATCTCCTTTAATATAACAGAACATTTGTTCGATTAAATTATAGCATAATGTCAAATTAAATGCAAGTATTTTTGTAAAAAAATGTTATTTTTTTTTGTTAATATATTTTTTGCGTAAATATGCTACAAACTCGTCCAGTTCTTGGTAAGCTTCTGGAGGTAAATCAAGCGCTTCACTGCTGCCGTTTAATATAAAGATCTCTTCTTCATTTCGGATAGGCGATTTACCTATTAAATAGTCTATGCTAACGCCAAAATACTCACTTAGTTTTTTGAGCATTTCTATATCAGGCTTTCTATTGCCTGTTTCGTATTTTGACAGCGTTGAATGGCTCATGTTAAAGTGCTTGGCAAGCTGCTGAAGAGTGAGCCCACGCTCCTTTCTCAATGCACGCAGTCGGCTGGCAAACATCAAATCACATCCTACGAATAGTTAATAACTATATTGAATTTACTTTATTATAATCTTTTTAGACAAAATGTCAATGCCGACTAATGTAAAACAAAGGCCCCCGTGTAAAACGAAGGCCTTTAGCAACAATTATTTCAGCTCAAAGGAACGGCAGTCGGTGCATTCTATTTGCGTGGGGTTGACTTCGTGAGTGCCTATCTGTATATGATCTAAAGTGCAGTTATCTGACTGTCCGCAGTGATATTTGCACTGCTGAACCGTGCAGCCTATGCTGCGGTTTATTTTATTCTCGCTATTCATTATTAAGCTACCTCCGTTTTAATATACATAATCATATATATAAAAGCAAAACCGGTTTAGATTTTACTGTATGAATAGTTTGCTCGGATCTATTGGTTTTATGACAGGAAAATTAAACAAAATTATATTTGGGGCCTATGCTAAAAGCGCTTGTTCAGGTTTCATAAAAATATTTTTTAAATTATTATAAAAAAACAGAAAAAACCGCTTGACAAGGGGGGATAGATTTGGTATTATAGACGAGCGCTCCGG
>URYI01000025.1 GCA_900552055.1 uncultured Eubacteriales bacterium | reverse complement strand
GTACACCCATTGACGACGACGCAGAAAATGCCGGAATCAGGCCGTTGGAGGCGTGTATCCCCTTGTCAATTTAGGCTGGCATGTCCCGAACGATATCTCACCTTGCCCCGTCACGGCACCGAATTGCGGCCCGTTGAATCTCATCCCTGAAACATAGCCGCCGAACAGAAGCGTCTGTCCCCGCATTTCTACTGTAACTTTGCATGCTGGTCAAATAAATTAAAGCGTTTTTTCCGTAAAATATACCATACAGTTTGCACACACTTTCTTCCCGCGGCATGCTCACCGGCGTATTGCTTAACTGGACGTAATTGACGCCCTTGCTCCTTTGTACTCGCATAGTGTTTTATCTTATGCATGCCTTTTTGAGTACTCCCTGCCTATGATTCTACGATATTAACGCCGCTTGATATTCACACGCCCGTTTAGTATGCCCCATACCATTCGTTTATCCATACATGTTGCTTTTATTTTACAGCAACAGGCCTAAAATCCTCTATTGCAACCGCTAAATATTATCGTATAGCTTCTTTTCCTCTCCCCCTTGCGGGCAGGCGCTTATTTTATTTGCTCAACTGCCCCAAGACAGAAAAAAACAGCTTGGGCGTTTTGAGCCGTATTAAAGCTCAAAACGCCCAAGCTGTTTTTCTGTATAGAGAAATCCTGAATTTGTCAACCTGTCAGCGAGCTGAAGAGTCCCTGTTCTCAGGGAAGCCTTTTAAGCCCGCTGTATTCTATTCGTAGTCCACAACGTCCACCCAATGCATGAGCAGTTCTCTTTCTTCCGGTTTACCTTTAACAGACTGGGAAGCGGCCACGATAGGCAGCCATTTTTCCACATACTGTTTAGCGGTATCGCTCTTGCGGCAGAAAAGATCCATGTACAAATGAGCGCTGTCTACATCCCCGGCAAGCCAGAACAGCAAATATGTGCGGGCCGCATCCGCCGAGGCGTTGCCCTGTGTCGCGTGTGACCAGTCAATTATATAAGCGTCGCCGCTCTCGGTTATTATAACATTGGACGGGTTATAATCACCGTGGCAAACCTTTTTGTGCTTAGGCATGGATTCAAGACGGGTGTGCAGCTCATAGCGGGTGGTCGCGTCTAAAGAGGTCTCGTCTATCTTGCGTTCCATCTTGTCCTTGAGCTTATTAAGCAGCGGGGCGCGGCGGGCGTGGATGGAAAGCTGAATATCCACGAACCGGCTCATAAGCTCCTCCTTCTTTTCGGGCTGCTCAGTCATAAGCTGCGCCATAGTTTTGCCCTCTACAAATTCGCTCACAATAGCCCAGCGGCCGTCAAAAATGCCTACCTCCAGCACCTTGGGTACTAACAGGCCGGTCTCCTCAACGCGCGCTTGATTAAGCGCCTCGTTGAGTATATCCGATTTGGAATAGCCTTCGTTAAACAGCTTGATAGCCAAATCTCCGTCTCTGTAGACCGTCTTGGTTGCCCGGACTGCGATAGGGTTGTCAAATTTCATTATGCCTTCCTCCTTTTATTCTCTTTTGCCATAATAGGCATTAAGATACATTTGCTTTATTTCGCTCATAAGCGGATAGCGCGGATTGGCACCGGTGCACTGGTCGTCAAAGGCCTGCTCTACCATGTCGTCCAATCTCTCCAGGAAGTCTTTTTCGTCAATACCGTAATCCTTAATTGTCTTCTTTATGCCCACTTTCTCCTTAAGCTCATCCAGGGCGGCTATGAAATTCTCAAATTTCTCCGCATCATTCTTGCCTTTAATTCCGAGATAATCGGCTACCTCGGCATAGCGGGCCAGAGTGTGCGGATGGTCATACTGCGGGAATGTACCCATCTTCACAGGAGTTTCAGAGGCGTTAAAGCGCAGCACCTCGTCTATCATAAGAGCGTTGGCAACGCCGTGGGGCAGATGATGGAAGGCGCCCAGTTTATGCGCCATGGAGTGGCAGACGCCCAGGAAAGCGTTAGCAAAAGCCATACCGGCCATAGTAGCCGCGTTAGCCATCTTTTCGCGCGCAACGGGGTCGTTGGTACCATTATCATAAGCACGGGGCAGATATTCAAATATTACCTTTAAAGCTCTTAAGGCCAGACCGTCGGTATAATCTGTGGCCATCATGGAAGCATAAGCTTCAAGCGCATGGGTAACTGCGTCTATACCTGAAGCGGCTGTAAGTCCTTTAGGAGCGGACATATGCAGATCAGCGTCTATTATAGCCATGTTGGGAAGCAGCTCGTAATCGGCCAGAGGATATTTTACGCCTGATTTCTCATCAGTTATAACTGCAAAGGGAGTAACCTCGCTGCCCGTACCAGCCGATGTGGGGATGGCTATGAAATATGCCTTTTCGCCCATTTTGGGGAAGGTATATACACGCTTGCGGATATCCACAAAGCGCATGGCCATATCCATGAAGTCCGCTTCGGGATGCTCGTAAAGCACCCACATTATCTTGCCGGCGTCCATAGCCGAACCGCCGCCCAGAGCTATAATGCAGTCGGGCTGGAAAGAAGCCATAGCCTTAGCGCCCTCTTTAGCACAGGCCAGAGTCGGGTCGGGGGCAACGTCGTAGAAAGTAGTATGGGTTATTCCCATTTCGTCCAGCTTATCGGTGATAGGCTTGGTATAGCCGTTCTGATAGAGGAAGGTATCTGTAACTATAAACGCTTTTTTCTTGCCCATTACAGTTTTAAGTTCATCCAGGGCAACGGGCAGGCAGCCCTTCTTTATATACACCTTTCCGGGCGTTCTGAACCAAAGCATATTCTCTCTCCTCTCGGCTACGGTTTTAATATTGAGCAGGTGCTTAACTCCAACGTTTTCAGATACCGAGTTGCCGCCCCAGGAGCCGCAGCCCAGCGTTAAGGAAGGAGCAAGCTTGAAATTGTAAAGGTCGCCTATGCCGCCCTGCGAAGAGGGAGTATTTACTAATATACGGCAGGTCTTCATGCGCTCAGAGAATTTGTTAAGCTTTTCCTGCTGAGTAACAACATCCAGATAAACAGAGGAAGTATGGCCGTAGCCGCCGTCGGCTATAAGCTGGTCGGCCTTATCCAGAGCGTCGTCAAAATTCTTGGCCTTATACATAGCCAGCACGGGAGACAGCTTTTCATGGGCAAATTCTTCGCTTAATTCCACGCTGGTTACTTCGCCAATGAGGATTTTAGTTTCGGGAGCAACTTCTACGCCTGCCAGAGCCGCTATTTTGGCCGCTGGCTGACCCACTATCTTGGCGTTAAGCGCGCCGTTTATTATAATGGTCTTGCGGACTTTTTCAGTTTCCTCTTTATTAAGGAAATAGCAGCCGCGCTTTTTAAATTCTTCCTTTACTTTGGCATAAACGGGTTCCAAAACTATAACCGACTGCTCGGATGCGCAAATCATGCCGTTATCAAATGTCTTGGAATGTATAATGGAATTGACGGCTAAGAGCAGATCGGCCGACTCGTCTATTATGGCGGGGGTATTGCCGGCGCCCACGCCTACAGCAGGCTTGCCGGAGGAATACGCGGCCTTAACCATGCCGGGGCCGCCGGTGGCCAGGATAATATCCGCTTCCTTCATAACAAGGTTGGTTAATTCAAGAGAAGGAATGTCTATCCAGGAAATGATATCTTCAGGCGCGCCCGCAGCCACGGCTGCCTCCAGGACCACCTTGGCAGCCTCAATAGTGCTTTTCTTGGCGCGCGGATGGGGGCTTATGATAATGCCGTTGCGGGTCTTAAGCGCTAAAAGGGTCTTGAAAATGGCCGTAGAAGTGGGATTGGTAGTAGGAATAACAGCCGCGATAACGCCGATGGGTTCGGCTATTTTTTTGATTCCGTAAGCCTTATCCTCTTCTATAACGCCGCAGGTTTTGGTATTCTTATAGGCGTTGTAAATGTATTCGGCGGCATAGTGGTTCTTTATAACCTTATCTTCAACTACGCCCATGCCTGTTTCCTCTACCGCCATTTTGGCAAGAGGAATGCGCTGCTTATTGGCAGCCGAAGCGGCGGCCAGGAAAATGGCGTCTACCTGCTCCTGAGTATACAGGGCGAACTTTTTCTGCGCCTCGCGTACCTTTGCAAGAGCCGCTTCCAGCTTTTCCACGCTGTCCACAATGTCATACTCTTTAATTCTGCTCATAAGTAATATCTCCTTTTAAAAATTCTTTAAATAGTTATTAATTTTTATAATCCGGCGCGCTGTCTGAGATGGCTGCGGAGCAGCGCCAGGGACGAAGCCATATTTTCATTCTGCACCAGTATTGATTCAGGCGCGTTCAGCCTGACTGGAGCAAAATTCCATATGGCCAGGATGCCGCTTTTGACCATCATATCGCATACCCCCTGCGCGCAGGCAGCCGGGACGGTTATAATCCCTATGCGCACATTCAGCCGCTCGCAAAGCGGCTTCATCTGGTCCAGCGGCAAAATGCTTTTACCGGCCTCCTGAGAGTTAACCAGCTTTGAATCGGTATCAAAGGCGGCCACAATATTAAGGCCGTAAGCGTTAAAGCCCTGATAGGACATAAGCGCCCTGCCCAATTTGCCCGCGCCCGCCAATATGGCGTCGCTTGGACGGTTATAGCCCAGAAAATCCTCCAGCTCTTTTATAAGGTCGGCAGTAACATAGCCGATCTTAGGCTTTCCCGACGAGCTGACGGCGGCCAAATCCTTGCGCACCTGAACATCGTTAAGGCTGAGCGCTTCGGCTATGGCAGTTGCCGAAATTGTGGGCAAAGAGCCTTCCAGCGAGCGAAGGTATCCCAGATAAACCGGAAGCCTGGATATTGTCTGCCGGGATACGGCGCTTATCAAAAAAACCCCTCCTTTCAAATCTCGCAATTAGTTTAGCATGATTTCAAAATTCGGGGTAATTCATTAAATGAATATCGATATTCCTTTATCGATAATTTATTATTTAATTTGTTTTTAACAAGGAACTTACGTTTGTTCAGCCAATTAAAAGTTTACTTATGCGCTCAAAAAACTATAAATCAGTATCATATCCCATAAGTTCGCAATACAAAGAAAGCAGAAGCTTATCGTTCTTAGTCATATTTCGGCTGCGCTTACATATGCTCATATCTGCATACTCCGCTCCCATCGGTTCATTTCGTTGTTTTAGGCCATATTCGCCCCTGAGCGGAACAACCCAGGCATATGATTCAGGAATGCCGAGCAGATTCAGAAATGCCGCGCTGTCCCGCACTAAAATACGCCTGCCTACTTCCGAATGCGGCAGAGGAGAATCCTCGTATGCCACCTGCACGCTCTTTTCGCTTAAAATATCAGGCGCATTTTCGCCCTTAAAGGTAAGCATAAAGCGGCCCTTGCCCAGAAGGCGCCAGGCAAGGCCCTCCTGCTCAAGACGTTCTGTCATCATAGGCTGAAGCTTGGGACAGTACCGGATAACAGCCATATCAAAATTATTCTGCAATATATTGCGCACAGCCCGCGAAAGCTGTCCGAAATCCGCCTTAACATCCATATCCGTCCTGTTTGAAAAGCGTTTAAGCACCCTATAGGCCAGCGGACACCGCGGAAGGGTCAAGGAATAAGCGCCGGGGCGGGAAAGCATGGATTTATACTCCGCCTCCAATTCCTCCGCCTGCGCCATAATATCATGCGCACGCGCTAAAAAGCGTTCACCGTCAGCAGTAGGCATTATGCCTGAAGGGGTTCGTATAAAAAGGGTAAACCCCAAATCCTCCTCCAGCTTTTTTATGCTTTTGCTCAGGGTGGGCTGGCCTATAAAGAGATTTTCAGCCGCTTTATTTATTGAACGTGTTTTTTCCACCTCAAGAGCATATTTTAAATGCAGCAGATTCATCTTGCACCCCTGGATTGCTTTTTTAAAATTATATCATATAAAAGGGAAAAACAAAAGTATATTTACATTTTCAACGGTATATCAATAAAACGGAGTATATGCATGTGCCGCCGGTTATGCGATATCCGAAATACCTGCGGCATTTCGGGAGAAGCGGCGGAGGGCGGGCGCAGGGATTAAAAGTCTTCATTGCTAAAATACCGGAAGCCTCTGCCGTTTTCTTCTATGAACATCCTTTTGCAGCGCTGTACCCCTGCCTGGCATACATAGAAAAGATATTTAGTATGCGGCAAACCATATAACCAAATCTCTTATAAGCAATAATCCGCTGTTTTCTCTCTGCATATACGCCAATATGAAGGAAAACCCGCCTCAAACAGCAAACAAAGCAGGTTCCCCTGCCGTTTCTAACTACATCGGGCATTTCCCTTATTTTTAAGTCGGATACCGGCCCGTTCCGCACGCGCCGACTGAATACAGCGCGCAAAAGCGCTATATAAGGGCATATTATTTGTCAACTGAGCGCAAATATATTTTAATATTGAAAAACATCGGGGAACGCTTATTAACGCCGCGTTCCCCAAAATTCAAAATACCCCTTTTTTGTTGGCAAATCTTTTGCCATAGAATATCGCCGATTGTCTCTTATAGCGCTCAGAACAGCCCCGCCACAGCATTAATAATAGGCGCGAATACGATAGCGACCACACTGAGAAGCTTAATTAAAATGTTGATGGAAGGCCCGGCGGTATCCTTAAAAGGATCCCCTACCGTATCCCCCACTACGGCTGCCTTATGGCATTCGGAACCCTTGCCGCCCAGCTGGCCCGACTCTATGTATTTTTTAGCGTTATCCCAAGCGCCGCCGCTGTTGCTCATCATTATGGCCATAACAAAGCCTGACGCGGCAGAACCGGCCAGCATGCCCGCTATGCCGTTAAAGGAAAGCAGTATGCCCACTATAATAGGAGCAAGCACAGTTATAACTGCGGGCAGTATCATTTCTCTTTGGGCTGAGCGCGTGCATATATCCACGCACGCTTCGTAATCAGGCTGACCCGTGCCCTCCATTATGCCTTTTATCTCCCTGAACTGCCTGCGCACTTCCATAACTATTTTGGAAGCGGCCCGCCCTACCGCCTGCATTGTAATAGAGGAAAAGAGGAAGGGCAGCATAACTCCTATGAAGAAGCCTATAAGCACCTGGGGATTTAAAAGATTCAAATCAAAGGTAAAATTAAGGCTTCCCTCTACCGTGCTCTTAAATGCCGCTATAAGGGTTATGGCCGTTAAGGCCGCCGAACCTATTGCAAAGCCCTTGCCCGTTGCAGCAGTGGTATTTCCCAGACTGTCCAAAGCATCCGTTCTTTCGCGCACAATTTCAGGCTGACCCGACATCTGGGCTATGCCCCCCGCATTATCTGCAACAGGGCCGTATGCGTCAGTAGCCAAAGTTATGCCCAGCGTGGAAAGCATGCCCACAGCCGCAATGCCAACGCCGAACAAGCCCAGATTGCTGCTATGCGCGCCGCCCGCCAGATAATAGCTGCCTGCAATAGAAGCTACTACTATAATTATCGGGAAAAACGTAGATTTCATGCCCAAAGCAAGACCGTCTATTATTACTGTAGCCGGTCCTGTAGAAGAGGACTGAGCAAGGTTCCTGGTAGGCTTATAAGTTTCAGAAGTATAAAACTCAGTAACAGTCCCCATTATTACTCCGCCTACAAGGCCGCATAGCACTGCGCCGTAAAGGCCCCAGGTGCTGACGGTATACTGAGTGCCGTTTTCCAGCGTTATGGAAGTGTCCCCCAGCAGGAAATGTATCACGAAAAACGCCGCCACTACTATAATGCCGCCAGCCACATAAACCCCCTTGCGCAGAGCGCGCAATAGCTGCTTCTGGTCGGCTTTTTCGCCCGTGCGCACAAAAAACGTACCTATAATAGACGCCAGCACGCCCGCCACGGCTAAAATAAAAGGAGTCCAAAAACCTTTGTCACCCAGACCGGCAAAAGCGCCCAGAGCGCTGGCCGAAAGCACCGAGCCGACATAGGATTCGTATAAATCGGCGCCCATGCCCGCTACGTCCCCTACATTATCCCCTACATTATCTGCTATTACGGCAGGATTGCGTATGTCATCCTCAGGTATCCCCGCCTCTACCTTGCCGCAGAGATCAGCCCCCACATCAGCGGCCTTTGTAAAAATTCCGCCGCCCACACGCGCAAAGAGGGCCATACTGCTCGCGCCCATGCCGAAACATACCATGGTGTTGGCAAGCTGAGTTGCGTCATTTACATTAAACACATAACGCAGTACGGTATACCAAAGGCTGGTATCCAGCAGGCCCAGGCCTACCACCACCATGCCCATAACCGTCCCGCTGGAAAATGCCGTGCGCAGTCCGGGATTGAGTCCTTTTTTGCACGCCATGACCGTCCGGCCGTTTGAAGCGGTAGCTATCTTCATGCCGATATATCCGGCCAGGCCCGAAAAAATCCCGCCTGTCAAAAAAGCAAAGGGAGTATACGCATTTCCCAAACCAAAGCCAAAGTGCATAATTATAAGCACTATGAATACAGCTCCGAAAAAGATGGCCACTCCCCTATACTGCCTCTTAAGAAAAGCATCGGCGGCACGGCGGATTATACCGGTTATCCGGCTTATCTCCTCCGGGCCCTTATCCCTCTTTAACAGCCTCTCGGCAGTGAAAAGCGCAAAGGCCAGAGCGATAACAGCCGTCAGGGTCACAAAGAACATCAGATCCATGACTTTTTTCACCTCATAATAAATTTTTATGGACAGATACGTTTTTTGCAGGAAAAGCAAGCCTAAAATTGCATTATGAACGCCATGTTAAAATATCAGGCTAATTAAACAGGGCTTAAGCGCGCCCCTCTTGCAAATGCCTTTCGCCTTCTGTTCAGCCGCAATGCCCGCATGCGGAACAAAAACGCAGCAGCGTTTATTTTTGCAGGCTGGACGTCCAAAGCAAAGCCGTGCCCTGCGTATATTAATATAATAAAGGCTGGCATACCCGTTGTCAAGATAAATCGGTAAAATATAGATATTTTTTTAATAAACTTTGCAAGATACAGCTATGTCAAAATCCATTTAGTGAAAATTAATAACATTTTATGAGAAAATATAACATCCGTCTCCCCTCCCCGTTTCGGTTTACAATTCAGCCGACCTGTGGTAAACTTAACGGCGTAAAAAGCATAAAGAAATAAACAAAGGAGGAATCTCGTCTATGCAATACTCTCACGAGGTAGAGCAGATGATATGCGTTGCCAAGGGCGCCAAGCATAATCCCGCTCCTATTCCTGAAGAAGGAAAGTGGGTATACGCCAAGGAAATAACCGATATAAGCGGACTTACCCACGGAGTTGGCTGGTGCGCGCCTCAGCAGGGTGCCTGCAAGCTTACCCTTAACGTCAAAAACGGCATAATTGAAGAAGCGCTTGTGGAAACCCTGGGCTGTTCAGGCATGACCCATTCTGCCGCCATGGCCGCTGAAGTATTAAGCGGCAAGACCATTCTTGAAGCGCTCAATACCGACCTTGTCTGCGATGCTATCAACGTAGCGATGCGCGAATTATTCCTGCAGATTGTTTACGGCCGTACTCAGACCGCCTTTTCCGAAAACGGGCTGCCCGTAGGCGCAGGACTTGAAGATTTAGGCAAAGGCCTGCGTTCCCAGGTGGGCACCATGTTCTCCACCCACAAAAAAGGCGTGCGTTATCTGGAAATGGCCGAGGGCTACATCCTGGAAATGGGCCTGGATAAAAATGACGAAGTAATCGGCTACAAATTCGTTCATCTGGGCAAGATGATGGAGGCTATCAAAAAAGGCATGGAGCCTAATGAAGCGTACAATAAATTTATCGGTACCTACGGCCGCTTTAATGAAGCAGTTAAGGTAATCGATCCCAGAAAGCAATAGGAGGGACGCGGAATATGATAACCTTTGAAGGATATGAAAGACGTATAGACAAAATAAACAAATGTCTCGCCCAGTATGGCTTTTCCGATTTAGAGCAGGTAAAGGCTTACGCCCTGGAAAAAGGAGTGGACGCGGAGCAGATAGTCCGGTCCATACAGCCCATAGCCTTTGAAAATGCCGTTTGGGCTTATACACTGGGTTCGGCCATAGCTCTTAAAAAAGGCTGCAAAACAGCCGCTGAAGCCGCCGAAGCTATCGGCATTGGGCTTCAGGCCTTCTGCATACCCGGCTCGGTAGCGGATCAGCGCAGCGTTGGTCTGGGCCACGGTAATTTAGGCGCTATGCTCCTTAGAGAAGAGACAAGCTGTTTCTGCTTCCTGGCGGGACACGAATCCTTTGCCGCCGCTGAAGGCGCTATAGGCATTGCCAAAACGGCCAACAAGGTGCGCAAGAATCCTCTTAGGGTAATCCTTAACGGCCTGGGCAAGGACGCCGCCTATATAATCAGCCGCATTAACGGCTTTACCTCTGTTGAAACCGCCTATGATTATTCCACCGGCGAATTAAAGGTAATAAGCGAAAAGGCATTTTCAGACGGGGACCGCGCAAAAGTTAAGGTTTACGGCGCGGACGACGTTTCAGAGGGCGTGGCAATAATGATTAAAGAGGGCGTGGATGTTTCCATTACGGGCAATTCCACCAACCCCACCCGCTTCCAGCATCCCGTTGCGGGCACATATAAAAAATGGGCCGTGGAAAACGGCAAAAAGTATTTCTCAGTTGCAAGCGGAGGCGGCACGGGCCGCACGCTGCATCCCGACAATATGGCCGCCGGCCCTGCCAGCTACGGCATGACCGACACCATGGGCCGCATGCATTCTGACGCACAGTTTGCCGGCTCCTCCTCCGTGCCTGCGCACGTTGAAATGATGGGGCTTATTGGCATGGGCAACAACCCCATGGTCGGCGCTACCGTGGCCTGCGCCGTGGCGGTGGAAGAAGCGGGCAAATAAGCTGAAATACCGCAATAAATAAGAGTTTTCACAAACCAGAGCCATTTGATGTTCATTGCGTCAAACGGCTCTGGTTTTTCTCGTCAATGCCGCTTTAATCATTTTCCAAGCGCGCGCCTAAAATATCATTAAAAATAAAAATTTGTCTATCTGATAAAGCTTCTTCAGCACTTTCCGCCCGTTTTCGTTCAGCCTGTCGGCCAGATTCAGATAATGGTTCATGGCCGCCTGTAAATCCCCTATTGTCCATCCAGCCGCCCCGCCTGCAAGTATTCCGGCAGCGGCCCGTTCCTGGCCGGCGCGGCGGCGCTGGCATACCCCATGGAATAAAAATAAAATTATTCATGCATTGTTTGTTGAGCCGCCCGCACCGTATGACAGCTCACGAATGGATAAAGCGCAGTTTGACCGTGCTGAAATTAAACGAATTTTACTGCGGCCGTCCGTCTTATATTTAACCGGCGTTTGCCGCTGACATATAAATATGCATAACTCCGCAGCGGGCTCTTGCCTGCTCCTGCCGCAGCTTTGCCCCTTATAACAATTAACGCTCAGCGCCTTTGCCTAAATTAACGGCGCGGCAGCTTTCATATTTACCTCATATGCAGCGTCATAAATTTAACGTATGGTTCATACGGTTTATTGCATTTTTTGTATAGATGTGCTATTATAGCGGAAAACAATGAGAAAGAGGTTTGGGGAATGGAGTTACGCACACTTCGTTATTTTTTAGCGGCAGCGCAGGAGGAGAACATCTCAAGGGCCGCGGATATCCTTCACATAACGCAGCCCACTCTGAGCCGGCAGATAATGGATCTGGAGAAGGAATTGGGCACGACGCTGATGCTCCGCGGCAAGCATGGATTGACCCTGACTGACGAGGGCATCTTCTTCCGCCAGCGGG
Source organism: uncultured Eubacteriales bacterium (assembly GCA_900552055.1). Taxonomy (GTDB): domain Bacteria; phylum Bacillota; class Clostridia; order Christensenellales; family QALW01; genus Neochristensenella; species Neochristensenella gallicola. The sequence continues at coordinate 6,331 of URYI01000025.1, read as the reverse complement.
CTGAAGAAATAGTAGAGCTGGCAGACCGGCTGGAACAGGCTTTTGCGGAGCGGAATGCCGACGTCAGCGGGCTGGTTGCCATCGGAGCCTCCGAAGCGGTGGGGAGCCGCCTGTTTGCCAAGCTTATAAAACAATTTTCCGAAAAATATCCTCTGGTTGAGTTTCATCTGTATAACGAAACGGCCGACAATATCAAAGACCGGCTGGATAAAGGGCTGGTGGATGTAGGCCTGCTGCTGGAACCGGTAGATACAGCAAAATATGACTTTATCCGCCTTTCCCAAAAGGAGACCTGGGGAATCCTTATGCGGGATGATCACCCTCTGGCCGGCCGGGAATTTATAACGTCGGAAGAGATAGCGGCATATCCTCTTATTCTCCCGCTGCGTGAGAGGGTGCGCGCGGAAATCCTGAACTGGCTGAAGCGGGAAGAAAAGGATCTAACTACCCCGCTCAGCTATACGCTCCTGTCCAACGCCGCATTGCTGGTAGAGGAAGGCCTGGGATGCGCGTTTTGCCTGGACGGCGCTTTGGCAATCCACAGCAGCCCGCATCTGCGGTTTATCCCCATCCACCCCGAACACACGACTCGCAGCGTGCTGATCTGGAAGAAAAATCACCTGTTTTCCCCCGCCACCTCTCTGTTTATTCAGGAAATCAATATGCTGCGCGCCAGAATGGAATAAATATTGTTTTAGCAGCTCCTCCAGGGATTATAAGCACTGGAGAGGCTTGAGCATGTCAAAAAAGCCGGCACGCTTTTATTCGGAAACGCCGGTTGCTCAGAAACCAAAGCTTTCCGAACCTACCTCTATCTCGCCAATACCCCAGTTCCCTTGGAAAACCGCTTATAAAGCATTTTCCGCTTATCAAGAAATTTCCCCGCAGCACCTGCCGGCGGAAAACAAAATGAAGCTAAATGCCGCAAAAAGTTAGATTTCAGGTTTATCGGCAGTCTGCCGCCCCTCCAGGGTTGTTGCCCCGGAGGGGCTTTTTTGCATCATTCATAAAAAAAATGCATGGAAAAAGATAAAATATAGGCATTAGACATTACCCACCGCCCCCGCTATAATAAAAACAGAAAATCATTTTGAAGAAGCGCAATGATGGTTTACGGCAATTACAGCGTAAATTCCGCGCTGTATAAGCCGGAAAAGGCGGTTCAGGCAGAGGGCCGTTCAAAGAAATGTACCGAAATCCACCGCAGAGCAACCGCAGTTATATATTTACAAGGAGGAACATGCAATGAAAATTATTATTTTAGAGGGCAGTACCAACAGAAAGGGCTCCTCCAACCTGCTGGCAGACTGCTTTAAGCAGGGAGCGGAGGAAGCCGGCCACACGGTGGAAATCATAGACGCCGCCCACGCCGACATTCATCCCTGCACCGGCTGCATCCACTGCGGATACGAAGGGCCCTGCGTACAGAAGGATGAAATGGACCGGATCCGTCCCAAAATCCTGGAGGCGGACATGCTGGTGTTTTCCACACCCCTGTACTATTATGGAATGTCCGCCCAGCTGAAAGTTTTAATCGACCGCTTCTGCGCCTTCAACAGCTCTGTCCAGCGCAGGCATATGAAATCCGCCCTGCTGGCCGCGGCTTGGAACAGCGATGACTGGACCTTTGAAGCACTGGAATCACACTACAAAACATTGGTGCGCTATCTGAACCTGACGGATATGGGGATGGTGCTGGGCGCCGGCTGCGGAACCCCCTCCATGACACGGCACTCCCAATTTCCTCAGCAGGCGTATAATCTGGGAAACCGGCTGCAGTGAGCGGCTCGCGGCCCATAGGCAAAGGAGCAAGAGTGATGACCGAATTTGAAAAGAAGCAAAACGGGCAGATTTACGACGCCCGTGACCCTGAGCTAAGAAAACAGCAGAGCCGGGCCAAAAATCTGGCAATTACCTATAACTCCCTGCCTGCCGAAGATATTAAAGAACGCACCCGGGTCTTATCCGAGCTGTTCGGACGCTTGGGGAAAAACGCCCGCGTGAATCAGCCGGTCTATGTGGACTACGGATATAATATACAGCTTGCGGACAACAGCTTTATTAATATGCACTGTACTCTGCTGGACACCGCACCCATAATCATTGGGGAAAATACCCTGATCGGCCCGGATGTTAAAATCTATACGGCTGTCCACGCTTTAGACGGAGCCGAGCGCTTTTGGCTGGAAGAGGACGGCACTGCCGCGGTAAAGACGCAGGCGGCGCCGGTTAAAATTGGCAGCTTCACCTGGATTGGCGGCGGAAGCGTCATTCTTCCCGGCGTTACCATTGGAGACAATGCGGTCATCGGCGCGGGAAGCGTAGTAACCCAATCAATTCCGGATAACGCCGTTGCCTGCGGAAATCCCTGCAAAATACGCAAATGGAATCCGCCCCTCCCGTACAAATAAAACTATGCAGCAGCGCGGCTCCGTTTTAGCAAACAAATAGAGTTAATTGTACAAGGAATAATGCGCCGCAGCCCGAAATTTCGCCCGTTTTCTGCGCTGACCCCAGTTGTTGCACTTTTATATGTTATCCCCAATCGGTATGTTTTTCGGCGTTATCCCCGGCCGGCGGGCGCGCCTCCGGGCCTCCCTTGTCTGCCTTGGAAGCGGACAAATTCCCATGAGCCGGGCCGCAGAGTCAAAAACGGTTGAATTTGCGTCCCTGCAAGGTACATACACGGCTGTACCTGGCGTGTATGGAGAAAAACCAGCACAGCAGGAAAAAAATTAAGCTGTTTTTAACCGCATTATCCCCCTGCGTGCTGACAATAAAGAAAGGAATGGTCAAAATGAAAAAATTATTACCTCTTCTGCTGTCCATGACATTGGTCTTTTCCCTGACTGCCTGCGGCGGCGAAAACACCTCTTCGGGCAGCAATGGCTCCTCCCGGCCTTCTTCCCAGCTCTCCGGGCCGTCCGCGCAGGCCTCTGAAACACCGTCCCCGCAAACGCCTTCCGGTTCTGAACCGTCCGCAGAAGCAACACTCCCCGCGGCCGGAACGGGCGGAATACTCATCGCTTACTTTTCCTGGTCGGGCAATACTCAGCAGATGGCGCAGATGATCCAGGCCGAAACGGGCGGCACCCTGTTTGAAATTGAGCCTGCCACCCCGTACACAGACGATTACAACCAGCTCCTCGACATTGCACAGCAGGAGCAGGCGGATAACGCACGGCCGGAGCTGGCCAATTCAGTGGAAAACTGGGACAGCTACGATGTCGTATTTGTGGGATACCCTAAAATGGAGCAGGGTTATATCTGTGTATAGCGGTGTATTGCGTGGAGGAAGGAGGGCGAATAGGTACAGGAAACACAACAGAAAGAAAAAGTGTGTATAGAGTAAGGTAGGAACGACCATGAGAGTGGTCGCTTTTTTTATGGGAAAAATCCCCCTATCCTACAAGCTGTAAGGAAAGGAGGTCATATCCATGAACACCAAGATCTGCTATCTATATCGGGATGCAGGTAACTATAAGGTTCATAATGAGTGCGTTATCCAGGGGGAATTATCCAAGGAGCAAATCCAAAGCATTCTTGATTGCTGTGACATGGGGGAATATTTTATCCCAAGACAGGTCGGGATGCCGGAAAGGAGATTCGATGAGTATGATACCGAGGTCGATCATTGCTGGTTTGAAATCAGCGAAGATGGGTTTGAGCGCACAAATCAGCCTGCGAATATTCCTTTAACGCCCAGACAGCTTGTGGAGAACTTTGCCCTTCGTAAAGATAATTGGGATGACACGGAGTGTATGGATTCAGAAAATAGTGATTTAGGAATGGAGATGTAGCTGATGAATGAATGGGAACGCCTGCACCAGCAGGCCAAACGGTACCAGACAGAGTATCCTCCCGGTACCCGGATCATGTTACTGAGCATGGGCAGAGATCCGAATCCTGTCGAGGATCAGACAAGAGGTACTGTCAAAGTAGTGGATGATATCGGAACACTGCACTGCTCGTTTGACAATGGAAGGTCTCTCGGAGTTGTGCCTGGTGAGGACTCGTTCCGCAAGCTGACGGAGGAAGAATTGGCAGAGGAACAGGAATCCGGCATGACTGAGGATCAAGGCCCCGTCATGGGAATGTAGGAGGTAAATCATTTGGAAATGGAAATTGAGATTCCAGAGGCGCTGGTGGAGCCGCTTTTGATCCAGGCTGCCATTGAGGAAGTGCCTGTGGAGGAAATTGTAACAAGGGCAATTCAGAAATTCATGGAAAGAGGTGAACACAGTGGCTGCTGACGGGAAGAAAGGCATTACGGTCAAAGTCGATGCGGCTTTGCATGCCGAGATTACACAATATCTGCAAGACCACGGGATGACGATGACGGAGTTTGTCACACTGGCATTGCAGGATGAACTGCATCCTAAAATTGATGAAAAGGAAGGGAAAAACATGGAGAAAATGAGGACACTGGCGTTTCAGGTGCCGGAAAGCCTGTTCCAGCGGATCAAGGATTATCTGCACCGCAATAACATGACACAGAAAGACTTTGTCATCGGCCTGATTGAGCAGGAGCTGGATCGGGATCTGGCTGAGAGTCAGGAAACCGGCGAGGCCCAGGGTGACTTCGAGGATACAGAGGAACTGGAGGATACTGAGCAGTTGGACGCTGATCAGGAGTTACTGGAAGATGCGGAAACTGCTTCTTCTGCGGAGGAAATGGATGAAGCGGAACCGTCTATCTCCGATCAGGAAGAACCGGAGACATCTGAGGAAGGCCCTGATGCCGAAGAACTGGATGATGAGATGTCTCCATTAGAGGAAACCGGCGAGTCAGAGGATCAGGACGATGAAGATATGTCAGAGGATGCCCTGGAGGATGAGGGTGAGGAAGAAACCGAAGAAGCCCTGGAGGACGAATACGAGGATGAATCCGAGATTGAGGATGAATCGGAAGATGAACATGTAGGTTTCGTCATGGGAATGTGAGGTGAATACAGCCTATGATATGATGTGGTTCGGCCAAGGCTCCTCCGGCTCTAACTTGAACTGGCGCGGCTTCCGCTGCTGGACGGAGCTGGATGAAGATATAATAGTGGTATCCGCCCAGCTGACCGATTGGGGAGAAACTTCTGCCCGGCAGGCCATAGAGCTGACCCAGTACTTTGCGGACAATTTTGCAGTTGATTCATCCAGGATTTATGCGGCGGGCTATTCAGCCGGAGGAGAAACCATGTCCCGGGCAGTAGCCATGCGCCCAGATTTATACGCAGCCTACCTGCACGGCGCATCGCAATGGGACGGAGAATATGCTTCAGTAGCGGAAAACAGAGTAGCGGTATACATATTTATGGCCCAGAATGATGAATACTACGGCTCGGACAGGGCAAGAGAAGTTTATAACGGGCTGCGTTCCGCCTATGAACGCCTAGGCTGGACAGACGCACAGATTGATGCCGTTTTGCAGCTTGAAATTCCGGACAACGCTTACTTTGACTCGCACGGCATTACCGGCAATTATCACAGCGGCGGCAATATATTATTTGAGAACGAATCCATCCTGAATTGGATTTTATCACACAGCAAACAGTCGTTTGCACCCTAATTTGCGCGCTAAAATATGCCTTCAAATGTAAATAAAGTATTGTATTTTTGTTAAAATTAGCACTTTCCTATTGACAGTGCTAATTTTCGGGATATAATATAATTGTACTTAGAAAAAGGAATAAGTACAGATTAACAAATGGCACTTAACTGCCGCTGCGAAAATTATTCCACAGCAACAGGAAGGCAAATGAAATGGAGGAATGATTTATGTTACCGAGTATTTTTGGAGAAAACTTATTTGATGAAATGTTTGATGATGCTTTTGAGATGATGCCTTCTTTTAACCATCGCAATCCGCTTTACGGAAAGCATGGCAAAAACCTTATGAAGACAGACGTAAGGGAAACAGATGACAGCTATGAACTGGACGTTGACCTGCCCGGCTTTAAAAAGGAGGAAATAAACGCGCAGGTAAAAGACGGGTACCTTATTATCAGTGCCTCTAAGGGCTTGGACAAGGACGAAAAGGACAAAAAAGGCCGCTATATACGCAGGGAGCGTTATATGGGCCAATGCAGCAGGAGCTTCTATGTAGGCGAGGACGTGAAGGAAGGAGATATTAAGGCTAGATTTGAAGACGGCATTTTAAAGATAACCGTTCCTAAAAAGGAAGTTAAGAAGTTGCCTGAGAGCCATAATATCGCCATTGAATAAATGATTAATTAATAAAGGCGGCGCAATTTTATTGCGCCGCCTTTATTAATTATACTTGAATTTCAGGATAAATTCTGGTCCATTAGAAAAGGTCCGGGGCGGCGTTCGCGGCGGA
>URYI01000024.1 GCA_900552055.1 uncultured Eubacteriales bacterium | reverse complement strand
ACTGACAGTATACATCAGAAAAGAAGGGACAAAATATGCAGATCAGTTTATTACTAATGGAAGAAATTGCAAAGCTTTTTGCGATCATGCTTATGGGATATGCGGTTGTAAAAGCTGGACTTATGAAGTCATCGGAGAGTAAAAGCATATCTGTAGTCATGGTTTATCTGGTTATTCCATGCGTGATTATCGACGCATTTCAGGTGGACTATACAGCAGATGTAAAAAAAGGATTGCTTCTGGCATGTGCAGCAGCAGTTCTGGTACATGTTTTATTTCTGATACTTACCGCAATATTAAAACAAGTATTACAGCCACTGGCACAGGGAGATAAGCGCTCAGCGTATTAATTCCCGTCAAATGATGAAGTATTAAATTTATTGGTATGCACAGGATATAGGTAATAATCACGCCTAAAGCACCCGAAGTAAAGCCTATTATTACCGTCTCGGCATTAAACATGCTGGAAACATTTCTCTTTGAAGCTCCTATTGCCCGCAGAATGCCTATTTCCTTTGTCCTCTCCTGAACTGATATCAAAGTAATTACTCCTATCATTATGGAAGAAACTATCAGAGAAACAGCTACGAAAGCTATAAGCACATAAGTAACTGCGTTTATTATGGAGGTAACAGAAGACATCATAAGGCCTACATAGTCCGTATATTCAATCTGTTCCAACTCGCTTACCGTAGAATTATAATCCTCTATCGCCTGTTCAATCAGCTCTTTATTTTCAAAGGACGAAGCATAAAGATTTATTGTAGCAGGGTCATCTAAATCCACATATCCCAATTCAAGCATATTATCCTCATAGCTTGATTCAGAGAAAGAAAGCACCTGCTCATAATACTCAGCGCACTGTTCAGTAGTATAGGATGGCAGAGCCATATCCAGAGCCGCCGCAAGCTCCTGCGCGTTCATCTGCCCCATCTGTTCTTGTACCTGCTGAGCATATTGCAAAGTAAACTGCTCGGCTATTATCTGCGTAAACATGCTGTTGAATTCTTCATCCGTCATGGAAGAAATATAGTCGGCCAGTTCTTCGGTGTTCACTCCAGTCTGCTGAGCCAGAGCCTCATTAAGCATTTCCTCCATTTCCTCACGCGTCATACTATCCATAGTCTGGGAAACTGCCGCGTCTATCTGTTCCTGGGAGGGAATACTCATAATGGTTATATATGCGTTCGCCTTGCCCTGTTCATCCAAGCCTGAAATATATTCCCTAAAATCAGCTTCTTTTTGCTCATCGGTTAAATCCCCGGTGCTCTCCTTAAAGGGAAGGCCGGTAAAAATATCAGTGGACGGATTATTAAGCTGTGCGGTTACAGCAGCAGAATTTTTAGACTGCTCTATTATATACTCAGTCAATTCACTGGTATATCCTATTGAACCGGTAAGCATGGATGAAACCGCATCCTCGCTGGGCCGGATGATACCTGAAACCTTTAAAGACAAACCGTTATCGTAAAGATATTTTAATCCTGCGTTAGATTCGCGCAAATCAGCATAAAGTCCCGTGTTTTCATCTAAAGTATAGCAGCTTGAATTAAGAATAACGCGGAACTCCATATCGCATATTTCCTCATAGCTCCATTTCTGCTGCTCCACTTCAATCGCGGTTTGATTCATAGCCGCCTGCATTACGGCGTCTATTTCCTCCTTTGATTTAAGTCCCAGTGCATAAAGAGCCATATCGTCTATCTCGTTATTTTCATCCACCACCAGGACTATCTCATTATATTCAGTAGGCCATGAACCGTATATCACGTCATACTGGCTCTCAAGCAGCGGGCTCACCAATTTTCCGTTATCCCCGCTCAGCATCTCCTGCCACAGCACCATGGAGGAGCCCATAGAAAACATGGAACCCATACTGTCCATAAGGCCGTACTCCTCGCCTAAATCCATCATTGAGGACATATCCAGTCCAAAATACTCTATGAGCAGTTCCTGCATCAGCTCCTGGGAATCCGAGCGGATTATGGTACCATCAACATTTTCGGTATAAACCAAAAATTCAGTATCGTAGGTATATTGTATTCCGCTTATAGCCTCATTAAGCCCATTCTCATCGCTTGTATCGGCACGCCGCTCCTCAATATAAGCCTTAAACGCCGCCAAATCGTTATCTATAGTCTCAGCAGAACTCAGGGCATTAACCAAATCATACACCATAGGCTTTTGGTATACAGCGTCATTATCGTGCTCCTCCTGAGAATGCGCCGTGCCTATAAACGCCTCCATAAGCGCGCCCAGATTCATGGAATGCGCTTCCAGAGTAATGGGATAGGAGGAAAGAGTATCCTCCTGGAGCGCGTTTATATAAGCAGTGGTGCCCTGAGATACAGCAAAAATGAGAGCTATACCTATTATTCCTATGCTTCCTGCAAAGGAAGTAAGCGCCGTTCTGCCTTTTTTTGTAATTAAATTCTTAAGGGACAGCCCAAAGGAGGTACTTAGAGACATGGAAGGCTTTTTGACCTTTTTCTCGCGCTCCGTCTTAACTTTATCCTCCTCCTGCTCTTTTTTTATTTCTTCCTCCGAAAGAGGAGCAGAATCATCTGTTATCAGCCCATCCAGCATGCGCACTATGCGCGTGGAATATTTTTCGGCTAGATTGGGGTTGTGCGTTACCATAATAACCAGCCTATCCTTGGATATTTCCTTTAATATCTCCATAACCTGCAGACTGGTTTCAGTATCCAGCGCACCCGTGGGCTCGTCAGCCAGCACTATATCCGGGTTATTTACAATAGCGCGGGCTATGGCAACGCGCTGCATCTGCCCGCCCGACATCTCGCTTGGCTTTTTCTTAAGCTGGGAACCCAGCCCTACCTGTTCCAGAGCCTTTTTAGCCCGGCTGCGGCGCTCTGATTTGCCTACGCCCGAAAGGGTAAGGGCAAGTTCGACATTCTGCAGCACCGTCTGATGGGGTATCAGATTATAGCTCTGGAAAACAAATCCGACAGAATGGTTACGGTACGCGTCCCAATCCCTATCCTTAAAATCCTTGGTGGATTTGCCGTTTATAACAAGGTCGCCCTCGGTATATTGGTCCAGACCGCCTATGATATTGAGCATAGTGGTCTTTCCGCAGCCAGACGGGCCGAGAATGGACACAAACTCACTCTTGCGGAACTGCAGGCTTATTCCCTTTAAAGCCTGGACAGTCTCCCCGCCTCCGGGATAGTCTTTTTTTATATTCTTTAATTCAAGCATTGGCTTCACCCTTTCGGTCTTTATTACTAACTGCAGGCCTTTTCATCGGCAAGAGCAAGCCCCGCAGAAATTTCATTTTCTTTAATTAAATGCTCCTCCCCGGCAGTCTCTGACTTGCTTTTATCCTCCTCAAGCGCGCTTTTAGCCGCAGACAGCATAAGCTTTATACGGTTCAGCTGGTTAACCTCGCTCGCACCCGGATCATAATCCACAGCAGCGATGTTGGCCTGAGGATAACTCTTTTTAAGCTGCTTTATAACCCCCTTACCCACAACATGATTAGGCAGACAGGCAAAAGGCTGAATGCAGACTATATTAGGCACGCCCGTTTTCAGCAGTTCAACCATTTCACCGGCAAGGAACCATCCCTCGCCGTACTGATTGCCCAGAGACAAAAGAGGCGCGGCCAGCTGCCCTATTTCATCTATGGGCATGCTGGGCTCAAAGCGGCGGCTGTTCTTTAAAGCTTCAACGGCGGGCCGGCGCACCGTTTCTATTATCTTCAGCCCCGCTTTTGACGCAGCGGCCGAGGCCCAGGAAGCGCCTAAATATTCCCGCTTATACAGCGTGTTATACAGGCAGTAATTCATAAAATCCATCAAATCGGGTACAACCGCCTCGGCTCCTTCTTTTTCCAGCAATTCTACCAGGTGATTGTTGGCCAGAGGCATATATTTAACCAGAATCTCCCCCACTATACCCACGCGCGGCTTCTTAAGGCTTTCATTCAGGGGCAGGGAGTCAAAATCCTTTACCAGCGCTGCGCAAAGCTCCTTATAATTATAGCCGCTGTCTCCGCCTGTCAGCGTTTTTATGCTTATATCCCGCCATTTTTCGTGCAGCTTTTCAGCTGAACCGGATATAAGCTCGTACGGACGGGTTCGATAAAGGCACTTCATAATTAAATCGCCGCAGACAATGCCTCTCATGGTTGCGAGCAGCAGCGGAGCGCTTAATTTAAAGCCCGGATTTTTTTCCATACCTGTGGCGTTAAGGGAAATTACAGGGATATGCGAAAGCCCGGCCTTATCCAAAGCACGCCTTATAAAGCCTACATAATTGCTGGCCCGGCAGCAGCCTCCCGTCTGCGTCATAATAACCGCTAGTTTATTATTATCATACCTGCCCGAAAGAATGGCCTCCATAATCTGGCCTACAACTGTTATGGAAGGGAAGCAGGCATCGTTGTTGACGTATTTGAGGCCGGTATCTATAGCAGTGCGGTTATCGTTATCCAGAATTTTTATATTATAGCCGTGCTTTTCAAATATCGGCTCCAGTATGTCGAAATGTATGGGGCTCATCTGGGGCGCAAGGATAGTGTACCTTTCCTCGCGCATTTTATCGGTAAACTGCGCGCGCTGGTACTGCATGGGCTTATAATCCGCCTTTATGCCCTTGTCCCGGCGCATGTTCATAGCCGCGATAAGGCTGCGGATGCGTATCCTGGCAGCGCCCAGATTGTTTACCTCGTCAATCTTAAGCACGGTATAAAGCTTGTTGCTGTTCTCCATAATTTCAGACATCTGGTCGGTTGTAACAGCATCCAGGCCGCAGCCGAAGGAATTAAGCTGAATCAGCTCCAAATCGTCCCGCCGGCTGACAAATTGGGCCGCCGAATACATGCGCGAATGAAAGACCCATTGGTCAACCACTCTCAGCTGGCGTTTTTCGCAATTATCCACGGGCAGGCTGTCTTCGGTAAATACAGTCAGGCCATAGGAAGCTATCAATTCAGGTATGCCGTGATTGATTTCCGGATCTACATGATACGGCCGGCCGGCCAGCACAATGCCGCGCCCGCCTTCCTTTTCCATAAGTGCCAGCAGGCGCGCCCCTTCCCGGCGCACATCCTCTTTTGCGCGCATCTGCTCATCCCAGGCCATGGCCGCGGCAAGCCGCGTTTCCTTTTCAGGTATGCCCCATTCCTCCCGGCAGAGCCTCTCTAATCTTTCAGATGCGGTCTTTAAATCTGTAAACGCTATAAAGGGCCGTATATATTTAACTCCTCCGTCCGCTATAGCCTCCACGTTATTCTTAAGATTTTCCGGATAGGACACGACTATGGGGCAGTTAAAATGATTCTGGGCGTCAGCGCGCTCCTTATGCTCATAAAAGACGCAGGGATGGAAAATAGCCTTTACTCCCTGATTAACCAGCCACTGGACATGCCCGTGCGCCAATTTGGCCGGATAGCATTCTGATTCGGAGGGAATGGAATCCATGCCCAGCTCATAGAGCTTGCGGTCGGAAAAGGGCGAGAGCAGCAGGCTGAAGCCCAGCTGTTTAAAGAATACCGCCCAAAAAGGATAATTTTCATATATATTCAGCACACGGGGAATGCCCAGCACTCCCCTAGGGGCGCTGGCCGGCTCCAATGGCTGATAGTCAAACATCCTTCTGCTCTTATATTCAAACATATTGGGAGCCGCTTTTATTTTTGAGATTCCCCCGGCTCCTTTTTCACAGCGGTTGCCCGTAATATGCCGGCTGCCGTTTGAAAAGCGGCTGACAGTCAGCATGCAGTTATTGGGGCATTTGCCGCAGCGCAGTGTGGAAGTGGTAAAGGTAAGGCGTGAAATCTCCTCCATGGGCAGCATAGTGCTCTTTTGGCCTTTATATCTGTCCCGCGCTATAAGCGCGGCGCCGAAAGCGCCCATTATACCCGAAATGTCCGGGCACACCGCTTCGCCGCCCGAAACTTTTTCAAATGCGCGCAATACGGCGCGGTTATAGAACGTACCTCCCTGAACCACTATATGCTTGCCCAGATCCTTTGCGTCAGTCAGCTTTATTACTTTATACAGCGCATTCTTTATAACCGAATAGGCCAGTCCGGCCGAAATATCGCTTACCGAAGCGCCCTCCTTCTGGGCCTGCTTGACGTTGGAATTCATAAACACCGTGCAGCGGGTTCCCAAATCCACGGGATGCTTGGCAAAGACTGCCTTCTGGGCAAAATCCGAGGCGGTATAGCCCAGAGAATTGGCAAAGCTCTCTAAGAAAGAACCGCAGCCTGAAGAACACGCCTCATTCAGAAGCACATTGTCCACAGAACCGTTATGCAGGCGTATGCATTTCATATCCTGGCCGCCTATATCCAGCACGCAGTCCACCTCCGGCTCAAAAAACGCGGCGGCAGTACAGTGCGCAATAGTCTCTACCTCGCCCTCGTCTAGGCTGAACGCGCTTTTGAGCAGGGATTCGCCGTAGCCGGTGGAACAGCTGCGGCAAATGCGCGCTCCCTCAGGGAGCTGCTCTCTGAGCATATCCATTGCATTTACGGCGGCCTTTACGGGGCCTTCAGAATTATTGGTATAATAGGAGAAAAGCAGCTGTCCCTGTTCGCCTATCAGCGCGAGCTTGGTAGTAGTACTGCCCGCGTCTATGCCTAAAAAGCAGTTTCCGCTGTAGGACGCCAAATCCCCCTTCTGCACCACTGCCCTCTCATGGCGGCGGCAGAAGGCATCGTATTCCTCCTGGTTTTCAAAGAGAGGGGGCAGGCGCTTAAGCTCAAAGCGCAATTTAACCCCCTGCTCAAGATTATTAATAAGCTTATCCAGCTCCACGGCCCCGTCCGGCAAAACCTCCAGCGCAGCGCCCATTGCCGCAAACAAATGGGAATTGTCCGGATGCACTACATTTTCAGGCGTAAGGCGAAGAGTGCGTATAAAAGCTTTGCGCAACTCGGGCAGGAAATGCAGCGGACCCCCTAAAAAAGCGACGCAGCCCCGTATGGGCTTGCCGCAGGCCAGACCCGAAATGGTCTGATTTACCACTGCCTGAAAAATAGAAGCGGCCAAATCGGGCTTGGTTGCTCCTTCGTTTATAAGGGGCTGGATATCCGATTTAGCAAAAACGCCGCACCGCGCGGCTATGGGATAAATTTCCTTATAGTTTTCAGCATAGGAATTAAGCCCCTGGGCGTCCGTTTGCAGCAGGGCGGCCATCTGGTCAATAAACGAACCCGTCCCCCCTGCGCATACGCCGTTCATCCGCTCGTCCAGGCCGTCCTTAAAGTATATTATCTTGGCGTCCTCTCCACCCAGCTCTATGGCTACGTCCGTTTGGGGCGCAGTTAATTTAAGCGCGGAAGCCACGGCCACAACTTCCTGAACAAAGCCTATCCCCAGAGCCTTGCCCAGATTAATTGAACCGGAGCCGGTAACGCCGGCGTAAAGCTCACATTCTCCCACCGCAGCCCGCGCTTCCCTAAGCAGAGAGAGCAGAGCCTCCTGTATGTGCGCACAGTGGCGGCGGTATTCCCCGTATATTATGCGGTTTGCCTCATCCAGCAGCACCAGTTTTACCGTTGTAGAACCAACGTCTATACCCGCACGATATGCTTTTAACAAAAAATCAACCTCCTGAAATCAAACGGCGCTTTGTCCTAAACAGCACCAAAACACCGCACAAAAACAAAAGATAACCGCTTTAAGAATGGTTAGCCTGAAAATCCAATGCCGTTTTTCAATCTCGCTAAATTCCAAGCTGCATTACGCATTTTTGCTTTCGTAATATTATAACGCAAAATTGATAAAAAGCAAAGCGCGCCATTAGGATTTGAATACTTAAAAAGTGCGGAGTCATGGGCTTTTTGGCGGTTAAAACCTGACAGACAAGCCCTGTTTTCATTAATTTTCCTCATAATGTTTAAAAAAAATTAAAATTTTTCTTGCATATTGGCCATACTTATGCTAATATAACAGTAATAAATATTGATATTGGGGGTTTATAAATTATGAGTAAGTTTTGCAGACAATGCGGAGCTCAGCTGGAGGATGACGCCGTTAAGTGCGAGGCCTGCGGTACAGAAATCAAGCCGGCAGAAGAAACTGTTCAGCAGCCTGCTGACGCTCAGGCTCAAGCTGACGCGCCCGGCGCTGAGAATGGTGAAAACGCCAATCCTAACCCGCCCGCTCCTAAAAAGCTCAGCACCAGGAATATAGCAATTATCGCCGCAGCAGCTGTTGTTGTAATTGTCGTGCTTATAGTGGCTCTTACCGCGGGAGGCGGATACAAGAGCGCCATAAACAACTATATCGACGTAATGATAAAGGGACAGGTAAATAAGCTTGATAAGCTGGCGCCTCAGGCATACTGGGATTATTACGAAGATACTTATGACATGGACATTGACGACCTGGAAAGGGACGCCGAAGACGTGGTGGATACTGTTATAGATTTGCTTGAAGACGAATACGGCGACAACGTAAGGGTATCTTATAAGGTTACAAAAGAGGATAAGCTTACTGACAGCGAATTAAACGAGATACGCGAGGGAGTTAACGACAGATACGAGCTGGCCCGTAAATCAGTTACCGAAGGCTACGATATAGACGCGGATATAACCGTAAAGGGCGATGATGATGAGATGACCTCTGAAACTTCAGCGTATATTGTTAAAATAGACGGAGGCTGGTATCTTACCGATGCAAGCGGCCGTCTTGGATTGGATGCCGGATTAGGTTCTATTGCCTAAAAATTCAGAATATAATAATAATTGTAAATGATCCGCAGCCGGAGACGATTTTTAAAGAAGTCGTCTCCGGTTTCTTTATAAACAGAAATTGACCCTTTCAGGGATGCAAAGTTCCATAGTGGGTTCCATACTGAGATTGGTCCAGACATCTGGCGGGGAACCGTTTTTATCGGCAAGCAAATAATGATATACCTCCGGCGAGATATGATATATGGCTTGGACCGTATTATATATTTCCGCTTCGTGAAAAACATGATAGAATATCCGCTCCTTCATATGCCATAAATATAATATCATCGCTCGCAGGGCGATAACATACCGCAGGCACACCCGTTCCGCCAAGGAACGGATACAGCTTAGGGCGCCCTTCCTGATGGAAGGACGCCCTAAAAGGGGCTTTTTCTTTTCCTGCGTCTACCCTCTGCCCAAAATAATTTTGCTCATTATCAAGCGGGCCGGTCTCAGTATGCTTAATATTGCCAGCGTTAGTGCATGATGGGTAATGCAGTATTCCAAAGCTAAATTTGTCTCCCCGATGCGCCGCTTCCACTGTAGGCACGCCCGGCATATAACGCTAGGTAACTTGCAGAAGTGTAAAACAGCATTTTTAACTTCTCCGCCTTAGAAAGCTTCGCCGTCTAGTCATGGCAGAGAAAAAAGACGCGCCAGTCTCCGCACCGATTGAAAATAACGCAGACCGCAGGCGAATTACAGAACTGAGTCTTATTATCCATTGCAAACTGATAATTTCAAATATATACCCTAAATTGACAAGGGGATACACGCCTCCGGCGGTATGATTTCGGCATTTTCTGCGTCATCGGCAATGGGTGTACGTTCATTACGCCTCATTCCGCTTCCCTGAAACGCCGGAATCAAACCTGCTGGAGGCTGAAGAGCCAGACAAGCGGCCGCTTCCCTGCCCTGCAAGGCGCTTGAACGACGTGTACCGGACGTACACGGAGGGAAAAGCAACACAGCAGAACGCGGAAACAGCCCTGTCCTGACCGTATATGCCCTTGTCAATTTAGAGTAATCGCCTTTTGAACTAAATCAAAACACTTCCAGAATACACGCGCACGCACTGAGACAAATAATTTAATCAAACCCCACTAACCCCAAACAGCCCAGCCACTTCCAGGCGGCAGGGCGCTTCAAAATGATAATATGCTTATATGCTTATATATTTTAGACCCATTTGGCTGGTTTACAACCAGCCAAATGGGTCTAAAAGCAGATAATATTTATTTAAAATCAGCCGGAATTCCCTGGCCTTTATACCCTTTTATCCCCTCTCTCAAACCTTCTGCCGCCTTAGCCGTTCGGTATCCGCGGCCTTATGGCCGTTCAGAAAAACATATTTATTTATACTAATATCCATTCTTTCAGTTTTAATTAACCTTCCTATGCATCCGTCCGAAAAGCTCGTATCCACATGCACAGAGAGAGGAGAGGCTTAAGCCTAAAGCATATCAGACAACAGCGGAATCAGGGATATACTCGGTAAGAGTAATGGTAAAATCATGTACCGTTCTCCCTCTGAGTACGCTTATCTCCACCTGGTCGCCTACGCTGTGCGCATCTATAGCGCTGTTGAAATCAGCCAGAGAGGAAATCTCCGTTCCGTCTACGCTGAGAATATAATCTCCTGACTGAAGGCCGGCACTCTGAGCCGAAGAGCCATTTTCCACTTCGTACACATAAAGTCCCAGCTGGCTCACTCTGTACATGTACGCAGTTTGAGTATCGTTTATTTCCAGCATCTGCATGCCTGTGTCCACACGGCCGCGCACATAGCCGTATTCCACAAGGTCATTAAATACCTCCATAGCATCATTAATAGGAATTGCAAATCCCAAGCCTTCTATATCCGTACCTGAGCTTTTAGCATTGACTATGCCTATAAGTTCTCCGCGGCCGTTAAACAATCCGCCGCCCGAATTGCCGGGGTTGATTGCAGCGTTTGTCTGAAGCAGGGTCATATTCTCTCCGTCTATAGTTATTTCCCTGTCCAGAGCGCTTATAATGCCATCGGTCACAGTGCCGCCCAATTCACCCAGCGGGTTGCCTATAGCAACGGCCAGTTCCCCCACCTGGAGCAGGGAAGAATCTCCTACCACCGCAACGGTAAGATTTTCCGCATCTATTTTTATTACCGCTATGTCGCTCTTGGAATCCGCGCCTATAAGCTCGGCGTCATACTCCTCGCCGTTGCGCAGCCTTACTTTAATACTGTCTGCATCCTCCACGACATGGTTGTTAGTAATTATATAGCCGCTCTGAGTGAGGATAACGCCGCTGCCGGCTCCCGTGAGGATAGTCTGGCCGATATAGCCTGAATCAGAAGTGCTCTGAACTACTATTTCCACCACCGAATCCGCCGCCATTGCCGCTATTTCGCTTACCGAAAGAGCATCGCTTTCGTCCTCGCTCACAGGCGAAGTATTGCTGCTCATATAAACTACATTGGAATTGCCGGCTGAACCGTTTGAGTTATCGTCTGCGCTATTCTGCTGAGCTTGGCTGTTGGCATAAACGCCTCCGAAATATCCGCAGACCGTACAAACCGCCATAACAAGCACCGTACTTAAAACTGCCAGCGCCTTTTTACCGCCGCCTTTTTTCGGCGTTTTATGCGGGGCCTGCTGATATTGAAGCTCATTAAAATAACTGTTAAACTGCTGTTCGCCGTCCGATTGCTGGGTAAACCCATTGTTGGGCTGCTGTTCACTGTCTGACTGTCTGAGAAAATCGTTATTCATAATTAAACTTCCTTTCTCCGCGGTGATATTTTGTGCTGCGCCGCGGCCGCCAGAATTCCTTTTCTTTTATCTTACGGTTATATTATAGTCAGCATAATTGAAAACTAGGTGAAAAAAACAGCAAAGAGTATTTATTTTATTTAAACTAATTGTTAAGAAATATAAACTAAAAAACAGCGTTCTTTTAGACGCTGCTTTAAATTACAATGCAGTTAAAAGCCCGGCTGAAGGCTCAGAATGCCGGTTCCGGCTTATCAATCGTCAAAACTAACGCGCAGGAAAGCAGCAAAAGGGGGGCGGCGTTTGGCAGGCCTTGCGGCCTGCCCTGGCCGGGGTCCCCCCGGCCAGGCGGCGCGGCAGCGCCGCAAACGCCGCCCCCTTTGCTGCTTTTCTGCGCGCTAGTTGACTGGAATGCACATATCCGCATACATACTAGAGCCAGTAATTAACCGACAAAAAATTTCACCATTTTCTTACAATAGCAGGAACGCCGTATGAAACAAGCATTTGTTTAAATTGCTCCAGTTCCTCCTGTTCAGGCGCCAGAGAATCCACATTTTCATAGGGCAGGCCCAATCTTTTATATTTGCTTACACCCATGCCGTGGCAGGGCAGCAGCTCAAGCCCGGCCGCATTTTTCAGTCCATTATATATTTCAGCGGCGGCGCGCGCATGCTCCGGCGTAATATTAATCCCCCTGAGCATAATGAGTCTCAGCACTATCTTTGCCCCAAAGGTATCCGCCAGCTTTAAATTGGAACGGGATAGATCAAAAAACTGTCCGGTATTATCCTTATGCCTGGAATTATCCGTATCCTTAACATCATAAAGAAAGCCGTCCGCCAGTTCCCTGACTGCCTCAAAATTCTCCCTGGGCGCAAACCCCGAAGTCTCAATATAAATATTAATTCCCTCTTTTTTGAGAAGCCGCATAAGTTTAACCAGAGACGTCCCCTGTATCATAGGTTCACCGCCCGAAAGGGTAACGCCGCCCTGTTCGCCGTAAAAAGCCCTGTCCCGCAGCAGTTCCTTAACCAGCTCCTCCTCGCCATATTCGCGGCTGTCCGCCTCGAGCGCACCGGTAGGACAAACCTGCGCGCATTTTCCGCAGCTTACGCACTTATTCCCGTCATATTCATGCCCCTGTTCAGTTAAAATATGCGCCCCGGCAGGACATACTGCCTGACAGGCCCCGCACATTATACAATAATTGCTGTTAAAGAATACGCGCGGCTCAAGCAGCATGCTTTCAGGATTATGGCACCACTTGCACCTTAAAGGGCAGCCCTTAAAAAATACAGTCGTGCGTATGCCCGGCCCGTCATGAACGCAAAACCGCTGTATATTGCTTACTCTCATTATATTTTTTAATACGGCAGAGCTCCCCCGCCGTACTTCCTCCGACTAAAAAATCAAATCCCGCCGGCTGACGCCCGTTTTATAACCATCTCCTGCCACTGTGCGTCCAAGGTAACAAAACGAGCCGACCAGCCCGATACACGAACAGCCAATTCGGGATGCTTTTCGGGATGCAGCTGCGCATCCTTCAAAATCGCATCATCCACTATATCCATCTGCATAAAATAGCCGCCCAGGGTACAAAAGCCCTTTATAAGCCCCATGACAGCGTCTACATTCTCTTCCCCGCGGGCCATGAACGGCCCCAGTTTGATATCCAGCGCACATGAGCCCGGCAGCTGTTTTAAGGGAAGAGAGCAATACGCCTGTATAGCCGCCGTAGCCCCATGCTTATCTGCTCCCGGCGCAGGGCTGAGATTGGGCGAAAGTATATCCCCTCGCTTATGGCCGTCCGCCGTAGCGCCCCTGGCGTACCTCCATTCACCCTCCCGGCCGAAAGTGGAAACTCCCGGCGGGCATTTAATGCCGTCCGCCCTATGGTCATAAGCGCGCACAATGTTTATATAGTCATTTAAAAGGCGCACTGTCATTTCATTGCTTTGGGCATTGTCATTTCCAAAATGAGGCAGTTTGTTCAGCGCATACAGTCTTAAATCCTCTCTGCCCTCCCAATCATTCCGCAGAAGGGTTATAAGCTCCGAAAGAGTCAGTAATTTTTCCTCATAGACCATCTTTTTAATAGCCAGCAGGCTGTTGGCGCAGTCTTGAACCCCGCCCATATGTATGGCCTGGACATCGTAATAAGAACCGCCCTTGGAAAAATCCACGCCCCGTTCAATGCAGCCTTCTACAAACAGCGACATAACAAGGGCCGTAGCAGGAGCTTCCTCCGTTCGGTAATACGCTCTGCTGTCCAAATCCGAATGCACCCAGGCTACCGCTTTTTCTATTCCCTTTAACAGAGCCTCATACAATTCGTCAAAATCTGCATATTCAGGTATGGGTGCGTCGCTTTCAGCAGGGGAAGCTGTTTGAAGAGACATATACATGCCCACAAAACTGCCGTCATGTTCTATAGCTTTATTTACTCCCAGCACGTCTGTCTGCAAATAATGAAGCATATCCATCGGGCAATAGCTGAAGCGTGTCTTGCCGGGAATAAGAACCTCCCAGCAGCCGTCGTTTGTAAAATTTACCGCGTCGCTGTAAGGATAGCCGTAATTCATCAATGTCTCTATAACGCTCTGTTCGTCATAAAAAGCTATAATGCCCGCGCCGTACTGCACTACCTCCGCCGCCCGCCTGAGAAAGCTCTCAGGCATATCCTTATGAGCGCGTATGGCTATGGGAAAATCGCTTATCCCCAGTTCCTCCACTACATCCAATACCAGATAGGAAAGAGTATTGGTTATATCTTTGCCCGTGATATCCCGGCCGCCCAGCAGGATATTCTGATAATGCTGGGCGTCTCCGCTGCCCTTTACTAAATCCCCCTTGCACCATTCACAGCCTTTTATCCAGAAATGGGCCGTCAATTCGCGCGCTTCTTCTATGCTTATGGCGCCCTTTGCAAGGTCGTCCTCCAAAAATCCGCCCAGCATTTTATCTATCCGGCCAATGCCCGACCATATGCCTATAAGCCGGGTAAAAGCAAAGAGGAACCACAGGGACTGCAGTGCCTGCCTGAAATTTTTCGGAGGATTAAGAGGCACGTCCTTAAGATTTTCATAAACTTCTTCATAACCCTCGCCCGGATGCTGCGCTATTAAGCTCAATAATTCGTCCAGATAACGCTTATGCCAAAGTTCTATTGCGTCTATGCATTTTTCAAGGCAGCCATAATAATTTTGCTTCTTTTCATCCTTCTGGCATTGGCTTCTGCCCCTGATCTGGGCACGAAGGCCGTTAAGGCCAATATACAGCACATTATCAAAGCCCACGGTTATATGATTTATCCCGCAGAATACGTTTTGGCCATTATAACGCGCAGGGACCTGTGCAAAAATTGCGTCTCCCAATGTTGCAGAACCAACAAAAGGTTCGCCCGGAACAATACGCAAGGGAGCTTTGGTTACTATGGTATTCAGCATGCAGATATACTGTTCTTCCGAGGACATATTTTCATATTCCGGATTTGTTATTTCAACAAATGGAGTATGGAAGGCCTCCTGCCCAAATTCCCCCGAAAGGGCGCGCGCAGCCAAAGCGCGGGTGCTCTCCTTTAGCCTTACGGGCCGCTTGCCCTTAACTGAATAAAACTCCATTCTTTTCCCTCCTTAAAACGGCAAGGTCTTTTTCGGAGAGTATTTTAGCATGTGAAAAAAGGAAAGTAAATACCCAATTTATATTTTTAACTAGTATTTTTAATGATGCATGGAATGACAAAATAAAACTGCAATACTGCCGGCGGTAAACAATAAAGAAGGCGTAAATGGCAGAATTCCGCGGGAGCCGGATTAAAAGCGTCCCGGCCGCATAAAAGGGCGGCGTTTGGCAGGCGCTACGCGCCTGCTCCGGGCTGCGCTTTCAGCGCAGCCCGGCGGCCCGAAGGGCCGCAAACGCCGCCCCCTTATGTGGTCGAGGCGCTTACGCGAGCATACCGGGAAAACATGCTTAACATTAAAACAGCGGCATATTAGCCTGGGCATTAAGGGATAAGGGCGCAATCTCTCCTCTTTTCAGCCTTAAATACCCCGCCGCGCCAATCATGGCCGCATTATCAGTGCATAAAATCAAATCAGGAAAATATACTTCTATTCTCCGCCGCTGCGCACGTTCAAAAAGAGTTTTGCGCAAAAGGCTGTTTGCCGCCACTCCGCCGGCCAGGAGCAGTTTCTTCGCACCTCTGTCCTGCGCGGCACGCAAAGCCTTATCACAGAGAGTATCCACCATAAACCTTTGAAATGATGCGGCTATATCAGCCGATGGCAAAGGCTCTCCCCTTTGCTCATAGCCGTGGGCAATATTTATTACCGCAGTCTTAATCCCGCTGAAGCTGAAATCATAATTATCCTCTTTTGCAAGGGAAGAATGAAATTTAAAAGCCTGGTCGTTCCCTTTAAGGGCCAATTCCCCAATAGGCGCGCCGCCCGGATAAGGCAGGCCCAGCACCCTTGCCGCCTTGTCAAAAGCCTCGCCCGCCGCGTCATCCCTTGTGCGGCCCAGCAGTTCATAGGTGCAGTAATCAGAACAATATACTATATGGCTATGCCCGCCCGAAGCTATCAAAGCCATAAAAGGCGGCTCAAGCTGCGGATGGGTAATAAAATTGGCGCATATATGACCTTCTATATGATGCACGGGTATCAAAGGCTTTTTTAAGGCATACGCCAAACCTTTAGCATAGGCTACGCCCACCAGCAATCCCCCTATAAGCCCAGGCCCAGCAGTTACCGCTACGGCATCCAGCTGTTTAAAATCCAGTCCCGCTTCCTCCATGGCCTGGGCGGCCACAGCGCTTATGCACTGTGTATGGCATCTTGAAGCGATTTCAGGCACAACCCCTTTATATTTTCTATGTATATCCACCTGCGAAGAGATGACATTGGACAATACCTCCCGCCCGTTTTTTACCACGGCGCAGGAGGTTTCGTCGCAGGAGGTCTCCGCAGCAAGCATTATTACATCTTTTTTCCTTTTCAGGGTACTGACCCGTTTTTTCATTTCCTCGAAATACAATTCAACGCCGCCTCAATCATAATCATGATATAACTTTTCCCAACAAATAAAAGCTCAAACCGCCTTACTGGTACATATAATCATCGGTAAGGTCCTCATGCTTACGCTTGCCCGCCCTGGCAAAGAACAGGCTTACCGCAAAAGGCGCAACAGCAAATACCAGGCACATAGTAATCCAGCTCTGATAGAATTTATCCATCACCTGCGTGTTCATAAAAATATACAGCAGGCCGTTCTGCGCGATATCAGGTATAATGGGAGGCAGAGACCTAGCTATAAACAAATATACCGCATATAATATAGCCGCCAGCAACGGCACGGCTACGCAGCTTGTCCCGCCTATAAGGCGCACCTCCGCTTTAGTCGCACGGAAAAATACTATTATTAAAATACCTGCGCAAAGCGCCAGAGCCACCCATTTGGCTACACCCAAAAAAGCATATACTCCGCGAAAATATGCAAGGCTCTCCTTATCCGCCTGAGAAAACAGCGGCCGGTTATCACTTATTCCCGCCCGCGCTTCCAAGGCGCTTTCTTCTCCTTCGGAAATATACGTCATATAGCAGTTATAGTACCGGATATATCCGTCCGGAGTCAAATTCATCTGTCCGGACATATCAAAGTTGTCCTCCAGCTTTAGATAATAGCTGGGGCTGAACAAAACAGATTCCAGCGCTACTACTGTTACAAAGAACATTGCTAATACTGCAAATGCTATACCAAGCAAAATATACAGCCGGCTGCTCCTGGGCGCAATATCCTCTCTATTCTCACTCATGCCTGTATAAAAAACCTTTCCGGCCATCGGCCATTAAATTACTATCATCGGCATCTAAGCAGGCGCAAAGCCCGGCTTAAGCCGCCGGCATTATTTTAATTCTTCATATGCTCATAAACTCATTTATGGCTTAACAGCGCGGTACTTTTATGAAATCTGTCTTGCCTCGCCATTATTCCATCTTGCTCAAATAGCTGTTTATGAACATATCCAAATCTCCGTCCATTACAGCCTGGATATTGGCCGTCTCGGTTCCCGTTCGGTGATCCTTAACCATATTATAGGGATGGAAAACATAGGAGCGTATCTGACTGCCCCATTCTATCTTCTTTATATCTCCCTTTAATTCGGCATCCCGCTCTTCCCGCTCCCGCTCGCGCAATTCTATAAGCCGGGAACGCAGCATGCTCATAGCAGTTTCCCTGTTCTGAATTTGGCTGCGCTCGCTCTGGCACTGCACCACTATCCCCGTGGGAATATGGATAATCCTTACGGCTGATTCAGTCTTATTAATATGCTGACCGCCAGCGCCTGTAGAGCGGTGGGTTTCCACCCTTATATCTTCAGCAGGAATTTTTATCTCCTCGTCATCTATAATTTCAGGCATAACTTCCAGCGCCGCAAAGGAGGTATGCCGCCGGCTGTTGGCATCAAAAGGAGAAATGCGCACTAAGCGGTGCACCCCCTTTTCAGCCTTAAGATAACCATAGGCGTTAAGACCCTCTACACGCATGGTTACGCTTTTTATCCCTGCTTCGTCCCCGTCCAGATAGTCCAGTTCAGTGACGGCATAGCCGTGCTTTTCGCACCAGCGGCGGTACATACGGTAGAGCATTTGAGTCCAGTCCTGGGCCTCAGTGCCGCCCGCACCCGCATGCAGGGACAAAATTGCATTGTTCTTGTCATATTTGCCCGTGAGCAGCGTAGCTAAATGCATCTGCTCAGCCTTCTGTTCCAGAGCGGAGAGTTCACGCTCTATTTCCTCGCCCGTGCTCTCATCCTCCAGTTCCATACCCAGAGAAATTAAAGCGTCTATATCTTCAGCCGAAGAGAGCATGCTTTCATATTCCTTTATACCGTCCTCCAGCTGCTTTAACTCCTTATTCTTAACCTGAGCCTTATCGGGATTGGACCAGTATTCGGGATCGGCCATCTCCTCGTTCAGCTCCATGACCCTTTCCTTCATATGGTCCAGGTCAAAGGGATTCACCTACCTGTCTAATCTTGGCGTTGAGCTTGGCAAGCCTCTGCTTGAAAATATCAAACTGCACCATTAATATCATCTCCTTAAAATATAATACCGGCACTACATCCTTATATACAGCTATAATGCCGCATCAACGGCAGTTATATGCCTGCTGACTTAAATAACGCAGTATAGAATTATTATAATGTATAATACAAAAATAAGCAAGGACAACGTATTTAAGAAGCTTTTTGAGCTTTAAAAACCAGGCCTTTCTCCGCGCGGAAAAAATAAAGCAATGCCGCCGGCCGCTTGGCGGGC
>URYI01000023.1 GCA_900552055.1 uncultured Eubacteriales bacterium | reverse complement strand
TTTAACTTGTCTTGATTGGTTTCTGTGTTTGCCATAATTTATTGATTTTAAATTTCAAAAAACAGAATTTATAGCACCCCAGATAAATGACGCACAAACTTGACAAAGGCCCTATGATTAAAGGTAGAGGTGAAAGTTATGTTACACAATGAAGAAAGACGTTTAATTATCCAAGCCCTTAATCGTCATATTCCTGTCAAGGAAATAGCCGAATGCTTTTCAGTAAACACAAGTACGATTTACCGTTTACGCAAGCAGATGGAAATGACCGGTTCTGTGGAAACCCGTACCTCTCTGCGTGGACGCAAACCTGTCCTTTCCAATGACGATATCGTTCATATTGACAACTTAATCCAACAACAGCCGGATATTACAATCAATGAAATCATGGATACCCTCCAACTGAAGGTCAGTGATGAAACCGTCCGGCAAGCTGTTTTAAAACTGGGATATGTCTATAAGAAGAAATCCCTTCATGCTTCGGAACAGGAGCGTCCCCGACATTCAATCGAAACGGAAAAACTGGCAGCAACGTATTCCGGAGAACGGCGCAAAGCACCTTGTGTTTCTCGATGAAAGCGGAATCAATACGGACATGACCAGACGTTATGCACGGGCCAAGAAGAATCAGCGGGCGGCTGACAGCACCCCATTAAACACTCCGGCCACGACAACGATTCTGTCCTCCATACGCCTGGATGGTTCCTGTATCTACACCACGTATCAGGGAGGCACCACAGCTGAACGGTTTGAAAGCTACCTAAAATCCGATTTATTTCCGACATTAAGCCCTGATGACATTGTTGTGATGGACAATATGCGTTCCCATCATGCAAAGGTGGTGAAGAATCTTTTAGACGAGAAGCATATACAATATTTATATCTTCCGCCATATAGCCCGGACTATAATCCGATTGAAAATATGTGGTCAAAAATCAAAGCCAATATGAGGAAGCAAAAAGTACGTGCTGCAGACCTATTACCCGAAGCCATCGAGAAAGCTTTTTCTTCCATTCACATATCCGATTGTATTGGGTGGTTTCGTGCGTGTGGATATGTGCAATAATTTATTGGATTGCTATAAATAAGTTGTTGGAACGATTTTGGTGTGCAGCTCGCTGCACACCAAAATCGGCAAGAGAGAAGAAACGATGTGTGTCGTAGAATCTCTTCTGGTCTTCGCGGTGGCTGCGTTCTACTTTGCCGTTGTGGCGAGGTGTGTAGGGACGGATCAGCTTGTGCCGGATCCCAAGGCGTGCGGCGGTCAGCTCAAAGCGTGTGAGCCGGTCCTTCTTGTTGGTCGAAAAACGGTTGGTAAACTCAATACCATTGTCTGTCTGCACGCACTCTACCCGCACACCACGGCGTTTGAACCATGCCACCATTTTCTCCAGGAAATCAGCGGAAGAGTAAGTGCTTTGTTCTGGGTATGCGCCCAGATAACGCAGGCGTGTATATTCGTCGATCGCCGTATACTGGTATAGCCGTTCTTCCGGGTTTGTCAGGCATTTCAGCGGCACCACTTTCACATCTACCTGAACACGCTGGCCGGGATACTGCATCTGTTCGTATGGCTTTGCCTTGTAGGTTGCTTTGACCTTTGGCTGCGGGAACATCCCCAGCTTGCGCATGACCCGGAACAGACTTTCCGGACAGCGGGTATACCCACGTTTGCGAAGCCGGTGCCAGAGTTCTACCATTCCCAGCGTGGGATTCCGCCTCCGCATGTCTCGGATGAGCTTCAGTTCCGCTTCGGTGTGCTGGTTTGGGTGGTGGTGCGGACGTCTGGACTGGCAGGCCAGAGACGCCACACTTCCATCCCAGCGTGCCTTCCAGTAGTAGATATACGACCGGCTTTTGTTGTATTTCCGGCTCGCACGGCTCACGCCATATTTAGCTGCATATTGCATGAGGGATTGCCGGTACTTCATATCCTGTGTTATACTCTTACTCATAAGGGACAGAACTCCTTTTTTGGGTTTGTTGTGTGTGGTAACTTAACTATACCCTATGAAGGCTCTGTCCTTCTACTTTTTATCCGCTTTTTTGATCTCTACTGTCCAAGATGTATTGTAGCTCTACAAAAAACTTTATGCTCTATAAAGAATTGGACTTGCATTCTAAAGAAATAATGCTATAATAAAAATTCAGGGTTTTAATATTTCAACAAAATCATGCATTTTAGCCTTGAGACAGCTGAAAAAATTGCAGGGAGGATTTAATAATGGAACAATATTATGAAATAGAGGTTGCCGGCCTGAAAAGACAGCTTCCTCTGTGCAAAGTTTCGGACGAGCTCTATATAGGAGCCTTTGTAATTTTCGGTGATGTGGAATTAACGGTCAATTCCGCAAAAGCGTTGTTAAAACTGGCTCCTGAGCACGATATTATGATCACCGCTGAATCAAAAGGCATACCTTTGGTTTATGAAATGGCGCGTCAATCGGGAGAAAATAAGTATCTTATCGCACGCAAGGCCCCCAAGCTTTATATGAAAAATGTTGTGTCAACCGAAGTAACCTCCATCACAACGGCTAAAAAGCAAATGCTTTATATAGACAGCGAAGATGTTGAATTGATGAAAGGCAAGCGCGTGCTCATAATAGATGATGTTATCAGCACCGGAGAAAGCCTGCGCGCAGTGGAAAAGCTTGTGAAGCAATCTGGAGGCACCATTGCCGGGCGTATGGCAATAATAGCCGAGGGAGATGCAAAATACCGTGACGATATAAAATATCTGGCTTATCTGCCTTTATTCAACCCGGACGGAACTCCTAAGGAACATTAAAGCAGTTACCCCGGCACAATTTTATATAATAATAAAATCCGAATCTATAAAAGGTTCGGAT
The DNA here is from genome assembly GCA_900552055.1 of uncultured Eubacteriales bacterium. Classification (GTDB taxonomy): domain Bacteria; phylum Bacillota; class Clostridia; order Christensenellales; family QALW01; genus Neochristensenella; species Neochristensenella gallicola. Next base: position 17,958 of record URYI01000023.1, on the reverse strand, counting down.
TTATTTATATTTAGATATAAAAAGATATACAATTCTATGCCAAAATTTAAAATTTTCAAAATTATATTTAAATGTCTAAATTATAAATGCCGTCAGGCATCTCCGATAAGGAAGTATTTCTATAAAGCAAGCCGGGAATTGGCCGTACAAATTCCCCGCTTGCTGCTACGGCATAAAACAAAGCCACTCGAAGAAAAACAAAAGAATTCTTTTTCGAGTTGTATCTTATTTGGTGAAGTTTTAAACCTTCGGTTTGAAGTGAAGCTGTAATAAATTACAGTGAGGTATTTGTCAAATACGAAGTTAAATTTGCCGCAAAGCCATTGCGCAACAAGCTTCACTGCAAAGCAACTTCAACTGCCACAAGGAAACTTAACTTGCCCGTCAGAGCAAGCGCCGTTTGGACACAGCGCAGTGCATTATATAAAATACCGCCTTATGTGGCTGTGCCGATACCCGTTATCATTTTTGACTATTTCTATTGCCATTGAAATACTTACACCGCTTAGCAAAACATCCATTTGCAGGGTATACGCCGAGACGCCCACTGTACTATCATAGTAGGATGAAGAAAACCCGGTATGTTTATCTATTTGAATATTGGAACAATCATAGCCCTTTTCATTTTCCAGCCACTCAAAGAATTTGGCAAGCTCCAAAGGATATTCTGGATGAAGATACGAAACAGCCAATTCGTAATCTTTATTCTCTACCGCATCAAAAATTCATTTATATAAACCTTTGCTTCCCCCCATTTAATTCCCCCAGAACAGGCAGAAAGAGAAAAAAACGCAGCCAAAACAATTAATAAAGACAATATCTTTTTCATATAATCACCGCCTGACCCCCACTATAGCACGCCGGAATAAAAACAGCAAATAACTTCTTACATAAGCCCTTTTCTTTTTTATAACACCCGTTGATTGTCAGCGCCCTGTTTATTGACAAAATAAAACTTCCGATATAAAATTTGTTTATTCTTGTCATAGGATTGTACAGATCGACTTAATGAATAAATATAAAAAGAACGGAGATGGCATCTATGAATGCATTGTGCGGATTAGACTGCGGCAAATGCGGGTTGAAAAATGAGTGCGGCGGCTGTGCTGAAACCCACGGACGTCCGTTTGGAGGTTCATGCATTATTGCTGCGTGCCATGATAATAAAGGCTGTAAAAACTGCGGCAGCTTCTTTGAAGGTCCCTGCCATCTTAAGGAGCAGCTGATTGCTGAATTTAACGCATTGAATATTGAAGATATGGAAAAAGTTACAGACTTAAATGCCCTAAAAGGTTCTTATATCAACCTCGAATATACCCTTCCCGGCGGACAAAAAATAAAATTCTGGGACGACAGCCGAATTTATCTTGGAAACCAGCTTTGCAAAAAGAAGGGCAGCAGATGCTATGGGCTTACAGCAGATGAAAATTATTTATTAGTCTGTGAATATGGCGACAACGGATCCGATCCTGAAATCATTGTCTACAAAAAACGCAAATAATATACTAAGGGTTCATTCAATTTGCAAGCTCCCACTGTAAACACCGCAGGCCATCGCATATTTCAGGGTATAAGCAAATTGTAAAAACCTATGGCAAAAGAGCCCTATTTACTATTCTGAAGACGTACCCTAAATTGGCAAGGGGATACACGTCTCCAGCGGTCTGATTTCGGCATTTTCTGCGTCATCGTCAATGGGTGTACGTTCAGTACCCGGAGCGAAAAGCAACACAGCAGGACACGGAAACAGCCCTGTCCTGACCGTATACGCCCTTGTCAATTTAGGGTATGCAAACTAAATCATTAAAGAGGGATCCAAGAATGAAAAATAAATTATGCGTTTGCCTGCTGCTCATTATCCTCTCATGCTTATTTATAAGCTGCTCGAATAATACAGCCCAAAACAATACGGCGGCAAATATTATGCAAACCGCTCCGTTATCTCAAGGCACATTTTCTGTAAGCACTCTTAGAAGCAACTGTATGTTAATTGTGAACGGAAAAGATATAACTAACGGCAATTATGTCTGGATTGATAAAGAGCAAACAGCGCTTCCCTTTACCGCTATAATGGAAGCGCTGGGAAGCAGAGTAACGTGGCTGAATCAAACAACCGCAATAATAATATTCAGAAATAAAAGCTACATCTTAAATACCTCTGACTGCACTCTTGTTGAAACGGGAGGAAAAACAAACTTCCTTTCTGCTCCGCCAGGCGGAATCCGGCATTACAAAATGGAAGGAAATGAATTTATATTGGATTATTGCACAATGGCGGGGGCATTTCAACTAATGAAAGCAGAGGTTGAGATAAAAATAGATTATGACGACAATATAATAACTATAAACGGAGATTAACGCATTTATTTTCTAGATTCTAATCTACAAACAATTCAATATTCAAATGAAAGGCAAAGGTTCTATTACGCTTTATAACCAAATCGGCGTCTCATACACTCTGGCGCTGGGAACCGGGGCGCGGGCAGGCCGCCGTTAAGGCGGCGGGTTAATATTGCCCCGCGCCCTTTGGGCGCGGGGCGGGCGCAGGCTTAAAGGGGCTAGAAAGAAGGTAGATACGGAACCGGTTCAGGCTGGTAAAAATGCCTAGGTTGGATGCGCCCACATTAAAAGGGCGGGGCGCCCCGACAGGTTGTTTTATACAAAGTTTATTTTATTATGCATAAAATAGTTATATATATATTGATAAACCTATTTATACTATTTTTCATCAAAATATACTTTCATACTTATTATAAATCACTCTACTCGCTTTCCGTTAAACTAACCTCAAGCAGTAATGTATTCGACAAATTTTTCCTATCAAAATACAGGATATCAAATTTTTCCATTATGCCCATCATGGTTTCCTGCTTCCCTAAATACGTTCCCAATTTAAGCCGCTTTTGAGTTAGAGCAGGGAAAAAGGGTTAGGAGGTAAGCAAGGTTAAGTAAGTTCCCCTCCCCGCATCAAAATTCCCTCCACACCCTCTGCAAACAGCCAAACTATATAGCGTCCCTCCCGGCATGCCGTCTTCGTAGGCATTAACCTCGCAGGAAAGGAGCCCTGTCCCAAAATAGAACAAGGCTCCTCTAAAATATTTATTGCTTTAATTCATTGCTTTTAAAAACTATCCTGAACTGCAATGCGCATCGCACATTATTTATTGTTATTTCTGCTCTGACGGCGCGAAATTGCAGGCATATCAAAATCTATGTCGTCGTCCTCCTCGCTCTTAAATGAGAAGAAGCTGCTCTTCTGCTGGCGGCGGGGACGCACCTCCTCCTGAGACTGCTCTTCCGGCTCTTCATAACGGCTCACCCGCATGGTCTGCGGGGGCTCCTGGTACCTGGGCTCCGGCTTAACAGGCTCTATATATTCTTCCTCTTCTTCGTAATTTGACGCGCGCGTCTGGCTCTGAGCCGTTCTGCCATTAAAGGGTGTCATCTCCAGGCCGTCATCATCCTCGTCGTATTCGATACGGCTTTCGCTGCTGTCCCGGCGCTCGCCGCGGCGGGCAGAATGAGGATTATTTCTCTCAAATCCCGTAGCTATTATGGTTATGCGTATCTCATCATCCAGTTCATCATCTATGCCTGCGCCGAATATGATGTTGCAGTCGGGATCTACCGCCTCCTGAATGAGGAAGGCCGCCTCGTTCACTTCAGTTAAGGAGAGGCTTGGTCCGCCGGTAACATTCAATATAACGCTGCGGGCGCCCTCAATGGTAGTATCCAAAAGGGGCGAAGCTATAGCCTTCTTAGCCGCATCTACAGCACGGTTCTCCCCTGTGCCTACGCCTATACCCATATGCGCGACGCCCTTATCCTTCATTACCGCCTTAACGTCTGCAAAGTCCAGATTAATCATGCTGTGACGGGTTATAAGGTCACTTATGCCCGAAACGCCCTGACGGAGCACATCGTCAGCCTGACGGAAAGCTTCTACTATGGACGTACCCTTACCAACTACCTGAAGCAGCTTGTCATTGGGAATAACAATAAGGCTGTCCACTTTAGTTTTAAGCTCAGCTATGCCCTTATCGGCGTTGAGCGCGCGTATCCGGCCTTCAAACATAAACGGCTTAGTCACTACGCCTACGGTAAGGATGCCCATATCTTTGGCTACCTCGGCCACAACCGAAGCGCCTCCTGTACCTGTGCCGCCTCCCATGCCGGCGGTTACAAATACCATATCCGAGCCTCTGACCTGCTCGGCTATCTCGTCCCTGCTCTCTTCCGCCGCTTTTTTGCCTATATCAGGATTGGCTCCAGCGCCCAGACCCTTAGTAATCTTTTCGCCTATCTGCACTTTCTTATTGGCCTTAGAAACCTTTAAAGCCTGCTTGTCCGTATTCACGGCAATGTATTCCACGCCTGTGAGGCCGCTGGTTATCATGCGGTCCACAGCGTTATTACCGGCGCCGCCCACTCCCACAACTTTTATTTGAGCAAAGTCTCCGACGTCCAGATTGAAATCCATCATACTTATGTCCTCCTCACCGCTATTTCTTAAAAATTTGTTTTATTTGCTCCAGGAGAGATACTTCTTCCTGAGTAATGTTATCCAGCGCCAAATCTATAACGCCCAGCGCAGAAGAAAATTCCGGTTTGTTTAGACGGGTTGATTTAGGCTGAATAAGACTCACTCCGCGGTTAAGGCGTTTCTGCATAAATTCGCGTATGCCGCGCATGCCTGACGTGCCGCCCGTAAGCCATATCTCCACATATTCGGGCAGAATACAGCCCGATTTATCCAATTCCCTTTTAATTATATCACAAATTTCATCTACGCGCGCATTAATTATTTCCTGCACCCTGACAGCCGGAAAGCTCTGAATGCGGCTGCTTCCCTTAGGCAGTATCTCGTATACGTCGTCCCGGCTGACCGAAAGGCCGTATACGGCTCTGCGCTTAAGCTGGTCGGCTATATCGTCGTCCACATGCAGGAGCATGGCCAAATCCCTGGTTATATGCAGCCCACCGATGCGGACTGAATTATGATAAAGCACCCCGTCTCCTTTAAGCACGCTTACAGAAGTGGAACGGTTGCCTATATCCACAAGTATTGCTGTGCGGTCCCGCATCTCAGCGGGAATAAAAGCCAGCGCCTGGGCCAGCGGCGAGGCTATTGCCGAATCCATAATATAGCCCTCGCTATCAAGGAGCGCGCCTACCGAACGGACAAACCCCTTATTGACCAAAACATAAGACACCATCGCGCTTAATTCACTGGCCATCATATTAAGCGGGTCCATAGTCTTGCGCTCTCCGTTAATCATAAAATGTATCGGACAGCGGTGCGCAACAGAATAGTCATGCATGGCGGAAAAATTTTCTCCCCGCTTAAAAAGCAGTTCTACATCATCCTGAGTAATACGCCGCGCTTTACCAAAGGAAAGACTGGCCTTCTTCAGAATCACTTCGGTAAAATCGCCCGGCACGCCCACATGTACGCGGCGCAGCCTGCGCCCGGCCTGTTTTTCGGCTTCCCTTAAAACAGAGCTTATAGTATACTTAAGCTCGCGCGGCTCTATCCAGCCCGAACGGTTATATCCGGCATATTCATTTACAGATATTCCAAGCAGGTTGAAACCGTCGTAAACGCCCTTTTCGGCAATCATGCAGACAACCTTGCTTGTCCCTATATCAATCGCAGCAGCGGTCTGCCTCATCGCTTTTCTGCCTCCCAGGCAAACAAAATCCTCAAATGCCCCGTTTCAAGGGCAGGACGCCTGAAATCGGATACACGCCTCCAAAATAGAACATCCTTCTATATATAATAACAGATTTTCATTCATTTTAAAAGCGTTTTTTATATATTTTCTTTAAATGAGGCAAAAAACCTTATTCAAACCGGCATTTTTACCCTCTAATCATAAAAGCAAGCATCTTTAAGCATTATTCACATGCCCAAAAGCAGACGCCGTGCGCTTGGTTCCGCATTATAATCCGCCCTAAAGAAAACAGCGCCAATGCTTTTTTCAGCCTCCGGTGCTCCCGCCGGCAGTTCCGCCAGTATCTCCATCTCCGCTTTCATCTGCATTCCCGCCGGTGGTTCCGCCAGCATCTCCGCTTCCGCTCTCACCTGCGTTCCCGCCCGCATCCTCACCGGTATTTTCGCCCGCGCCCTGGCTTGCGTCCCCATTTGCGTTCTCTTCCTGACTAGGCATGAAGGCGAAATTATCCATAACTGATAAATCCAAAACTCCCTTAATCTGCCCCATTGCGTCAGCATAGCCGTTTTTTTCAAGGCTGTCCACAGCCGGGGAATAATAGGCAAGCTTGTCCGCTAATTGAACGATGGAGCCCAATTTTACCGTAAGCCCGTTATCCATAGTAAGCTTTATATCCATATTATCCGAAAAATCCGCCTGGCTCACCTGGTCTATCAGCGAATAGCCTTTAAGCTGCTTTATAAGCTCAAGATAATCCGAAAACAAAGTCTCATCCTGTACCGCTATCCGTTCTCCCAGCTTATATCCGGTAAGGTTCAGGCCTTTTACAAGCATAAGGGCGGGGTCGTGCGTTTGGGTTGCCGCCAGCACAACCCCGTCATAATCGGCATTGCAGTAAACTCCTGCATATTCAAACTGAACAGCCGCTTCCCTTTCGCTTATATAAATGGTAATTTTATCAGGAAATTCGCGCACTATATCTATCACCGAGATATATGGATTATTCTCCAGGCGCTCCTTTATATCCGCTTCTGACAGCTTGAATATATTATCTCCTACAGCAACGCCTGAGCTTTCTATTATCTCCTGAACAGAAAAGCGGGAATTGCCCATAACGTTAATGGAGGAAATTTCAAATATACTGCTGTTGACTAACAGCACAACAGCCAGCACGAGCAGAAGCAGCAGAAAAATACTCAGCCGCCCGTAGCTTTTGACATACACCTTTTTCCGCTTTTCCGCTCTCTTCTCTTTCAAGATTAGTCCTCCGCAGTTTTTATATCAGCGCCTAATTTAGATAAATTCTCCTCAAGGCGGTAATATCCTCTGTCAATATATCCGGCGTCCATAACTCTTGTTACTCCCCGCGCCCTCAGGCCGGCAAGCACCATAGCCGCCCCTCCTCTTAAGTCGTAAGCGTTCACATTAGCTCCATAAAGCTCATAAACTCCCTTTATAACCGCAGTCCTGCCTTTAACGGTTATATCCGCCCCCATTTTAATCAGCTCACCCGCATGCTTAAGGCGGTTTTCAAAGACATTTTCCACTAATATGCACGTCCCCTCGCTTACCGTCTGCAAAGCCATCATCTGAGCCTGCAAATCGGTCGGGAAGCCGGGATAGGGCATGGTTTCAATAATGCGCGGGCTTTTTAGACGCCAGGGAGCAGAAACTCTTATTCTATCTGAAGCGCATTCCACCTCGCAGCCGCATTCAGACAGCTTATTGATTAAAGAACGCAGGTATTCAGGACTGATCCCTGTAACGGCGACGTCCCCGCCCGTTAGGGCGGCCGCTATCATATAAGTGCCCGCCGCAATCCGGTCAGCCATGGGAGTAAATTCTCCGCCCGAAAGGCGCGCGCCCTTTATCACGAGGCTGTTGCCTCCCAAAAAGCTGACCTGCCCGCCCAGTTCTTCAATAAAGCGGGCAAGCTCTCCTATTTCAGGCTCTTTAGCAGGATTATTTATGACCGTCTCGCCCTCAGCCGCAGCCGCGGCCATCATTAAATTTTCGGTAGCGCCCACGCTGGGGTAATCCAGATATATTTCACAGCCCCTGAGACGCACCGCCTCGCAGCTTATGTAACCAAACTGTTCGTCTATCCGCGCTCCCATAGCCCTGAGTCCTTTAAGATGCAGGTCAATGGGCCGCATTCCGATATCACAGCCGCCCGGATAGCTCAGAAGCGCCTTACCGAAACGCCCTATTAAAGGGCCTAGTATAAATAATGAGGCCCGCAGTCTGCGGGAAAGCTGTTCGTCTATCCTGTAGCCGTCCGCGTCGGAAGAGTCAATATAAATCCTGTCCCCCTCCTGCTCGGCGCGGCAGCCCAGCCTCCTTAGTATCTCCAGCATGTTGTCTATATCCAAAAGCCGCGGGCAATTATTTAAAATTACCGGCTCCTCCGCCAGGAGCGAGGCTGATAAAATGGGAAGAATGGCGTTTTTGGCCCCGTGAATGCCAAGTGTGCCTGTTAAACGCCTGCCTCCCCTCAGCAGTATGTTTTTCATTTACGCACCTCCAGGTCATACATTGCAGCAAAAACAAAAGAATCTCAAAACGAGGTCTTGTTAATCCGGAATTAACCGGATGAGTTTTTTTCTGTATACTGCAATATATGCCTTGAAGGCGGCTTTTGCTATATTGCGCGTCCGCGTTTTCCGCCTTTAACCGGCCTGCTTTAAAAAGCTTATAAAATTAATTATTATTTTTAAAGGCGCCAGACGTTCCATTTGCTGTTAAAAGCACTAAGACTGTATTTCTTGCGTTTTTTAAGCAGCTTTTAAACTGAAAAGATTTCCGGCTCATACGCCGCGCCAAGCACGCCTTAATCCGAAAATTTTTCAGCTTATGCGCCGTATCACGTCCTCTCCGTTTTCATCCTTTGCCTTTTGCCGGGGGGATCGTCGCGCAGAATAAGCGCTTATGCTCAGAAGTACCCCCGTTGCTGCCGAAAAGGCCAGCAAGGAAGAAGTGCCCCTGCTTATAAAGGGCAAGGTTACGCCTGTAGAGGGGATGAGATTAGTAACAACCCCTATATTGACTATAACCTGCATGGCTACTATTATGGTTATGCCGCTGGCCAGATAGCTGCCAAAGCGGTCGGGCGCGTTCATGGCAATGCGCATACCCATGAAAATAAAGGCCGCATAAAGCAGAATCACAGCTACCGCGCCTATAAAGCCAAATTCCTCAGCGATTATTGCAAATATGTAATCGGTATCCGCCATAGGGAGATTGCTTATTTTCTGCCGGCTGTTGCCCAGGCCCACTCCCCAGAGGTTGCCGCTTCCCAATGCATAGAGGGACTGCACTATCTGATAGGATTTATCCTGCGGGTCAAAAAACGGGTCCAGCCAGGCATGAACGCGGTCGCTCCGCCAGCCTACCAGGGTCATCATGCATACGGCCCCGGCCGTAACCACCACGCCTCCCAGCGCTACCAGCCACTTCTGCATGCCCGCTATAAAAAGCAGCATTATGCTGGGTATGAGTATGCATATGGCGGTTGTTGAAAGGTTAGGCTCAAGCAGTATAAGCGCGGCAAATACAATTATCGGCCCAAAGGGTATGGCCCATGTTTTAAAGCTCTTGTACCAGTTAACGTTTCCCGCCAGGTACCAGGCCAGGAAATATACCAGGATAAATTTAGCTATTTCAGAGGGCTGAAGAGTAAACGAGCCCAAGTCAATCCACCGGTGCGCGCCTCCCCTGTCCTCAAACAGGAATACCGCGCAGAGCAGTACCGTGGATACAACCAGCGCTATTATAACCAGCGGCTTTTTATTAAAATTACGGTAGTCAAAGCGGGATATCAGGAACATCATAATCACGCAGACTACCGACGCCGCAGCATGCTGGATGAACAGGCTCATGGAGCTTTGGCCGTCCAGTATCTGGCTGGCATAGGTACTGGAAAGCACCATTATGCAGCCAATGCATAAAAGCACTATTGCAACATAGAAGAGAGGGAAGCTGATAGCGCTTCGCCTTACCCGCCTGGCCTTTTTCTTCTGTTTTGTGTTTTCCCGCGTCATAGGCCGCCTCTTTCTTAAAATTCCGCCCTTACCCCCAGAGCGCTTATTAATTATTAATACCTTAAATTGTTCCTTCTTTTAAAGAAACCGATACCGGCAAGCCCCCCAATGCACCTGCCTGTTTTATCTGCTTTTGACGTTCCTCCCCGCAGCGCCGGCATTGTCTATTCTGTCAGAGAATTGACAATCTCCTTAAATACCCGGCCCCGCTCCTCAAAATCCGCAAACATATCAAAGCTGGCGCACGCAGGCGAGAGCAGGACGTTCCAGCCCGGCTGGGCCGCGCTGAACGCCTGAAGCACCCCCTCTTTAAAGCTGCCGGCGCGCGTATATTCCTTAATGCCCGCACGCTCCAAAGCTTCAATAATCTTTTGGGAGGTATCCCCTAAAACAACTGTATGCCGTATGTTGTCCGTATATTCTTTTATCAGTCCGTCAAATTCGCCGCCCTTGTCATAGCCGCCCAATATAAGCACAGTGGGCTTATCCATAGTCTGAATGGCTTTAATGGTGGAATCGGGATTAGTGCCTTTAGAATCGTTTATAAAGGTAACCCCTTTTACCGTACGCACCGTTTCAATCCTGTGCTCCACTCCTTCAAAGGTCATAAGGGTCTGAGCGACATTAGCCGCCGAAACTCCCATAAGCATGGCTATTGCCGAGGCCGCCATAGCGTTTTCTATATTATGCCTTCCCTTGATGCGCACATCCTCGCATTTGCATATAGGCTGCTTAAGGGCGCCCAGGCAAAAGGTAATAATGCCGTCCTCTATAAATACGCCCTCGCCCAGTTCCTTTTCATAGGAAAAAAACAGCACCCGTGCATCTATATCCTCGGCCATCCCGCGCACAATTTCATCGTCATAATTAAGCACCGCAAAATCCCTGGCGGTCTGATTAAGAAAAAGCCTTTTTTTAGCGGCAATATAGCCATTCATATCCCCGTGCCGGTTAAGATGGTCGGGTGTGATATTCAGTAAGGCCGCCACATGCGCTTTAAAGGTGTCAATGCATTCAAGCTGATAGCTGCTTATCTCAGTCACCATAATATCACGCGGCGAGGCCTCAAGCGCGTGCGCGCTGTAAGGTATGCCTATATTGCCCACTACAAAATTGCCCCTGTTAGCCTCGGAAAATATCCGGCCGGTCAGAGTTGTAGTGGTAGTCTTGCCGTTGGTGCCCGAAATGGCTACGGTCTGGCCCTTGCACACTCTATAGCCCAGCTCTATTTCAGTCAGCACCTCTATCCCCTTTTCACGCGCCTTCTTAAGGGCAGGGATATTTGGGGGAACGCTGGGACTGATTACTATCAAATCCGCCTGCCCGACAAGGCTGTCCGGGCTAATGCCCGTTTTATAGATATATTCGTTGGCAGGCAGTCCCTCTATATTATCCATCTGCTTGGAATCATTTAAAATTACCTGTGCGCCTAAGGTTTTAAGCAGCTTAGCCGCCGCTACCCCGCTGCGCGCCATGCCTATTACCAGCGCTTTTTTATTTTTCAGCTCCATCTATTCTCCTTTCCGCCAGCCGCTGCCGGCAGGCGTGCTTTTTAGCCCAGCATTAAAAGGGATATCATGCAGAGCACAAAAGTAACAATCATGTACATTCCCGTAACCTTAGTTTCGGGATATCCCTTAAGCTCAAAATGATGATGCAGGGGCGCCATTAAAAATACCCGCTTTTTGCGCAGCTTATAGGAGCCCACCTGCAATATTACCGAAACGCACGAGGCCACCAGCACTCCGCCCATTATGGGTATGAGCAGCATCAGCCGGGAAAACAAAGTAGCCGCAGCGATGGCTCCGCCCAGGATAAAGGAACCGGTATCCCCCATAAATATGCGCGCCGGATATATATTAAAGCGCAGGAAGCCTAAAGCCGCTCCCGCGGCTATAGCGCAGAAGGTAGCCAGCAGTTTCATCTGCTCGCCGTAGACTGAATCTCCCTCCGCAAACGCGCCCGCCGAAAGATAGGTAATAATTACCGTAAAGGTGCCCATTATAATGAGGCTGACTCCCGAATCCAGGCCGTCTAAGCCGTCAGTAAGATTGGAAGCGTTTACTATCGCTATTATAACAAATATAGCCACAGGGATATATGCCCAGCCCAGATCCAGCTCCCCGCCCGAAAAGGGCAGATATATGCTGCTCCCTATTTCAGGGCTGTAATAGGCGTAAAGGGCGGTTATAAGCGCTATGCCGAACTGCCCTATTATTTTTTGATATGCCTTAAGCCCCAGGGAACGCTTTTTAACTATCTTTATAAAATCATCCAAAAAGCCTACTATCCCATAGGCAAAGGCTACCAGGCACGCTATCATGGCCATTCCGCTGAGCCTGAATATTAAGGCGGGCACCAATATTCCCACCAGCATAATAAGCCCTCCCATAGTGGGCGTATTCTGCTTGCTTAAATGGCTCTTAGGCCCGTCGTCCCTTACCTGCTGGCCGAATTTCAGCTTCTGCATGGCTTTTATTATAAAAGGCCCGGCAAAAAGACATATTATAAACGCCGCCAGCACCGGCAGTATTATATCCCTAAATTCCTCCATTTGTTCCTTCCCCCGTTCATAAATGGGCGTTTTCATTAAGCAGGCTGGCAACGGTCTCCCGGTCGCTGAAATGATGCTTGACCCCGCCTATTTCCTGATAATCCTCGTCTCCCTTGCCCGCTATTATAATTATATCCCCCGCATGGGCGTTTTCCATTGCAAAGAGTATAGCCGAGCGCCTGTTTTCCAGCATTTTATAATCAGTATAACCGGCAGGCAGCCCCTTTTCTATCTGGCGCATTATCTCCATCGGTTCCTCATACCGCGGGTTATCCGAGGTTATAACGCAGAAATCACTGTAACGGGCGGCTATTTCTCCCATTATGGGCCGCTTTCCCGAATCCCGGTTGCCGCCGCAGCCAAACACGGTAATTATCCGCCCCTTATGATAGTTTTTTACCGCCTTAAGTATATTTTCCAGTCCGTCCGGAGTATGGGCATAATCTATAACCACGCTGTACGGCCGGCCCTGCATATCAGGGGTTTCAAACCTGCCCGGCACGCCCGGAAACTCGCCCAGGCATTTAAGTGCAAACTGTGCCTCCAGGCCCAGAGCCGTGAGCGCTCCAAAGGCCGCCAGCGCGTTATACACGCTGAAGCGCCCGGATATTTTAAGTTTTGCCTGGTATATTTCTCCCTTATATATTAAATCAAAGCTGCTGCCCTGGCCCGAATATACTATATTCTCCGCCTTTATATCCGCATCCCGGTCAAGTGCGTAGGTTGTTGCGCCCGTTGCGGCTCTGCGCCCTGTCTCGTCGTCAATATTAACGACCGTCTTTTTGCAGCGGCCCGGCTCAAACAGACGCAGCTTCGCCTCCGCATAGGTCTGCATATCCCCGAAAAATTCCAGATGGTCCTGGGTCAGATTGGTAAATATCCCTACGTCAAAAATAATACCTTCTACTTTCCGCAGATAAAGCGCCTGGGCCGTTACCTCCATAACCACGCTCTTTACCCCTCTGTCCCGCATTCTGCGCAGGATATACTGCAATTCTATAGGGTCGGGCGTAGTAGAAGTCTTTATGCTTATATTCTGCTTCTCGCCGTTTATAAATATGCCTGAAGTGCCTATCAGCCCTACCGAAAGGCCTTTTTTATTAAGCGCGTGGCGCAGCATAAAGGTAATACTGGTTTTGCCGTTGGTACCCGTTACGCCCACAAAGCTCATGCCCTGGGCCGGATTGCCGTAAAACGCCGCCGCCATGAGGCTCATGGCCCTGCGTGAATCCTTCACCTTTATCTGAGTTATACGCTCGGACGTAAATTCCTCCACTACAGCAGCCGCCGCTCCGTTAGCCAGCGCGCCCGCAATATATTTATGCCCGTCTGTCTCCAGCCCTCTTATGGCAAAAAACAGTGAGCCCTTTACGCATTCGCGGTTATCCAAAGTCAGATGCCCTATTTCTTTATCCGCATCTCCCCGGATCTCATATTCCTCCAGGCCGTCCAGCCCATGAATGAGCGCTTCAAGCTTCATAAACAACCCCCGCTATTCCTCTTCCTCATAAATATCTGTATAAGCGTCCACAGGCTCCTCGCCCGTTACCATAATTTCAGTATTGGAATAAACCATAGCTCCCGCGGCCGGCACCTGGGCCACAACCTTGCCTTCCCCCTGGACGAGCATCCTGAGGCCCGCCTCCTTCAACACTTTTTCAGCCTCAACCGTATCCATGCCCCTTACGTCAGGCACCTCGATATTGGCCACCAGCAGCTCGCTGTCCTCCTCAGTGTTCTCAGGCTGGATATTCATATATTTAAGCGCATTTTCCAAAATCATCTTGGCGTAAGGCGCGGCTACCACGCTTCCGAAATCTATGGCAACATCCGGCTCATCCACAACCACCAGCACCGCTATCTGCGGGTCATCCGCCGGAGCAAAGCCTAAGAAGGAAGCTATATGCTTATCCCGCACAATTACGCCGTCGCGGTATTTCTGAGCGGTACCCGTCTTGCCCCCTACACGGTAGCCGGGGATATATGCGTTCTTGCCGCCTCCCGAACGCACCACTTCCTCAAGTATCTGCCTTACAGTGGCGCTGGTTTCTTCAGAGATTACCTGACGTATAACAGTAGGCTCAACCTCCATTACACTGTTGCCGTCGTCGTCCACCATACCCTTAACCAGATAGGGCTGCATAAGCTTGCCGCCGTTTATAGCCGCCGAAACCGCCGTAATAAGCTGAAGGGGGGTAACGGCTATCGCCTGCCCGAAGGCCATGCGCGCCAAATCCACATTCTGCACATATTTCTGTGCCAGGACCAATCCTGCCTGGTCGGCGGAAAAATCTATGTTGGTTTCAGTGCCGAAACCAAAGCTGCGCAGATATTTATAAAAGGTATCCACTCCCAGACTCAGCCCCATCTCTACAAAAGCCGGGTTGCACGAATTGCATACCGCCTCGGTCAAAGTCTGATGTCCGTGAGGCACGTTCCGCCAGCATTTTATCTTCTGCCCGTCCACCAGCGCATAGCCTATATCGTTAAAGGTACTGTTGAGATTGACCTTTCCCTCTTCCAGCGCGCTGGCCAGAGTTATAATCTTAAATACCGAACCCGGCTCATATACGTCCAGGATGGTGCTGTTGCGCGAATATTCCTGCCATGCGTCCAAATCGTCCAGGGGCGGGTCGTTCAAATCATAATCAGGAATATTGACCATAGCCAGCACTTCTCCCGTCTGGGGGTTCATAACTATGCATTCCACCTTTTTAGCCTTTTGTTCTTCATAGCACTGCTTCATGGCGCTTTCGGCGAATTTCTGTATAACATAGTCTATGGTCAGTACCAGGTTCAAGCCGTTGGTGGGGTCTATATATCTTTCTTCGCCGCCGGGGATCTGCATTCCTCCTATGTCTGTCGAAGAATAAATGCGCCCGGTCAATCCGCGCAGATATTTATCATATTTAAGCTCCAGGCCCTCTTTGCCCACGCCGTCAACAGACGTTCTGCCCAGCACCTGAGCCAGCGTGCTGCCCTTTGGATAATATCTCTTGCGGTCATCCACTAATACTACACCGGGCAGATCCAGCGCCTCAATAGCCAGCACTTCTTCTTCAGACAAATGCCGCTTTATATTCTGCTCGGCATATTTGGTATTGGTTACGCGGTTGTATATGGTTTCTCTGTCCATTTCCAGAATGGCCGCAAGCTGATCGGCGGTCTTGTTGGGATCGCCCTTTTTGGCAATCTGCGCCGGCTGCACTACCAGGCTCTTGCTGCTGGCGCTTACGGCCAGCAGTTCCATGTTCCTATCATAAATAGAGCCTCTAGAAGCGGATACAACAGTAGAGGATGTCCACTGCCCCAAAGCCCGCCTCTGAAGCTCCTGCGATTCAACTATCTGCCATCTGAAAAGCTGCACCACCAGCAGCACCATGCATACCATAAACGCGCTTAAAATCCAGAAAAGTCTGCTCTTATGCTTAGCATAGGCATTATTCGCCAATTCAGTTCCTCCTCTCAAGGGAATTCAGCCAGTCCAGCAGCTTGTCAAATAAGCCTCCATTCTCCTGTACTGCGGTCAATTCTTCATACTCGGCCTGGACGGGCTCAAGCTCAAGCTGGATTATCTGGCTGGCTTCAGGATATTGCATGCCCAATTCTTCGGCAAGCGCAAGATATCTCTCCATATCGGCAGTCTCCGAAAGCTCCTTTTTAGCGCTGTTGACTGCCACTATGCTGTTCTGTATCTCCTTGCCCATCTTTTGTATATTGCGGTTGTTTTCGTATATGGCGGCATTGCCCATAAGCAGTAGGCAGGCCGACGCCGCAAAGGCCAGAGTAAGAGTCACGCCAAGGAAGCGCTTAAAGCGCTTATGCTTTTCCTGCCCGCCGGGTACTACCCTTAAATCAGGCTTTACCCTGGGCTGCTCCCGCCGTTCGGGCCGGGGACGGGAAGGGACTGTATCGGGCTGAAGCGCGGCGTTGGAATCAAGCCGGTAGCGCACGCTTACCTGCTCCTGCTCATAAAGCCTTTCCCTGGTTCTTCTTTCTCTTGTATCCATTTTTATTCACCCGCCCCAAGCTATATTACTTATATTTGTCCTTCGCGTTTAAGAATTAAAAAATTACAATCAGGCTTTTTCAAAACAGCGCAATTTTGCGCTCTTGCTCCGCGGATTGCTCTCCATCTCCTGCGCAGACGGCATTACGAACCTGCCGATAACCTTCCCTTTAGGCACTGCCCCGCACACGCATACAGGGAGCTTAGGCGGACAGGTGCAGGGCTTTTCCATATTCTGCATTACCCTTTTGACCACTCTGTCCTCCAGGCTGTGGAAGGTTATAACGCACAGCCTGCCGCCCGGATTAAGACAGTCTACCGCGTCCCTTATGGACTGCTCCAGGCCTCCCAGCTCGTTATTAACCTCTATGCGTATAGCCTGAAAGGTTCTCCTGGCCGGATGGGGGCCTGTCCGCCGCGCGCGCGTAGGAATAGCCTTTTTAATTACATCCACCAGCTCAAAGGTGGTTTCAATGCTTTTGCGCTGGCGCTCCTCCACTATAAACTGCGCAATTCTGGACGCCCACTGTTCCTCTCCGTAATCCCTTATAACCCTGTAAAGCTCCCGCTCGCTGTATTCGTTCACCACATGATAAGCATTAAGGTACTGGCTCTTATCCATTCTCATATCCAAGGGCGCGTCGTATTGATAGCTGAAGCCCCGTTCAGGGTTGTCCAGCTGATAGGAGCTTACTCCCAGATCAAGCAGTATGCCGTCCGCCCCCTCTATTTCCTTTTGTGCCAGAATGCTCTTTATTTCTGAAAAATTCGCATGTACAAGGGTTACTCTGTCCCCAAATTCCTTAAGCCGGAGCGCCGCCGCGGCGAGCGCCTCGCCGTCCCTGTCTATCCCTATCAAGCGGACATCTTTTGCCGCTGAAAGTATTCCGCGGGCATGGCCCGCTCCGCCGAGAGTACCATCTATATATAATCCGTTATCCTTTACGCAAAGCAGCCTGAGCGTCTCCTCCAGCATAACGGGAGTATGTTTGAAATCCATGTCAGTTACTCCTTCCATCCTCCTGAGCCTTCAACCCCTTCTGGAGCGTGCGCCTCTTTTCCAGGGAGGCATAATCTTTTTGTTCCCAATTTTCCTTATCCCAGATTTCAAAGCAGTCAAAATTACCTATAACTATAAGCTCTTTTTTCAATCCGGCATAATTGCGCTGGCGCTGAGGGATGAGCACCCTGCCTGCCGCGTCAAAGCTTCCTTCGTTAGCCGTAGAAAAAAGGCTTCGCCTGAATTCCATTACTTCAAGGTCCAGACTGTCCAGGCTGGATACCTGTCCCGTGAGCTTTTCCCAGGTTTCGGCGGGATATACGCTGAGGCAGTTTTCCGCTCCCTGAGCAACTATAAAGTTTTCGCCCAGCAACGCGCGGAATTTGGCGGGCAGCCTTACGCGGCCCTTATCGTCTATAGTGGCGTCATAAGTGCCCAGAAAACCAAAGCCCTGCATATATCTCACCTCCTAATACAGTCTTGTATGGTTATTATACAATACTTTCTGCCCACTTACAACCACTTTTTTATGATTTTCATAGATTTTTTTGAGTTTTTGCCCACCAAGAAACACTTAAATAAAAAAATGCAGCCACTTTTTGACTGCATTATATTTTTACCCCTGTACCCTAAATTGACAAGGGCATATACGGTCAGGACAGGGCTGTTTGAGTGTCCTG
>URYI01000022.1 GCA_900552055.1 uncultured Eubacteriales bacterium | reverse complement strand
TATTGCACAGAACAGCCCGTCAAAATGACGGGCTGTTCTGTGCTTGGGCGGGAGCCCCGCCCTTTTCCATTCCGCAGCATATATCAAGCCTCTATAAAAAATACAGTTTAGGCTCCTTCTTACTTTTTCCAGTTTTAACCCCGGTTTATAATGTCCAAAAGGATTCCAGCGCACTCTTCCGAAGAAAGAGAAGATGTATTCAGCTCAATATCATAATTTCGCCTATCAGCCCATTCCTTTTTGGTCCAATACTTAAAATAGTTCTTTCTCTGCCTGTCCTTTTTCTCCATAAGAGCCTGAGCCTCGGCCTGAGTAATACCTTCAGTACTTACAATACGCGAAAGCCTCCTCTTCAAATCAGAAGAATAAATATATGCGCGCAGGACATCCGGCCTGTCCTTCAAAATTTCCGTAGAGCAGCGGCCAATAAAGACTGCCGGGCTCTCCTGCGCCAGCCTTAAAATGGTCTTTTGCAGCCCATAAAACAAATCATAAACCGTATTGGCCGCTCCCTGCGAATAATTTAAATACGAAGCAAAATCATGCAGGAAGCTCCCGCTGTATTTTTCATCAAATTCCTCCAGCATTCCGGCTGATACTCCCTGGGCCTCAGCCGCTTTTTTAATCAGCTCGCTGTCATAATACGGAATGCCGGCTTTTTGGGCGACCATTATGCCTATTTCCCGGCCTCCGCTCCCGAATTCTCTTTCAATGGCCAAAGACCTCATAAATATTCTCCTTCCTGTATACTCCCAAATCACGACGCCTTGTCAAACTGGCTGTTATACAAATCCGCATAGAAGCCGCCTTTAGCCAGCAAGGTTTCGTGATCGCCCTGCTCTATTATATCTCCGTCTTTCATAACCAGAATCAAGTTCGCATTTTTTATGGTGGACAGCCTGTGCGCAATAACAAAGCTGGTTCTATGCTCGGTCAGCTTATCCATAGCCTCCTGCGTAATAAGCTCGGTTCTGGTATCTACCGAGCTGGTCGCTTCGTCCAGAATAAGCATGGGGCTGTTCTGAACCATAGCGCGGGCAATGGTAAATAACTGCTTCTGACCCGCTGAAATTGTAATATTTTCCCCTAAGACCGTATCAAAGCCGTCAGGCAGAGTCTCGATAAAATGATATATTCCGCAGGCACGGCAGGCTTTTTCCAGCTGCTCGTCAGTAATTCCGGTATTGTTATAAACAAGGTTCTCACGCACAGTCCCCTCTATGAGCCATGTATCCTGCAATACCATCCCGAACAGATTATGGACGTTTTCCCTCGTTAATTGAGAAGTGGATACTCCGTCAATCCTTATATCGCCGCTGTTAATTTCAAAGAAGCGCATAAGCAGATTAACCATAGTAGTTTTGCCGGCACCCGTAGGTCCTACAATGGCTACCTTCTGTCCGGGCTCTACATGGGCGGAGAAATCCTTGATAATTATTTTATCCGGATTGTCCGGATAGCTGAAGCGAACGTGGTCAAATTCCACCTCGCCTCTCACATTTGTAAGCTTGGCAGTCTTATGGCTCTCGTCCTCAAGCTCTTCCTCCTGAAGAAAATCAAACACACGGTCGCCGCCGGCCGCCGCCGTCTGCATCTGCGTCATGCCCTGAGCGATAGTGCTGAGCGGAGAAGTGAAGAGCCGGACATACATTATAAACGCAGTTATAACGCCAAAGGAAATTTGACCGTCCAGCACCAGCGCTGCACCTAATACGCATACAGCCACATAGCCTAAATTCCCGATTACATTCATTAAGGGCTGCATAACGCCCGACAGGAACTGGCTTTTCCTCTCTGCGTCATAAACGTCTCGGTTCATTCCGTCAAAAACATGCTTGATTTTACGGTTGGCTCTGGAAATCCTAACCACATCATGCCCGGAATACATTTCTTCCACATAACCATTCAAGCGGCCCAGGCTCTGCTGGCGGGATATAAAATATTTCTGAGACCTGGACATTATGACCGCCATAATGCCAAAGCCTAAAAGGGTAGCGGCAATAGCCGCAAGGGCCATGCGCCATTCTGTAACCAGCATCATTATAAGACAGCCAATAAACTGCGCCGCCGAGCTTATAATGGACGGCAGGCTGTTTGAAAGAGCCTGCTGGAGAGTGCTCACATCATTGGTAACACGGCTCAGAATATCTCCGTGCGAATACTTTCCAAAGCATTTCATGGGCACATGATTTATCTTATAGGACAAATCCCTGCGCAGTTCCTTAGAAAGGTTCAAAGTTATAGTAGCCATAATGTAATGCTGTATATAGGTAAACAGAGCGCTCAAAAGATACATTCCCAACAGCAGCAATCCGATTTTTCCTATTGCAGCAATATCAATGCTGGAAAACAAGCCCTCCGAAATCAAATCGGTGATGCGGCTGAGCTGATTGGGCCCGATAATGGTAAGTACAGCCCCGCCGACAGCAAGACACATAGCGATAATCATGGGTACTTTTAATTTGCTGGAATATATAAACAGCTCTCTGATAAGCCCTATAATTCCCCGCTTGCTTTTTTCAGGCACATTCATATGCCCATTCATTCTATTAGCACTCATTTTATATCCCTCCTTTACGCGCCAAGCTCTTCGGCTGAAAGCTGCGACATGGCAATTTCCCTGTATACAGGACAAGTTTTAAGCAGTTCCTCATGCTTGCCTATGCCCACGGCCCGTCCTTCGTCCAAAACAACAATTTTATCCGCATCCCGTATAGTGCCGATGCGCTGGGCCACTATCATACGGGTGGTCCCTCCAAGATTTTCTGCCAGTCCCTTTCTGAGAAGAGAGTCAGTTTTGTAATCCAAAGCTGAGAACGAATCGTCAAAAATCAGAATTTCCGGCTGCCGTGCCAGCGCCCTTGCTATGCTCAAACGCTGTTTCTGTCCTCCCGAAACATTGGTGCCTCCCTCAGTAATAGGCGCGTTTATTCCTCCCGGAAGCTTGGAGACAAATTCGGACGCCTGCGCTAAACTGAGCGCGCGGTTTACGTTTTCATCCGTCTGCTCGGCTGCGCTTTCGCCAAACAGAACATTTTCTTTTATATCCCCGGCAAAAAGGATTGCCTTCTGCGTAACATAGCCTATGCGGTCATAAAGGGCGTCGAAGGTATATTCCCTTATATCCCGGCCATCTATCAGCACCTGGCCCGAAGTTGCGTCATAAAAACGCGCCGCAAGGCTGACCAAAGTGGTCTTGCCGCTGCCTGTAGCGCCTATAAAAGCTATAGTCTCCCCTTTGTTTACTTTAAAGCTTATATGCTCTAAAACATCCTTACCTGAAGAAGGATAATGGAAGGATACGTCTCTGAACTCTACTGTGCCTGTTTCTTCCGCCTGCGTTTGGCTGCCCTCATGCAGGTTTATTTTGGCTTCCAGCACTTCATTGATACGGCCTGCCGATACTTGAGCAGAAGGCAGGAACATAATCACCATAACCATCATCATTATGGACATGATAACATAAGTCGCATAAGTGCCGAATACCACTATATCGCCAAAGGTCGCAATTCTGGCTGTCATATCAGCAACATCAACATTATTGACAATGGACGCGCCCACCCAGTATATGACCAGAGCCAGAGCGTTCATGGCCAGGGATACCGCCGGCATAAGCAAAGCCAAGGCACGCTGGTTAAAAAGCTGCGTCCTCATCAAAGTATCATTGGCCTTTTCAAATTTCTCCGCCTGATACTCCTCAGCGTTAAAAGCATGGACTACATTGATGCCGGTAAGATTTTCTCTTGAAACCCGGTTAATGTTATCGGTAAGCTTCTGCACTCGTCTTACACGGGGCAGAATTACTACAATTACAACGGCCATCATAATAATCAGCGCCGCTACGAAACCCGCGGTAATGACCGAAAGTGTCCAACTCTTATTTATTATCTTTATAACAGCCCAAACCGCCATAACCGGGGATTTAATAAGTATCTGCAGCCCCATAGCTACCAGCATCTGAATCTGGGTTATATCGTTTGTCGTACGAGTAATCAGACTGGGAACCGAAAACGCCTGCATTTCCTGATGCCCAAAATCCGCTACTTTATTAAAAACCCCCTCGCGCAGAGTATAGCTGAAGCCAGCGGCAACCTGTGCTGACAAAAAGCCGCATATAATGCTTAAAACTGCGCTTGCAACAGTACACGCCAGCATCTCAAGGCCGGTATTTATAATCTCAGAAATAGTGCTCCCCGGCGTTTCAATAAGAACTGTCAAATCGCTCATATAGTTCGGCAGGCGCAAATCAAAATAAATCTGGCCCAGTACCATCACCGCGCACAGACCAGCCATAAGCCATTCCTTAGCGCGCATCCTCTTTAAAATCTTAATCAATTCACATTCTCCTTTCTTACCAGCCTGAACCAAAATTGCTCAAAGCCACAACAACGCTCTCTATCCCCAGCAGGATCAAATACGCTCCTACAATATAACCCACGGATATAATAGATATAATCGGATTCAGAATCATTATAACGCCCAGGACAAGTCCGATTATATTTACTATCAACGTAAAGCCATAATAAAAGTTTCCCGCAGTCATGCGTATAATATTTAAATGGGACAGCCGGGAAATGCAATGCGCAATAAACCATATCGGGAAAAGCAGGGACAATACCCATGTGCCCGCGGCAGGATAGGCCAGGAGCATAACTCCCGCCATTACGCTTAACAGGCCGGAAATTAAAGATATGGTAGGCACAAACCCCATATGCCTGTCAATTTTAATATAGAACACTATATCTGCAATTCCTGTCAGTACAGCAATAATGCCATATATTATTACCACTCCCGTCAGCGTTTCCGTTGGGCGGATAAAGGTAAAGATACCTAAAAGAATCAGCAGAATGCCCATTATGAGCTCAAGCCAGCCGTAACCTGAACGCCTTTTCACAGCAGGGCGCCCCCTTCCCTTTTTAATATAGTCATAAATTCTTCACCGGTAATGGTTTCTTTTTCATACAAAAACTGCGCCAGTTCATCCAGCTTCCCGCGATTTTCCTTTAAAATCTGCGCAGCTTTTGCATGCTGGGTTTTAATCACCTCTACCACCTCTTTATCTATCTCCTTCTGAGTTTCAGTCGAGCATATAAGAGAAGTGTCGCCGCCTAAATACTGATTGCTTACAGTCTCCATAGCCGTCATATCAAAATCCCTGCTCATGCCGTACCTGGTTATCATAGCGCGGGCAAGCTTGGTTGCCTGCTCTATATCGTTTGAGGCGCCGGTTGTTATCTCACCGAAAGCTATTTCTTCAGCCGCCCGGCCCCCGGTATAAGTTGCAATCTTGTTTTCTATTTCCTTCTTAGTTAGAAGGTACTTATCTCCCTGTTCCACCTGCATAGTATAGCCCAGCGCGCCTGAAGTGCGCGGAATTATGGTTATTTTCTGCACCGGAGCGGAATGCGACTGCATTGCAGCCACCAGCGCGTGCCCTATTTCATGATAGGCCACAACCTTCTTTTCTTCATCCGAAAGCACGGCGTTTTTCTTCTGATAGCCTGCAATAACTATCTCAATGCTCTCCTCCAAATCAGCCTGTTCCACTATAACACGGTTATTGCGCACCGCCCGCAGCGCCGCCTCATTAATGATATTGGCCAGTTCCGCGCCTGAAGCGCCCGCCGCCATACGCGCAATAGTATGAAAATTAACGTCATCCGCCGTCTTAATCTTCTTGGCATGGACTTTTAAGATTTCCTCCCGGCCTTTGAGGTCGGGCAGCTCTACCGGGATACGCCGGTCAAATCGGCCCGGACGGGTCAGTGCCGGATCCAGCGCTTCGGGCCGGTTGGTAGCGGCCAGGATTATAACTCCGGTATTGCCCTCAAATCCGTCCATTTCTGTCAAAAGCTGATTAAGGGTCTGTTCCCGTTCATCGTTTCCTCCTAATTGGCCGTCCCGTCTCTTGCCTATTGCGTCAATTTCATCTATAAAAACAATGCAGGGAGCTTTTTCCTTAGCCTGTCTGAACAAATCACGCACCTTGGAAGCGCCCATACCCACGAACATTTCCACAAATTCAGAGCCTGAAATGGAAAAGAACGGAACATTGGATTCACCCGCTACCGCCTTGGCCAGCATGGTTTTGCCCGTTCCGGGCGGGCCGACAAGCAGAAGACCCTTAGGCATTGAAGCGCCTGCCTCCGTGTATTTCTTTGGATTATGCAGATAATCCACTATCTCCGCCAGGCTTTCCTTTGCCTCATCCTCGCCTGCAACATCGCTGAAGCGTATTCCCTGCGTGGACTGCACATAAATTTTAGCATTGCTCTTTCCCATGCCGAAGGCCATAGAATTTTTTCCGCCCGCCTGCTCCATGAGCTTCTTATTCATATATTGCCCTAGGCCTACAAATATAAGAAGGGGTATGCCCACAGACAGTAGCAGGCTTAGGATGGGAGACATGGGTTCGGTTATCTCACGGGCAAATTTTGCCCCTGAATCGTACAGTCTCTGCGTTAAATCCGGATCTTCCATGATGCCCGTTTTATATATAGCCGTATTATCCTTATCAGTAAAAACTATTTCATAATCCTCAATCTGCACCTCGCCTATATTCTTTTCTTCAATCATGCTCATAAAGGTGCCGTAATCTACTTCAGTTACCTGTCTCTGCGCAAGCAGAGGCGCAACTATCAAATTAAACAGAAGCAGGATTATTAACGCGATACCGTAATAATATAAAAGCGATTTTTTAGGAGATTTAACTTCCTGCAAATTTATTCCTCCTTTTCCTGTTGAGTAAGTTCAGCATCTATAGCCTCTAAAGATATGAGCAGAGCGCGGTTGGCCGCCTGCATTGCAAAATCCAGCGCGTATTCAGCCAGAAGCGCTTTTTCCTCGGCCGTCAGCGCTTTAATCCAATCTTCCACCGCCGTCCGCCTGCATACTTCAGCTTTAGCATCCTGTATAACCTGCTCCACCCGGCCGTAAACCTGCGAAATTCTGCTAACCGTTTCGGCACGGGAAGAGCTGAGTCTGCTGCGCAAAGCCAGTTCGTTCTGCGCATACTCTCTGTGCGCCTTAACAAGCTCCTCCCTTATCCGGCTGTGACACGCTTCCCTGCTAAGTTTAATCCGACGGCGCATTTTTTCAAATTCATTATCCAGTTCGTCCAATTTTACGGACAGTACCTCACACGCCATAACGCCGCTCCCTTCTTTTATCAGTTTACTGTTTTATTGTACCCGCCATTTTTAATTTCATCAATAGCCAATAATTTTAAAGTGTATAGACAAAACGGGCCGAGTGTAAAAGCTTTTTACACTCGGCCCGTTTTGTAAAACACAAATTTAAGAATAAGGCGAAACCCCTTCTACTAATAAAACATATATTTGATGTACAATTCTATCCAGATTTTTCGTATCCTCCTCTGTCCAGCCACGCAGGACGCCCATTATAGCCTCGCTGTGATAACGCAAAATAAATTTTAATTCGGAACGGCTGCATTTTTGATATAAATTCTTTTCTTCAACCGTCTGCTCAAATATATTATAAACATGCTCGGTTAAAATGCGTGCAATCTCGTCACCGTAATTAGTCTGCATGCTCTTTTTTACATGAGGAGCCGCATTCAGAGCCATAAGCACGAAATAGCGAATCCTTTCCTCGCCGTCTTTGCCAAAGCCCGCTTCCCGCATTGCCTGCGCGCCTCTTTCCAGCATCCATTTAAGCATGTCGGGTATATCTTCAAAATGATAATAAAAAGCCTGGCGGGTTATATGGCATTCCTCCACAATGTCTTTTACCGTAAGCTTTTTAACCTTTTTATCCATCAGAAGCCTTCTGGCAGCCTCAACTATCTCTTCCTTCATATCTATTGCCATTAAGCTCCACCTCCAGCCAAGATTGAACAGCAGGGCTGCTGTCGCCCCTTCTTAATAAAAAAGCCGAACCTACCGTCATAAGGCGCAAAGGTTCGGTTGACCCGGCAAACGAATAGGAACTGTATTCCCAGACACTCTGATTACAAAGCAAGGCTGATCGCACTGCCCATTATAAGTCCCGACATTACCGGGGTCACACCTGATGTTTTGTATTAATGCTCTCCGTTTTACTTACCTGATTTCCTATTATTTTAATTCATTCTAAAGCCAATGTCTGCTTTTGTCAAGTATAATAATGAGATATATTTTAGCATACTCAAAAACCTATTAAAAAAGAAAGCTGGCGCACAGATAATATGGTGAATAGCATAGCACCAGATTACAACAAGTCCCAAAAGAAACAAAAAGAAGGCGCCGCGGCCATCAATGAATGCTGAAAAGCTGTTGACATTTCACAACTGACATGATATATTTGCGTCATAAATGTAATATTATCTTGTTTTTTTGATTATATTTATAACTAACATATATTTTGCAGTTTAATATAAATTTATGAAATAATCAGGGGGTATTGTAAATGAAAAATTTCTTGTAACTATTGTCATGGTTTTATTGACGATATCTTTATCGGCCTGCGAAAACGCCGCTCAACCCAGCCAGACCGCTACAGTGGAGAATACTCAGCCCGACTTTTTAGATATATTAGCCGAAGAAAGAGATATCAATTTAATGATTTTTATGTTTTGCGGCTTTGAGGACGGAGAGATAGTCGATGCAAGCATACTTGATTTAGAAACGCTTACCTATTGCATGCAGAGAACCGTATTCAGAGTACAGGGCGAGGTAGAACTGGTGCGGCAGCGCGGAAATTATACCATTGTTTATCTGACTCAATACAGCAAAAGAATAGAAGTCCGCTTGGATTCAATAGAAAATATTGAAAAGGGAGACTATGTCGAAGTTGTCGGCCATTTAGAGGTGACAGAAAATAATATGAGGCTCTATGACGCCTCAATAACCGGGCGAGGGAGTTCTGTTCAAAACAGCATATGGCAGCAAAAACTTAAAGCATAATTTAGCAAGGATTTACCGGGGAATCAGTTACAAGCAAATTACTGCCCCTTTTATAAAATGGCTTAAATAATAAATGAAGCAGTCTATAAATATAGTATTACATTAAAAATCCCAGTATCCCAAGCTATAGGTTTGACTGTTAAACACAGATCCGGCCGTATTACTTCATTTATACATGCAAGCCTTAAAAAATTAACCGCCCCTGCTGTAGATATTACTGGAACAGCAGGGGCGACTGTTTATGTCTTGATTCGGCTGCCTGCCAAAAGCCAATAAATTATGATTTAACAGAAAAACGCGCAGAATTGGGCGCTGTCCCCGCTATACATCCCGCTGTCCTTCCACAGCCGCGCAAAAACAGATCTTAGCTCTACGATCGACATTGCGGCATAAAATTCAAAATCCTCTTTAAGATATTTATTGGAATACTCCGCTACAATCTCTTTTGTTGTATCAATACAATTTCGCATATCCTTGGATAAAGACTTATATCCAGCCAGGGAGCACAAATATTCCTTAAGCTGAACTTCCATTTTGTCTTTAAATACAATCGCATTTACATACGGCCTGCCGCTGCATTGCACAGCGCAGAAACCTTCATTCGTCAGTTTTTGCAGATTTTCTTTTTCTGCTTCAGAAAATTGTGTCAGCGGCACATCCTTTACGATTGCATTAAGAGTTGCGTTCAGATAATAATCGGGGACATCCTTTTTATATCTTCTTTTTGAAAATACCGCATCCTGTGTTTGCGCCTGATATCCTTTCCAGCTTGTACCTATCCATCCGTTTCCGTTATTATTGAAAAACGAGGAGGGCAAACGGCATACAGCCCCTTCTTCAAATCCGATTATGCCCCAGTCTCCTCCACTGCTCCGCTTGAAATGAAAAAAAATATTGCTCGCAAAAGAAGATGCTTCCATTAGCTGCTCCAGGTATAGGGCGAAATAAATCTGCACATCATTTACACTGTAATTGCCAAATGTTGCTCCCAGCTCGTCCGCTTTCTTCAAGGCCGGCTCGGCAAGCTGCCAGATTGCGGCGGCATGCTGCTCGGCAAAAGTACAAATAACTTCATTAAGCCTGTTCTGGCATTCCACAGGTACGATAAAAAAATTAGTTAAATATTTATTATTTTCAACTTTCTTAAGAAGCTCAGCTTTAACGAGCAGCTCCGCTTCTTCCTCCATATAAGGAGCGGCAATGCCCAGTTCTAGAGATAGGTCCTGCAGGGTGCTTGGATTATTATGCGCCTGACACAGAATATTTACAGGAATTTTGCGTTTGATGGCCGACCACGGAAGCCCTGACGGCTGATTGCCTGAAACGCAAAAAGATATGCTCTCAGGCTTATAGCTTCTTGTTCCAAATTCTCTTGCCATTTCCATACCTTCTTTCAATATTTTTCGCGCACGGTACAATTTTGACATAACCGTACCTGCTGGGATATTGAGAGAGCGGGCTATATCGCTGATTTTTTCACCTTGAAAATAATACGCTACAAGAATATTTCGGTAATCCGATGAGGCCATCGCCAGTTCCCTGCGAAGCAGAGACAGGTTTTCACTATTTACAAGCTCTTCTTCAGGATTATAAGCATTGTCTTTAATCTCAAAATCGCTTATATCCTTCCTCTCCTCCGCAACAGCCTGCTTATGCTTTTTATCAGCCCATACGCTATAGCGATTGCGCGCGATTCGCCATATCCAGGCAGAAAGCTTTTCGGGAATTATGCCTTTATCAAGCGAAGCGATAATATTAAGCGTAATATCCGAAGCCAAATCCTCCGCTTCATAAACATTTCCCGACTTTTTTAAGCAAAAGTAAAAAATCTTTTCCGAATAATCCTGTATAACAGCATATATCAGGCTATCTTTTTCGCCAGCTTTCACCGTCACTCTCACCACCCTTCATCTATATAGTGAAGAAAAAATAAATTGTATTGCAAAAAAATCATGTTTTTATGTAAAAAAATTTTCAGCGTTAGCGTACACGGCAAAACACGCCTAAGTCATGTAAATCTGCCTGTTTTTTATATTTCCTTAAGACGTTTCAGTTCCCGCGTCCCCCGCCCGCCTTAAAAATAGTCAAGTTTAAGCGGTTCTGAGATCTCAAAGTCAAAAACGTGATTTTGCCTCCCCACAAGATATTAGATGCCATGCGCCGGGCGTATTATGGAGCAAAAGCGGCCCCATACGCAAATTCAGCACTTAAAAACTTCATCATCCGCCGCATGCTAATATTGGACAAAAAACAAAGCTCTAATTTTGATATATGCAGTACCAAAATTAGAGCTTTTATTTGGAAAATGACCCTAATTGTGATACAAATGAACCCCCTTTGGCGTTAGGGGGTTCACTTTGCGCTAAGGGGGTTCAGACCTGGCTTTGCTGCTTTTGCCTGCGGCCCAATATGCCTACCAGAATCACAGAGAGGATAATTTCCACGCCGACAAGCAAAGCTACTTTTGTTAAATTGCTCCCAACAAGCATGGTGACCGCCGCTGTGTCTATAAGCATGTGGGCGAGAATGCAAGGAATGGAGCCGCGCGACAATTCTTTTACTGCACCCAGGGTAAATGTGTTCCCAAGTATCATCAGGAAAAAGATGAGGTAATTGGAGGAACCAGCCGTGATCCACGGCAGACGATAGATGGGGAAATGCCATATAAACCAGATGACGGATATAACGAGCATTTTCAGCACAAAACTTTTCTTTATGGATATATGGGTTTGCAGATACCATCGCCACCCCACCTCTTCCAGTCCGCCCTGCAAAAGCGTCCAGGGGAAATAGGCAATCATGGCCGAAAATGGGGAACCGGTAAAAGTCACATTTCCCAGTAAAACTGATATTCCGTAATAGATAAGCGGCACCGCCAGAGCGGTGACATAGGCATACCGGCGTTCGTGCGGTGAAAACGCCGCTTTAAGAATTTGCCCTATTCCAGACATTTCACCGGACATCTGCACGAAACCAAAGGCAACCAGCATCGGCAGCAGATTCATGAAAATGAACAGCACGGAAGCCCAGATATTCGTGTTGTCCGGTACAAACCACAGGATAAGCTGACCTACCAGGAAGGTACAGACAATGGTGATAAGGGCGTATAAATAGGGCAATAAAATGCGTTGATTTTTCATATCCGTCTCCTGAATACCAGATTTACTTTATACTATCAGATTATTCTGAAAAGAGCAAGAAAAAGCACCGCAACCCTGATACCCATTGTATCAAAATTGCAGTGCTTCTTTGGTGGACGATCAGGGGCTCGAACCCTGGACACCCTGATTAAGAGTCAGGTGCTCTACCAACTGAGCTAATCGTCCGTTTGGAGCGGAAGACGAGATTCGAACTCGCGACATTCGCCTTGGCAAGGCGACGCTCTACCACTGAGCCACTCCCGCATTTTTTGCTAACAATTATTTCATTGTCAGCAGATGGTATATTATCATATTCCCCTCTTTTTGTAAAGCGTTTTTAGAGATTAAATAAAAAATTTTTCAAAATCAGCGTTTTTTTATTACCTTATTTTTCAATTCTTTACCCAGCGCAAAATCAGATGCGTTTTGAAGCGTGGTATTGGCTATCGCTTCAAGCGCTTCCACGGTAAAATAAGCCTGGTGCGAGGTAACAAGCACATTGGGCAGCGCCAGCAGCTCCAGCAAGGTATCATCCCCTAATATACTGTCTGTAAAATCCTCATAAAAATAATTTTCCTCTTCCTCATATACGTCCAGCCCCACTGAGGAAATAATTTTGCTTTTCAGCCCGTCTATAAGCGCCTGCGTGTCCACAAGACCGCCGCGGGAAATATTTATAAACATTACTCCTTTCTTCATTTTGGAAATACTCTCGCTATTGATTAAATGCCGGTTTTCTTCAGTAAGCGGGCAATGCAGGGTTATAATATCGCTTTGGGCATACAATTCGTCCAAACTAACTAATTCTATTCCGTTTTCCTGAGCATATTTCTTATCGGCATATATATCATGAGCTATGACCCGGCAGGAAAAAGCCTTTAGCAAATCGGCCACAGCCCGGCCAATACGCCCCAGCCCGATTATGCCCGCGGTTTTCCCCGCCATATTAAACCCAAGCAGCCCCTTGAGGCTGAAATTGTATTCTTTAGTACGCAGATACGCTTTATGTATCTTGCGGTTAAGCGCCAGAATAAGAGCCAAAGTATGCTCCGCTACGCCCTGCGAAGAATATTCAGGCACGTTCATAACGCATACGCCCAATCTTTCGGCCGTAGCTAAATCCACGTTATTAACTCCGGCGCATCTGAGCAGGAGCAAACGTATACCGTTCTCTTTTATGCATTCAAGCGCATCAGCCGAAACCCTGTCGTTGACAAAGCAGCAAACTGCGTCAAAGCCCGAAGCCATATCGGCGTTAGAGCAGTCCAGTCTGTCGGCAAAAAATCTCAGTTCAAAATCAAACCCCTTATTGGCGTTGGTAAAAAAGTCAACATCATATTCTTTCGCGTCAAAAAAAGCGATTCTCATTAATAAACCCTTCAATCCAGCGTATTTTTTATATATTCTTTCCTTAGTTTTGAAAGGTATGTATTAATTTTAAGAATCTCTTTTTTATCAGCAGATAAAATCAGCTGTTTTTCCTTAAAACGGCATCTTCAATAACGCGCATTACATTTTCCGCTCCTCTGGCCGCGGGCGCGTTTTTCATATTTTCAATATATCTATCCTTCTCGGCATACAATTTGCTTATGGCGCGCTCCAGAGCCGCTCCCGTGAGCTGCGCTTCAGGCAGTACCAGCGCATACCCGTCCCTTTCAAAGGCCTGCGCGTTCTGCACCTGGTCCCCGCGGGAGCCAGCGTCAAGAGGTATAAGCAGCATAGGCTTTTTAAGCGCAAGAAATTCGTTAATGCTGTTTGAACCGGCACGGGATATAACCATATCGGCAAGCGCAAACACATCAGGCAGCTGCTTATCCATATACTCCTTTTGCACATATCCCCTAAGGCCGTCATAACTATGCTCAGCCTTGCCCTTGCCGCAAAGATGTATTACGTTAAATTCCTCAAGCAGTTTTTCCAGCACTTCCCTTAACGCCTGATTGACTTTGACAGAACCGCTGGAACCTCCCATGACCAGCAAAGTGGGCCGGCGGGGAAAATTAAGCGCCCTGCGCGCGGCTTCCCCGTCTCCTGAAAACAATTCTTTTCTTATCGGCGAACCGGTAACGACCACCTTTTTCCCGTCGAATTTTGTCCCCGCCTCTTTAAAGGTAACGCATATTTTTTCAGCGCTGGGCGCACAGAGCCGGGTAGCAAGTCCGGGAGAAATATCTGATTCATGTATGACGGCCGGGATTTTTAGTTTTCCCGCAGCCTTAACTACAGGCACGGACACAAAGCCGCCTTTGGAAAACAATACGTCGGGAGCTATTTCCCTTAATATATTAACAGACTGCCTGTATCCCTTTATTACCTTAAACGGGTCAGTAAGGTTCTTTATATCCAGATACCGGCGCAGCTTGCCGGCGCTTATTACATGATAGGTTATATCCGGCTGAGCGGTAATCAGCTCATATTCAAGCCCCTCGCGCGTACCGATATAATGTATTTCATAGCCCCTTTTGCGCAGATAAGGCAAAAGCGCAATATTGGGAGTAACATGACCGGCAGTCCCCCCTCCGGTCAAAACAATTTTGGGCATAAAATATTCTCCTTCAGGCATAAAAATTCCATCTATATTTACTATATGCCGTCCCCGTATTCGTGGTCCACGGCATACATTATATATTTGTATATTAAATTAAGCTGATATAGCAAAGGCACCCGTATTCCGCTTATTCAACCATACTTTTCCTAAAGCCCGAAAAGACTGAGCAGCAAACCTGCCGCAGCCGAAATTCCGAACAGCAGGAGGATAATCCTTACGCAATCCTTTAAATTCCTGTTGGCTCTGAAAAGCACTATAAGTCCTACACCGGCGCCCGCGCACAGGCCGGCCACCGCCGAGCTGAGAGTAAGGGCTCCGCTTATATAAAGTTCAGTTATAAGCACTGAGGCGGCGCAATTAGGTATAAGCCCTATAACCGCTGCCAGAATAGGCTGAAAAAAGCTGCCCGAAAGCATAAACTTGCCCAGGTTTTCTTCTCCTACTAAATGAATAAGCCCGCCCAGCACAATATTTGCAGCAAGCACTATAGCAAAAATACTAATGGTATGCTTGAGTGCGGAAAGGAAAATCCCATGCTCACAGCCGCAGCCTGAGCACAGCTTTTTAATATTTTCTTCTCCCGAACCATTGTTTCTTTTAACAATAAAATCTATAACCAGCCCCGCTAAAACCGCTATAACAACCTTTATGCCGATAAGCAGCAGCATTTCCCCGACATGCCCCGGTTCAGACAGCATGATTATTATCATCTCGTCCGAGGTGGATAAAAATACAGCCATAAGAGTGCCCAGCGTTATTATCCGTCCCGCATAAAGATTAGCGGCAATGGCTGAAAAACCGCATTGAGGCACGCAGCCCAGCAGCGCCCCTATCACGACTCCTAATTTGCCCGAACCGGCCAATGCTTTTTCCATTTTTCCCGAAGCATGGTGCTCTAAAAACTCTATAAGCAGATAGGCTAAAAACAAAAAAGGCAGAGTTTGAAGCGAGTCAAGCAAAGCGTGTTCCAAAATTTCCCATACGGTTTCCCACATAAATATATACTCCTATAGAATCAGCTGGACAGCTAAATTATCTAAAATCTGAAAAAGCAGAGGCAGCAGGCCGCACAGCACCCCCAATATTTTCTTCTTTCCCTCAGGCGCCATAAGCTTAGGCAGCAGAAAAAGCTGTATCACCACCAGAACTATTCTTATCCCCCACCAGGCAAAATGCCCGGTCGCAGTTATGCCTCTTAAATTCAAAAGAAAAAACAGCAGCGCCAGAATGCCCTCAGGCAGCAGGGTTACATGCCAGAATTTTTTTGCAAAAGAAACAGGCCCCATTCCTATTATAAATGAATACAGCGTATAAATAACCGCGGCAATAAGTATAAAACCAACCGCCAGAAGCAATATCTGCAAAGTTATACTCATAATTATATCCTAACTCATTTTTATAAAGCATTTTTCAGTTATTATATGCTATTTTTCGGTATTGCGCAAATATTTTGTTCAGTGCCTGAATAGAACGATATTTGAACGCTGAAAGGGTTTGAAAACACAGCCCGCAAGAAACTGCCGCGGCGTTTGCGGCCCGAAGGGCCGCCGGCCGGGCCGTTGGCCCGGCCTGGGCAGGCCAAAGCCTGCCTAAACGCCGCCCCGCCTTTGGCATTGCGCCCATTTGTGCTTTTATACTCACTGCAATTTATCTGGTATTTTTATCCCGAAGGCAAGTTGGGCAGGAATTCCGCAAAAAACATACCAATCTTTAAAGATTTCAAGCCAATTATTTGTTAAGGCTTAAAATTTGGATTTAGGGTGATATCCGGTTAAATTCGGTATGCTCTTTCTATTTCTTTTAGTAAAAATATTTGATATAATGCAGTATCTAAAAAAACGCGGCCGCACAGGGAATAGACTGTCCTAAAAGACTGTGAACCAAGCTGATTTTGATGTCAGACGGCGCGAAAAAAACTCTGTTTGCCGAAAACGGGGAAAGAGGGGTATCCGTATGAAAACCCTTAAACAGCTATACCGGTATTTTAAACCGTATCGGGGCAAAATTATACTTTACATTGTTCTGGGGCTTGCGGTGACAGCCGTAGCCATGATCTCACCCTATCTGCAAAAGTACATATTCGATAATCTGCTGGTAAGCGTCCCGCTGGAATTGGGGCCGTTTACGCTGGCAGACGGGAGCCTTATGCTCTTTATTGCCGTGGCTTTGCTTGCCCAATGCATTATAAGGCAGGGAGTCAATTATATCCGTTCAATAATGATGGAGCGGGTAAGCATGCAGAGCGTGGCCAAGATGAGAGAAGAGCTTATGGATAAATTGCTCTCTCAGTCAGACTCCTTTGTGCGCAGCCAGAATTCGGGCAATATAATGACCATCATCAACGGCGACCCCGAACTGGTAAAAAACTTCTTTGTGAGCACTATCCCTCAGGCCTTTGAAAATACAACGGCTATGATTTTCGGCAGTGTGATGATGGCTTTGATCAGTCCGTGGTCACTGCTGGCGGGATATATAATGGCTCCGTTTATTATTATGCTTTCCCGGCGCGCAGGAAAAGATATACGTTCGCCCATTCTGCGCATAAGGGATTGCTCGGCCAATATTTCCAAATGTGCGCAGGAGAATATTGTGGGTATCCGTCTTGTCCGTGCCCTTTCAAGGGAGAAGGAGGAAATCCAGAAGTTTGACGCGGTGTGCGATGACGCGCTGGACGCACAGAAGGAATATTTAGAGACCTGGAAAAGGCGCTTTATGCCTTTGGGAATATCGGGCGCCATGCCATATGTGCTGCTTAATGTTATGGGCTTTGTCCTGGTTATGACGGGCGAAATGTCTGTAGGTGACTTCGTGGCTACCGGTGGATATTTAGCATATGTCACTAATTTCTTCAACCTTATTTCAGGCTGGATTACCCAATATCAGCAGGCCATGACTTCGGGCGAAAAGGTGTTTACCTTTTTAGAGCAGGGCGTAAGGATAAAATCCATTCCTGAGCCTGTGCCGCTGGAGCTGCCCTTAAAAGATATTACCCTCACCCATGCGAGCATAAGCGTGGATAACGCATCCATATTGGAAGATATAAATATTTCGCTGCCTGCGGGCAAACGGCTGGGCATAATGGGACGCACAGGAAGCGGAAAAACCATGCTGTGCAATCTGATAATGAGGTATTACGATCCCGTTCACGGCAACGTCACTTTAAATGATACTGATATGCGCCTGCTGGATCTGGCCGAGGTGCGCAAATGCTTTTCGCCGGTTATGCAGGATGTGTTCCTGTTCAGTGAGACCATAGCCAGAAATATTGCGTTTTATAAGCCGGACGCCAGTATGGAGGAGATTGTGCACGCCGCTGAGGTGGCGCAGGCGTATGAATTTATTAAGGAACTGCCCGACGGCTTTGAAACGGTAATAGGCGAGAGGGGCATGGGCCTTTCGGGAGGTCAGAAGCAGAGACTGTCCATTGCGCGCGCGCTGCTTAAGGATGCGCCCGTGCTTGTGCTGGACGACGCTTCCAGCGCTCTGGATATGGAAACCGAGCAGCGCCTTATTGCCGCGCTTAATGCCGAGCATAAGGATAAGACGGTTATAACTGTGGCTCACCGTATAGCCTCGGTTAAAGAATGCGATGAGATAATCTATCTTGAAAACGGCAGGATAGTTGAACGGGGTACGCATGACGAGCTTTTAGCTCTGGGCGGCCGCTATTATGAGGTTTATAAGACCCAGTTCGGTGAAATAAAGGAGGCGGTATAAATGGCGCGCAACCGGTATTTTGAAGACGAAAGCTCGCGCGAGGGAATTGATTCCCAGCTGCTTAAGCGCCTGCTGCAATTCTGCAAGCCCTATAAAAAGCGCTTTATAGCGTGCTTCGGCATAATGCTGTGCAGCGTTGCTGTATCCCTGGGCGGTCCGTTGATTAATAAATATCTGCTCAACGACGTGCTTATGCCGGCGACTAACTGGCCTCTCGGCGTCATACTCATATGCGCTATGGCATCGGTATTCATCCTTCAGCCTATAATCAATGCATTCAGAGATGTTGCGGTTTCCTGGCTGGGGCAAAAGATTATTTTTGATATACGGCGCTCACTTTTTACCCATCTTCAGCGCCTTACCTTTAAATTCTACGATGACAGGCCGGCAGGAAAGATATTGGTGCGCGTTACCAGTTATATAGACGGCCTGGCCTGGCTCTTGAGCAGCGGCATAGTTCAGGCACTGTGCGATGTTATAACTCTCGTGGGCATATTGGTGGTGCTGTTCTGCCTTAATGTTAAGCTGACGCTGGTAAGTGTTGCGACAGTCATACCCCTTATGATATTTATAGTCTTTTTCAGGCGCAGGCTGGAAAAGCTGCGGGTAAATGTCAGAAATAAGGTTTCCAACCGCAACGCATATACCTTTGAAAATATACTGGGTATTAAGACCACACAGGCGTTTAACAGGGAAAAGCACAATGTTGATGAATTGGAACGGCTTAATAAAGAGCTTACAGAGGCGGATGTAAAGATGATCCGCACTTCGGCCACACTGGGCCCGGCGGTAGATTTTACTTATGTAGTGAGCACCATACTGCTCTATCTTATAGGATATCAGATGGTAACGGGGGATATGCTCACTCCGGGTGATTTGGCGGCATTTACCTCCTATATAGCGCGGTTCTGGCAGCCGATAAATTCAATATCCTTTATATACAGCCAGGTTGTGGCCAATATGAGCAACGTGGAAAAGATATTTGAGACTTTGGATTCTGAGCCGGATATAGAGGACGCGCCTGGAGCCATAGAATTACCTGCTGTGCAGGGCAGGGTTGCGTTTGAGCATGTATCCTTTGGATATGACGATGACCGCCTTATCCTGAAAGACGTTTCATTTACTGCCGAGCCGGGCCAGACTATAGCTCTGGTGGGGCCGACGGGCGCCGGTAAGACTACGATAGTAAATCTGCTTTCACGCTTTTATGACCCGACCGAGGGAAGGGTGACTATAGACGGCTATGATATCAGGGACGTTACAGTTAAATCTTTAAGGGCCCAGGTTATGGCTATGATGCAGGAAAGCTTTGTGTTTTCGGGGAATATTATGGACAATATCCGATATGGGCGGCCGGACGCAACAGACGAGGAATGCATAGCGGCGGCGCGCAGCGTTTATGCCAATATCTTTATTGAACGCCTGCCTAACGGATATTATACCCGCGTTGAGGAGCAGGGAGCGGGCCTTTCGGCGGGGGAACGCCAGCTGCTTTCCTTTGCCCGCATAATCCTTGCTGATCCCAAGATTATAATTCTGGACGAGGCAACCAGCGCTATTGATACCCGCACCGAAGTACTTATACAAAAGGCGCTGGCCGAACTGCTCAAGGGGCGCACATCCTTTGTTATTGCGCACAGGCTTTCTACTATACGCAGTGCGGATAATATTATGTGCATAGCTAATCAGGGGATAGCCGAGCAGGGCAGCCATGATGAGCTTATGGCGCGCAAAGGCATTTATTACGAGCTTAATCTGGCCCAGCGCAAGGCAGTATAAAATAAGGTTTTAGTTGATATGTTTATTTAGCCTGGGCTGATTTGTTCGCCCAGGCTGTTTTTATTCTATTACATAAATATGAATTATCCACAAGATTAACTAAAGCGTGTTGACTTTAAGCTGGGTTTCTGATATCATATACAAAGAATCTATGCGGTAGGCCTATGGCGTACACGCAAAGAAGGATGTGTAAAAATGATTGTATCCTTTGGAACGGTCGATATAAAGATGGCTGAATTCAACAGCTATGAGGAGCTGGAGGAGGCTCTTGCCCGATGCGAGAATGGCAGCATATTCGCAGGGCAGAAAAAAGGGACGGAAAACGCATGGAATATGATTGCGGTGACCGATAACGATACCGGCGAGTATTTCGGCATTGGTTTGCTTACCTCGTCTCCGGCCGAACCCCACGCGCTCATACTGGACAACGGCACGCTTTTTTTAGGCGGGGACAGCTTTGCAATAGCTTTTGATATATATCAGAAGCAGGTGCGCACGCTTATGCCTCTTCCCAGCGATTTTGTGGACTTTATATATATAGAGGAAAAGCATGCTGTGCTTATAGTCCATAAAAAGGGCGTTATAGTCAAGGATGAGGAATGCACTGAAATATGGAGGAATTCTCCCGGCTTAATTTCCAGCTACAGCGTAGACGGGGACGTATTTATAATGGAAAAGGCTCACGGCGGGCCGGTAGCCTTTAAAATTAAGAACGGGAAAAAGGTTGAGCTTTGATTTTGTTTTAATGTTTTTTATAGGAGCGCTTTTAGGGCGCTCTTTTTTGTTTGCCTGCATTATTTAGACAGTACAATCTGGATATGATGCGTTTTTGCTCAGAGGAACGCGCCTGTTTTGGGCAAAAGGCAAATACGGCCGCGGGGGGCGGCTCTTGGGCAGGCGCTTTGCGCCTGCC
>URYI01000021.1 GCA_900552055.1 uncultured Eubacteriales bacterium | reverse complement strand
CAGTGTTCAAGGTTAACATTGGCGCTTAAGCGCCAATGTTAACCTTGAACACTGAGACTTAGCGAAGCCCAGGATTAAATATCCCTGTTCCAATGCTTTTAGCATTGGAACAGGGATATTTAATCCTGGGCTTCGCTCCCTTTATGATTTATGTCTGACGCGTTTTTTTAATAACAAAAACAGTATAAGACATATGCCTGTTATTATTATACCGGCCATTATCATATAAAGAATATTAAAATTATTTATGCTGCTTTCGGAAATAGCGGCTGAAGAAGCTGAAAGAGATGACGCTGGGGCAGGGTAAGCAAGAGCACCGGTTATAAATCCGTCGTTATTGTCTGTTACATTTTTCCCGTATAAAAATATGTTATCTATCAGAATGTTCTCACCAGTTCCTTCATTGGCTATGGATTGCAGGAATATAAATCCTATCTGTGTTAAATAATTTCTATTGCTGTCCCAAGGCTGGCCTGTCTGCTGGTTTTTCAGACTGGTAAAGGGAACAATGATATATCCCTTAAAGCCGGGTTCTATTATGGCCGCGGATTGCCCCCAGGATTCATCTGTTTCCAAACGCCCTGTTTTAGTTCCGTCGGCAGTGGCGTAATACATGCCGCCCGCTGATGAGGAAATAATAAAGAAATTATCTTCAGATTGATTAAGGGTAAAACCCAGTTTTAAATCAGAGCTGGCAGAGTTATTTTCAACATAGCAGCCAAACCCCTGGGCTTTACTAAAGCTTTCCAAACCAAGCTCAGCTATTTGAGAGCTGTTATAGGCAAACCAATCTCCTGAGGCGTCTCCGTCATAATGGACAAATGCGCCGTTTTTCCATTCATATTTACCATAAGTGCTGTCGTACGGAACAAAACAGCTGAATTCATCATTCTCATTTGAAATTACAAGTTTTTGATCGAGTTTGCGAAATCTTTCAATTAATTGTATTCGCATTTCTTTATTGTTCCATGGCGTTTCAATTTCGGCCAGGCTCAGAGGCACAGATAGGGCGATTATACAGATAATTAATAAGAATGAGGTATAAAGCTTTTTCATTGCATCACCTTCACAATATGATTTTTACAAAATAAAATCTTGCATTCTAAATACAATGATATATGCATGTCATAAGAGAGACGAAATTTCTTAATGTGATTAGCCGAAAATTCAACGCGCCCTGTTAGTTTAACATTGACGCAGAGCGCATTGAATTGAAGCATAGATTATTCATCCTGTGTGTTTTGTTCCATATATAAATCGGGTGAATTGAAGAGCTCAAGCAGTTCGGTTACTTCTTCTTTGCTTGAGGTGGGAGGTATGGGTATATAGACTTCTCTGGTGACAGCCTGATAGCCGTACTTTTGATGGTAGTAAAAAACCACGCAGTCATACATGCCCACAGCTTTAGTTTCTGCCCGTAAGAAAACCGCGCTGTTATACCCGAATTTATGTATGCGGCCTACTGCAAAAATTCCCGTGCGTGAAATTATTATGTCTTTTGCTGCGCCGTAGAACAGGTTTTTAAGCTTTAAAAGGTGATAGCGCATATAGGGATGAGCCAGGACGGCGCAGATAAGCAGAATCGCGCTGACGGCAAATCCGAGCATAACTATAAACTGCACCTGCGTCAGCATGAGCGCAAGCGTAACCAGCAGCACTCCTGCGGTAATAGCCAGCAGCTGAAGGCATTTTACCGGCTTTTCCTTAAAAGCGGTATACTTGCAGAAACGATAGAGATAGCCCGGATTATATCTCCAAATTACTACTATGTTTTCGTATATACGGTCGGCTATCTCCTGCTTATGCAGAAAATAAATAAGCAGAACGAGAGAAAATACAACGGCGGCTATGCCAAAGCCAAAGGCTGTGGTCAGTGAGTCGGTAAAATTATCGGTAATAAGATAATAAATATATGCGCTGAAGCCTGCCGATATAAGCAGCAATACGCCGCTTATGGCTTTGCCCAGGCTTATATTTTTTTGCAGGGACAGCTTTTTGGCCTGCTTTATCAGTTCTTTATGGGTAAGGCGCTTTTCACTCATTTACTTTTCTCCTCTTCTCTTTTAATCTCTTCAAAATGGCGGTTGAGGTCATCTATAAAAGCTTTGGTGCGTTCCATATAGGCGGCGGGAACCTGGGTGGAGACATCAAATGTCTTATTTCCTATAAACAGGCTG
Organism: uncultured Eubacteriales bacterium; assembly: GCA_900552055.1. Lineage (GTDB taxonomy): Bacteria > Bacillota > Clostridia > Christensenellales > QALW01 > Neochristensenella > Neochristensenella gallicola. The sequence goes on along the minus strand of URYI01000021.1, from coordinate 18,978 downwards.
GTATGCAGCAGGCTTTTTTCTTCGTCCAGCATTACGCTGTATATGCCTGCCGACAATCCGTTTATATTAACGCAGGCCCCGAAATGAATCAGCTCATGGTCGCACAGCGCAAATTCATTGGGAGGGAACAGCTTTTTGCGTTGAAGCTGAAGGACGAAAGTGATGGAGCTTACGGCCAGATATATTCCCATAATTAAAATAATACCCAGTGAATCGGCCATAAAGGCGAACAATATAATAAATAGAACAGCCGCAAGGCCTATTATTGTCTGCTGAAGCAAAAGCTTGTTTGCCATGTAGTTGTAAAGCGCGTCTTTAACCGGCCGTTCATTTTCAGCCGTCCAGCCTAAAAGCTTTCGTTTATCGGCCAGCTCTCGCTCCTGCTTTATGCGCTTTATGCCGAAAACCCCTATAAATATGAGCAGGATTATAATGACTGCAACAGTTACGCAGTATGCGCCGCGGTAGTCGGGGTTTAGGAAGAAGCAGCCTAATACGGCGCAGGCCAGGGCGCCAAGGGCGGTAAGTATTATAAAGAGCTTTTCCTTGCCCGGAAACAGGCTGAATAAAACTTTCATATTTTCCTCTTTTCTATTGCTTTATTAGTCCGCAGGAAGTTAAAAATTTCTCCAGACCGGCCTGCCCCTGCGGAGTATCCTTATATACGGCGGCGTCTGACAGAAGCAGCATGCATAATTTGGCCAGTTCCAGGCGAATGAGCTCCTGCGCTCCGTTTGGAGTGCCGGCAGCATATTTTTCTTTAAAGCTGTCGGCCCATTGCCGGTGCTTTTCAATTTTATCCCTGTTATATTCTTTGCCCTCTATATATTTTGCTACCTCTGCAAGCTCCTCCTTAAGCCGGCCGGGGAGGATGAACAGACCCATTACTTCTATAAGGCCTATATTTTCCCGCTTGATGTGGTGCCGGCAGGGATGCGGGTGGAATATCCCAAGGGGGAACTGGTCATTGGTGCGGTTGTTGCGCAGTACCAGATCCAAGGTGTAAATTCCGTCGTCCAGACGGGCTATTGGCGTAATGGTATTATGAGGCGAGTCTGTTCGGGCCAGTATTCCTAGGTCGGGGTCGGAATAGCTTTCCCAGGCCAGAGTTATTTTTTCGGCATATTCAGCAACGGCTTTCCTGTTTGTTCCTGAAAGGTGAAGCGCCGGCATGGGCCAATGCAGCTGCTCAAGGGACACCTCCGGATCAATGGAGGCAAATTCCCTGAGCTTGTCCGCTTTCATCATGGGAAGCTGATAGCGTCCTCCCTGGAAATGCAGATGGGAAAGTATGGAGCCGCCTGCTATGGGCAGACCGGCATTGGAGCCGATAAAATAATGGGGGAATATTTCCAGGAAATCAAAGAGCCGCTCAAAGGTAGCGCGGTTTATCTCCATGGGAGTATGCTCTTTTGAAAAAGCTATGCAGTGTTCGTTAAAGTAAACGTACGGGCTGTATTGAAAATACCAGTCCTCATTATTTAAAGTTAAAGGTATTGTTCTGAGCAGTCTGCGGGGCGGGTGATTGATGCGTCCCGCATAACCTTCATTTTCAATGCAAAGCTGGCATTTTGGGTAATCCAGCTGTTTGGCGGCTGCCTGGCGCGCAATTTCCTGAGGGTCCTTTTCAGGTTTGGTGAGGTTTATTGTGATTTCCGCTTCGCCGTATCCGCATGGAGCCTTGTAAAAAATATTGCGCGCAATCTCGGCGGTGCGTATATAATTGCTGTTCCGGCAAAGGGAATAGAACCAGTCGGTAGCCGCCTGGGGCCCCAGCTTTTTATAATATTCGTTAAAAAGAGAGATAACCTGGGAGGGGGGCATAAGCAGCCTGTCTCCAATCTGATTATCAAATATTTCCCTGTATACAGGGGTATTTAATTCGAGCAGCCCGTGTTCGGCCGCATAATTGGTCATTTGCTCATATGTCTCGGCGATGCTTTGGGGGATTTCTGCCAGCTCAACAGGCTGGGGCGCGTCCAGCTTAAATAGGGCAAGCAGGCCGTTCCGGACGTAGTATTCGTCCTCCGGCATGCACAGGCCGTTCTTAAGCGCATACTGTACGCAGGTTTCTATGCAGGTATAAATATCCGCAGTATGCTCTGCCGATATGTTTTTTGAATTTTGGGGTGTTTTACAGATATCAGTATCAGTCATTTCAGCCTCCGGTAAAATAATATATAATTATTATAGCGTTAAACCGCCATTAAATCAATAAGCTATTTGTTAAATGTGCGCCTGTATGTTATAATATGCGAGAAAAACGCTGGAACAGAGCGGGAAAAATTCGCAGGCTGTTTCAGGCGGTTGGGTTTGGCATTGCTTAAACTCCAAATGGGGCAATACTTTTCCGGCGGCGCATCAGGCGTTCAAGCTAACGGTCAGGCTGCTGAGGCTGTACAGTCAAGCTTTGCCGTTAAAAATACTGCCGGCAGGCATTAAGATTAGAGAGGACGGAAATATGGACGTTAACAGGAGAATGGATTCGCGGTCGGCCCAGAGGGCTATGGAGCGCTTATACGGTGAAAAAGCAGATAAGCAGCTTTGGAGATATAAGGCGCTGGCAAAGAAATTTAGCGAGCGTTTTGGCCGGGATGATTTTAAATTCTTTTCGGCGCCGGGCAGGACGGAAATACTGGGCAACCATACCGACCATAACGGAGGGAGGGTGCTTGCAGGTTCAATAAACCTGGATACGATAGCGGCGGCTGCTCCGCGTGAGGACGGCAAAGTAACTGTTAATTCGGAGGGGTTTGACCAGGAATTCTGCTTGGAGCTTTCAGGCCTGGAGCCGGTTTATTCAGAGCAGGGGACTACCAATGCACTTATACGCGGCATAGCGGCGCGCTTTAAGCAGCTGGGCATGAATATAGGGGGTTTTGACGCCTGCATCATGAGCGATGTGCTAAGGGGTTCGGGACTGTCTTCCTCTGCTTCGGTTGAAGTGCTTATATGCGCAATTTTTTCCCATCTTTTCAATGACGGCCGCATAAGCGTTATGGATATGGCGCAGATATCCCAGTATGCTGAAAACAGGTATTTCGGCAAGCCCTGCGGGCTTATGGACCAGCTCGCCTGCGCTTCGGGCGGTATAGTCGCCATAGATTTTAACGATCCCCTTATGCCCGAATGCGAGAATATCAAATATGATTTTGCGCGCAGGGGATATTCTTTAATAATTACTGACGTGAGGGAGGACCATGCCGACCTGACTGGCGAATATGCGGCCATAACAGAGGAACTGGGGCAGGTCTGCGCCCATTTTGGTGTTAAACGGCTGCGGGAGCTGGATGAGAAAACTTTTTTGGCTTCTTTAGAGGAACTGCACCAAAAGGTGCCCGACCGGGCTATTTTACGGGCTATCCATTTCTACGAGGAGAATAAGCGGGTTCAAAGGGGAGTGCAGGCGCTGATTAAGGATAAGCCGTCCGAATTTTTAAATGAAATTATTCTTTCGGGGGACAGCTCCTGGAAGCTGCTGCAAAATCTCTATAAGCCGGGCGCATTAAAACAGTCCCTGCCTCTGGCGCTGGCGGTCAGCGAGCTGCTTTTAAAGGGGGACGGCGCCTGGCGGGTACACGGAGGGGGCTTCGGCGGGACTATTCTTGCTTTTGTGCCCCAGGACAAAAAGAAAGCCTATATAAGCCAGATGAACAGGCTGTTTGGAGAAGGAGCGGCCGAGGAACTGCTGATACGGCCCGTGGGCGCGGTCTGCCTGGATATATGAGGACTGCCGAACGGCAGCGGTCGATAAGCCTGCGGTAAATATATGCGAATGCGCAGCAGTTTATTTGCGAAAGGGAACATAAGATTTTAAGAGGCGGATTATGAAACTTATTAAAAATGCGCGCATGCTTATGGAAAACGGAAGCTTTGCCCAGAGCATGGATATATTGTTCGACAAAAAAATAATCAGGACGGGCAGCAAGCTGGCGGAGGAGTACCAGAGCGCGGACTGCGAGATTATGGACGCGCAGGACAGGTACGTTACTCCCGGCCTTATTGACGCGCACTGCCATATAGGCATATGCGAGAACGGCATGGGCTTTGAGGGGGAGGACGTAAACGAGATAACCAATCCCATAACGCCTGCCCTGCGCGGGCTGGACGGGATTAATCCAAGGGATGAATCCTTTGCCGAAGCGCGGGAGGCGGGGGTCACGGCCGTACTGACCGGGCCGGGAAGCGCCAACGTAATAGGCGGGAGCTTCTGTGCGCTGAAAACCTTCGGCAGCACAATAGAAGATATGCTTATAAAGGAGCCTGCCGCGCTTAAGGCGGCTCTGGGGGAAAATCCCAAGCGCTGTTATAATGAAAGAAAGGCTTCCCCCATGACCCGCATGGCTACAGCTGCTCTTTTAAGAGAGGCTTTTTATAAAGCCGGGGCCTACGGCGAGAAAAAGAGGCGCGCCGCTCAGAGCCAGGAGGAATTTGAACTGGACATGTCAAAAGAGCGCCTGCTGGACGTGCTGGAGGGAAGGCTCCGGTTAAAAATACACTGCCACAGGGCGGACGATATCCAGACGGCTATACGCATTGCGGAGGAATTTAATATTTCCTATACCTTGGACCATTGCACTGAAGGGTATATGATGCTGGATATAATTAAAAGGCATAACGCGCAGTGCATACTTGGCCCCATACTTATAGGCCGGCCTAAGATTGAAATGAAGAATCTTAATTACGGCGGCGCGGCTGTATTTGAAAGAGAGGGCGTGGAGTTTGCGCTGAGCACTGACCATCCCGAAACCCCGGTGCAGCTTTTGAGCGCGTCGGCAGCTTTTTTAGTGAGGAACGGCCTTTCTGAGGAAGCGGCCATGCGCGCCATGACGGTAAACGCCGCGAGGATAACCGGTCTGGCAGATAGGATAGGCAGTCTTAAACCGGGCCTGGATGCGGATATAGTTGTTTTTGACGGGCACCCGCTGGATGTGCGCACAAAAGTGAGCATGACAATTATAGACGGCAATATTGTTTACGGCGGACTATAGAAGCCGGAATACAATGCCGGAACGTCTTAAATTGTGTAAATCAGCATTATTGTACAAGGGATAGGACGCATTCTTTCTGTAAATTTGCCTGTTTTTTGTATCAGCTTAAGCGGGCGCAGAGTTCTGCCTTCCCCGTTTGCCTTGAGAACAGACAAATTGCTGAAGGGCAGAGCTTAAGAGCCGGGAATATGTTGATTCGCGTCCCTGCAAAGCGCAGAAAGGGCATGCGCCGCGGCGTGCCTGGAGTGCAGGCGGCGCATTGGCGCAGTTCAGCATTTTCTCACCCCATTATCCATTGGGCATTAATGCTAAGGAAAGGAAATAAATATATTATGAAGAGCTATCGCAAGGAATTGTATTTTAACCTGCCTGCGCGCCGCGGCTTTATCAATATTACGCCGCAGGTGGAGGAAGCCGTGAGGGCCAGCGGCGTGACGGAAGGGCTGGTTCTGGTAAACGCTATGAATATTACCGCCAGCGTATTTATAAACGACGATGAGAGCGGCCTGCATTGGGACATGGAGCAGTGGCTGGAACGGCTTGCGCCTGAAAAGCCTTATGAGCAGTACCGCCACAACGGCTATGAGGATAACGCGGACGCGCATCTCAAGCGCACGGTCATGGGCCGGGAAGTGGTCTGCGCCATTACAAACGGCAAGCTGGATTTTGGCACATGGGAGCAGATTTTTTACGGTGAGTTTGACGGGAAACGCCAGAAGCGCGTTTTAATAAAAATTATAGGAGAATAATTAAGCGGATGGACGGAGAATATCGAAGTAGATGGCTTGAGGCCATTCCCAAGAGGTATTCGGAGCGCAATTTTAATAATATACCCATCTCTTCGGGAGACGAATGTGTAATAATGGAATGCTGCGCGCTTTTAAGCGCCATGTTTGAGGAGGTGCGCCTGGAATATATTCCCCTGGACAGCGGCAAAGCTTTTTCGGGACTGGGGCGGCTGATTTCCAAAATAAACGGGGCGCGCGGGCTGGCGGCCATTATAGCGCGGAAGGACTGTGAGATAAGGCGGCAGCTTGCCGGCATGGCGGGAGAGCGATTTATCCTAGAATGCACGGACTGCGGCCTTAAGACCTGTTGGATTGGGGGATCATATAACCCTGCGGAGGTTAAGCGGCATATTTCCCTGACGCATTCTGAGGAGCTGCTGGCCGTATGCGCAATAGGCTATTCGGACAGACCAGCCCCTGAACGCAGGCGGCTCAAATTAGAGCAGCTGTGCAGTGCGCCCTTAAGTGAATTGCCTGATTTTGCAGTTCAGGCTATGGAATGCGCGCGCCTGGCGCCTTCTTCATTAAACAGGCAGCCCTGGAAATTTGAGGCGGGCCGGGACTTTTTAGAGATTCGCCTGGATTCCAAGGGGCTTTTTGCCAGAAAAATGCAGCTCATAGATTTGGGCATAGCCGCATCCCATGCGGATATATATTTAAACAGCGTGCTGAATGAAACAGAGATGAAGATATATGATGACAAGGTAGTTTTCCGGTTTGAGGAGGCAGAAGCTTGATTAGAGAACTGATACGCAAAAAGCGGGACGGGCTTGCTTTGACGGACGGCGAAATAGATGAATTTATTTCGGGCTGTGTTTCGGGCGAATGGGCGGATTACCAGATTTCCGCCATGCTTATGGCAATATTTATCAGGGGTATGGAACAATCCGAAACCTTTTATTTGACCCGTGCTATGGCATATTCGGGGAAGGTGTGCGACCTTTCGGACGTTAAGGGCGTAAAGGTGGACAAGCATTCTTCGGGCGGGGTGTCGGACGGCGTTACTTTGATCCTAGCGCCTATGCTGGCTGCCTGCGGCGCTGTCGTTGCCAAAATGTCGGGCCGCGGGCTGGGCCATACCGGCGGAACGGTGGATAAACTGGAGAGCATCCCAAATATGCACCTGGATATAGAGGAGGAACATTTTAAGGAGCTTCTGCGCGAGAACGGGCTGTGCGTAACCGGGCAGTCTGAAAATATGGCTCCGGCAGATAAAATTTTATATGCACTGCGGGACGTTACGGCCACGGTTGAAAGCATACCCCTTATCGCCTCCAGCATAATGAGCAAAAAGCTGGCCGCGGGGGCGGACTGCATAATGCTGGACGTAAAATGCGGCAGCGGCGCGTTTATGAAGGATGTCCCTAAGGCTAAGGAGCTTGCGCGGCTTATGGTGCAGATTGGCCGGCGCGCCGGGAAAAATGTACAGGCGGCCATAACTGATATGAACAGGCCCCTGGGACGCGCCGTGGGCAACAGCCTGGAGATTATGGAGGCTGTGCGCATATTAAAAGGAGAGGAAGAAGGCCCGCTGCTGGAGGTGGCCATGCTGCTGGGCTCGCGCCTGCTGATAATGGCGGGGCTTGCGGAAAATGAAGAAGAAGCGGGTGGCAGGCTTGCTGAGAGTATTAGTTCAGGGGAAGCATTTAAGCGTTTTGAGCGGATGGTTTCCGCTCAGGGGGGCGATGTCCGCGTGCTGAATGATTTTGCACTACTTCCCCTTTCTGAACAATATGAATATAAGTCGTCTAGGAGCGGATATATAAATCAAGTGGACGCGCAGGCGCTGGGCATGGCGGCTCTGAGCCTGGGCGCGGGCAGAGAGAAAAAAGGTGGGAGCATTGATTACGGTGCGGGCATTTTATTGAAAAAGACTTTGGGCGAAAAAGTGGAAGAGGGAGAGCCTATTGCGCTTCTGTACACTCAGAAAAAAGATCTGGGCCGGTGCATGAATTATCTTGACTCTGCGCTTATTATTGGGGAAAAGCGTCCTGCGCCTCCCCTTGTATATGAAATAATCGAATGAGAAAAGAGGCTTTTTATAATGGATAAACAAAAGATACTTTCCATGCTGGACAGCACCCTGCTTAAGGCTAACGCCAGCAAAGAAGATATATTAAAGCTGTGCGAGGATGCTGAAAAATACCGTTTTGCGGCGGTCTGCGTTCATCCGTGTCATGTTGAATTGTGCAAAAGAACCCTTAAGGGGAAACTGCCCGTGGCGACGGTTGTCGGGTTCCCCATGGGAGCGAATACTCCCGAAACCAAGGCTTACGAAGCGGCCGATGCCGTAAGAAGAGGCGCGGATGAATTGGATATGGTAATAAATATAGGTGCAGCTATTGACGGCGACTATAAATTGGTGGAAGAGGATATCCGCGGAGTGGTAGAGGCGGCTCAGGGGCGGGTGGTCAAGGTTATACTTGAAACCTGCTATCTGACCGACGAGCAGAAAAAACAGGTCTGCCTGGCTGCCAAGCGCGCGGGGGCGTCCTTTGTAAAGACCAGCACCGGCCTTGCGGGCGGCGGAGCTACGCTTGAGGACGTCCGCCTTATGAAGGAAACCGTGGGAGATTCCCTTAAGGTTAAGGCGGCCGGGGGCATACGCTCGCTGGCAGAATGTGAAAAATTTATAGAGGCGGGCGCCGAGCGGATTGGTACGGGCACAGCTGTAAAAATAGCCGAGGGCGCCGCTGTTGACTCCAATTATTGACAGCGCAGGTTCAGGGCTGATTATTAGCGGCGGCCGGCCTGAAGCTTTTTGTCATTCTGAGCAGATTATATGCTTCTAAGATTAGCGGCTTCAGGCAGTTTGCTTTTGCTTTGTGCACAGCTCTTTTGTTTTGGGCGTAGTTTTTTGATTTAAGATAACTCTTTTGCGCCTGATTAAATATATATTTACTTAGTGCGACTCAATCAGGCTGCATGAGTTTTGCGGGAAACGCGGCTGCGTTTGCGCTGTGCTTATACTGCCGCGGGATCTCGGTGTGCGCAGTTATGTCTTTAATTGTGCGCCTTTTATCCGTTGGCGAGCTGCTCTCATGTAAAATCTGTGACCGCAGGCAAAGCTGAATTTTATGTCCGTTCAGTAAGAGAATGCGGAATGGCCTATTTATGGACAATGGTGCTGGCGGCGTGAATCAGCCTGCGGTGAGCGTATCCCGATTGGCTTACCCGTTCAGCGTTTCTGGGTATTTTTTAACGCCCGAATTTCGGCCTCCAGATTAAACATTGTTCGCTTGAGCAGATATACTTCCTCTTCCAGCTGCCGGAGCCGGCCCAAAAGCTCGGTGCTTTGTCCCTGGTTCTGCTGGGGGGATTCGGCCAGGGGCAGACTTATCCTGGGAAAAGGAGTGGAGAGCAGAAAGCCGCTTTGAGCCGTGTCGGTGTATTTATATATCCGCCATTGGCTTATGGAGCTTTTGGGCGCGGGGGTTGAAAAGCTTCCGTTATAATCAGAGCGGCAGGGCTGCCCGTCTATCAGGCAGTAAAGGGTATAGCTTTCACCGCCGTTATAATAAAGGCAGGGGCATTCTCCGTCAAAAAGGTATTCCCCGTTTAAATATATTTTGCCGTCCGATTCATAAAGGGGAGTTCCGTTAATAAGCTGGAGCGAATTAAAGCAGGGGGCGCTTAACAGCCTTTTAACTGACGGGACGTATTCATACAACACGGCGGGCTCGCCTTCTTCTGCAAAATATACTTTGCCCGTGCGCTTTTCCTGGGTCAGGACAACCAGGGGGCTGGAGGAATTAAATAATCTTCGCCCTTTCCAGCTGGAAGCGTCCTTTGCATATTCCACGAGGGAATATGCGCCCGGCTCGCTGACGACGTAATATATTTTCAGCCCGTTTTTATCAGCGCAAATAAGGGGATATAGAATATCCTGCCCGGCTGAATTAATTCTTGCGAGGTTGGCGCTGCTTAGACGGCCGTCAGGCAGATAATTTATATATACCAGCAATTTGCGGGAGGTATAGGCAAGTACATGCAGCCCGTTTGAATCTATATCTGCGCTGAAACAGCTCACGGGCTGCTCGCTGAGATTGCAGGCGGAAGTTATTTTTCCCTGTTCCGCCTGGGAAAGCTTTAATAGATTGTCGCTGCTGTCCAGATATAATCTGTAAAGATATTTTCCCTCCCGCAGTATGTGTTCGTACATAATTTTCCTTCCTTTCCCGGCTGTTTAAAGGGAGCGCGGCCGGCGCGCCGCGGTAAACAGCATCCGGCTGTTTTGGTTTAGGGGCAGGCCTTTTATTTAATTATAGTAATAAACCGGCCCGAATATGAACGCTTTTAAAGGAGTACTGAATAATGAAAATTTACGCCCTGGCCGATACTCATCTTTCCTTTGCTTCTCCTAAGCCCATGGATATGTTTGGGCCTGATTGGGAAGGGCATTGGGAAAAACTGTCCGCTTTCTGGCGGGCAAAGGTTAGCAGCGAGGATGCAGTGCTGATAGCCGGGGACATATCCTGGGCCATGACCCTTCAGGACGCTTTGGCTGATTTAAGCGCCATAGGCGAACTGCCGGGGAAAAAGATACTTATACGGGGCAATCACGATTACTGGTGGGGCTCTATAAGCCGTGTGCGCGAAGCGGCGCCGGCAGGGATGTTTTTTTTGCAGAACGATGCGCTGAAGCTGGGGGAGGCCGTAATATGCGGGAGCAGGGGGTGGCTGAATCCCAATGCGGACGGTTTTACGGCCGAGGACCGCAAGATATACGACCGCGAGCTTATCCGCATGGAAATGAGCCTGGCTGCGGGAAAAAAGCTGATGGGTGAAAACAGCTGCCTGATTGCTATGACTCATTATCCGCCGGTATATCCTGATAAAAAGCCCACGGCCATGAGCGCGCTGTTTGAAAAATACAATGTGAGCCGGGTCATATTCGGGCATATCCATTCCATGCGGGGAGGCTGGGAGCCTTTTGAATTAAACGGGGTAAAATATATACTTACGGCAGGCGACTATATTAAATTTGATCCAATGCTTATTTATCCGTAGCTTTGCGCTTAAATTGGGTGGACGGCCGGCTGCGGTTAAAGGAGCCGCACTATATTTATATATGCTCATATGTTAATATAATCCGTACACAGCCGCGTTTTTAGCATGGGGCGTGCCGGGGGCCATTTTTGCGACAAATCATTAAAGCGTTTCCCTTTTAAGGCGAGATGTGATAAAATAACAGCAGAAAGGGTGTGTTTTTAAATGCCTGATAAATTAAGGGGCGCGGAGATGGACGCGCTGTTTAAAGCCGTGCTCAGCTTGGAGAACCTGGAAGAATGCTATGCGTTTTTTGAGGATTTATGCACGGTTAACGAGCTGAAATCCATGGCTCAAAGGCTTCAGGTGGCGCTTTTATTGGATAAGGGCGAAACTTATACCGACATAGTGCGGCTTACGGGCGCCAGTACGGCTACAATCAGCCGGGTGAACCGCTGCCTGAATTACGGGACGGACGGATATGCGGCTATACTCAAGAAACTGTCTGAAGAGGATAATTAATCAATGGAGAAAACAAAAGAGTATTCGTTTATAGATAATGCAAAGCTTAATCCTGCCCAAAGAGAGGCGGTAGCCGCCACCGAGGGGGGCGTGTTGGTGCTGGCCGGGGCAGGCTCAGGCAAAACCAGGGTTTTGACGCACAGGGTAGTGCATCTTATAAAGGATTTAGCTGTTCCGCCCTGGAACATACTGGCCATCACTTTTACCAATAAGGCCGCGGGTGAAATGAAGGAGCGCATAAACGACATGTGCGGGTACGAGGGGGAAGGCGTGTGGGTCTCTACCTTTCATTCCATGTGCGTGCGGATATTGAAAACTGATATACACAACATAGGCTATGACAAAAATTTCAGCATATATGATGAGGACGACTCCCTAAGGGTGATAACCGAAATCCTTAAGGAGAAAAATATAGAGGATTTTAAGCCCAAGGCGTTTAAGGGAGCTATCAGTTCGGCTAAAAACAAAATGACCCCCTACGAATATATAATGGAGCGCAAAAATAAGGGCTACGGCGAATTTGCAGATTTGCTGCCCGATATATACCTGGAATATGAACGCAGGCTTAAGAAGAATAACGCTTTGGATTTTGACGATTTGCTTCTGCGCACCATAGAGCTTTTTGAAAAATGTCCGGGCGTGCTGGAAAAATATCAGCGCCGCTTTAAATATATAATGGTGGACGAATACCAGGACACCAACTACGCGCAGTATATCCTTGTTAAAATGCTGGGAGGGTATTATCATAACGTATGCGTTGTGGGAGACGACGACCAGAGCATTTACGGATGGCGGGGCGCTGATATAAGCAATATACGCAATTTTGAAAAGGATTATAAGGACGCTAAGGTTATAAAGCTGGAGCAGAATTACCGTTCCACTAACAATATTCTTAAAGCAGCCAATGCGGTTATAAGAAATAACGCCGACCGCAAGGAAAAAACTCTCTGGTCTGATAAGGAGGACGGCGAAAAGATAACTCTTGCCCGGCTGAACGATGAGAAAGCCGAGGCGGGCTATGTTTCGGGCATTATATCCGAGCAGGTCAAAAAAGGCGCGAAATATTCGGATTACGCTATTCTGTACCGTATAAATTCTGTGAGCCGAAACTTTGAAGAAGCGCTTGCGGGAAGGGGAATTCCTTACAGGATTTACGGCGGCCAGCGCTTTTACGACCGCAAGGAAATTAAAGACGCTTTAGCGTATATGAAATTGGTGCTTAATCCTAATGACGAGGTCGCGCTTAAGCGCATTGTAAATGTACCGCGGCGGGGCATAGGCACAGTTACCATGGAGGAAATAGAGAGCATAGCCAGGGAAAATGAGGACAGCATTTTCGGAGTGATGCTGGAGGCCGAGCAATACGGCCTGGAGCCTAAGCTGCGCCGTAAATTTACACAGTTTGTGGATTTAATGCAGGAATTAATCGTACAGAGTGCCCTGCTTCCCTTAGGGGATTACATAGAATATATGTTTACCCTTACCGGGCTGGTTGCCCAGTATGAAAAGGACAAGAGCGAAGAAGCGCAGGCGAGAATTGATAACCTGCATGAAATGATAAGCGCGGCGCGGCAGTTTTCCGCTCAGAATCCGGGAAGCACCCTTGAAGATTATATGGAGCATGTTTCTTTAGTTACCGAATTGGAGGAACAGGATTCTTCCACCGGCAGGGGCGCGGTTAATTTAATGACCCTGCACAGCGCAAAGGGCCTGGAATTTGATACGGTTTTTCTTGCGGCCATGGAGGACGGAATTTTTCCTTTGAGCCGTGCGATTTATGAGCCTTCTGAAATGGAGGAGGAGCGCAGGCTTTGTTATGTGGGCATTACAAGGGCTATGCGCAAGCTTTATATCACGGGTGCGGAAAACCGCTTTAATTACCGTGAAAAGGCGGAGGCTATACCTTCGCGGTTTATAAGAGAGATACCTGACGAGCTTATTTTAAGGCAGGGCAGGCCTTCCCTGGGCGCGGGGGCTTTTAACCGCCGCAGGCAGGAGAGCGTGCGTCCCAGCTATAATATGGGCGCGCTGGGCGTGGGCGGCGGCGCGCAGCAGCCTGAAGGGAATAGGGAGCAGCTCTATAAAACGGGCATGAAGGTGGCGCATAAAAGCTTTGGTCAGGGTATAATAATAGACGTCAGGGATGACGGCAGGAATGTAATTTTGAAAATAGTCTTTCCGGGCAAGGGGATTAAGGAGCTTTCAGCGAAGCATGCTCCCCTGACCATACTATAATTATCGGCGAGGTGTATTTATGCCCGACAGGATGCGGGAGCTGGTGGATAGAATCAACCGGCTCAACTATCATTATTATGTGCTGGACGACCCCATAGCCAGTGACGACGAATGGGACGCGCTTTACCGCGAGCTGGTACTGCTGGAGCAGAGCCAGGGCCGGGTGCTTGAGGATTCGCCTACCCGCCTGGTGGGCGGGGAGCCTGTCGGCGCTTTTGAGCAGACCAGGCATCTGGCGCGCCTTTACAGCATGAACAAGGCTCAGAGCATAGAGGAATTATATGCCTGGCAGGCCAGGGCGCTAAAAGCCATAGAGGAATATAATCAAACCGCCGCGCAGCCTGTAAGCGCGCCGCAATATACGGTTGAATATAAATATGACGGACTGACCATAAATCTCACTTACGACAGCGGCGAATTAGTGCTGGCCGCCACGAGGGGCAACGGCGAGATTGGAGAAATAATACTTCCCCAGGTTAAGACCATACGCAGCATACCCGTCTATATTCCCTTTAAGGGAAAGATGGAGGTGCAGGGGGAAGGCATAATGCGCATAAGCGAATTTGAAAAATACAACGCAGCGGCGGCGGAGCCTTTAAAAAACCCCCGCAACGGCGCTGCGGGCGCTTTGCGCAATTTGGACCCGAAGGTTACGGCCTCCAGGCACCTGGACTGCTTTACCTATAATATCGGTTATATTGAGGGCAGAAGCTTTGCCAGCAGTCTGGAGATGATGGAGTTCCTAAAGGAGCAGAGGCTGCCGGTCAATCCGTATTTTAAAGTCTTTGACAATATAGATGAGGTTGTCAAAGAGCTTAAGGAAATAGAAAGCATCCGGGAAAGCCTGGATTTTCAGATTGACGGTGTGGTAATAAAGCTGGCTGATTTCAGGACCAGGGAACTTTTGGGATATACTGATAAATTCCCGCGCTGGGCTATCGCCTACAAATTTTTCGCCCAGGAGGTGCTTACTACTCTCAGGAGCGTAAGCTGGGAGGTGGGCCGGACGGGGAAAATTACCCCTCTGGCGCATCTTGAGCCGGTTGAAATTGGGGGCGCTACCGTTAAACGGGCGACGCTGAACAACAAGTGGGATATACAGCGCAAAAAGGTTAAACTGGGCAGTAAGGTCTGGGTGCGCCGCTCTAACGATGTTATTCCTGAAATTATGGGAGTGCAGGACGAGGACGGCGGCGAAGAGATTAAAACGCCTGAGGTATGTCCGGCGTGCGGAACTCAGTTAATTGAAAAGGGCATGCTGCTTTTTTGCCCTAATAAAAGGGAATGCAGGCCCCAGGCTGTGGGCAGGCTGACTCATTTTGCTTCCCGCGACGCTATGGATATAGAGGCTTTCAGCGAAAAATCCGCGGGGCAGTTTTATGATGTATTGGGAGTGCGCGAAGCGGCCGATCTCTATTATATAACCAATGACCAGCTGCTTTCACTGGATAATTGGAAGGAAAAAAAGGCGGAGCGTTTTTTAAGCGAGGTAGAAAAGAGCAAAGCGTGCCGTTTAGATTCTTTTATATATGCTCTGGGCATATCCAATATCGGCAAACGGACGGCGCGGGATTTGGCGGAGCATTTTCAAAGCGTCCCCAAGCTGGCCGGAGCGGGCCTGGAGGAACTTACCAGAATAGATGAAATAGGGGAGATAGTGGCAAACAGCGTTATTGAGTTTTTCGGGGACGAAGTTAATTCCCAGATGGTGAACAGGCTGTTTGAGGCGGGAGTTTCTCCCGTATGGGACAGCGCCGGGAAAAAGAGCGAAGGCTTTTTTTCGGGCAGGACCTTTGTGCTTACCGGCACTCTTGAGAGCATGGAGCGCAGGCGGGCCGCGGAGCGCATAGAAGCTTTGGGCGGAAAGGCGTCGGGCTCGGTAAGCAAAAACACCTTTGCGGTTATAGCGGGAGAGAACGCCGGAAGCAAATTGGAAAAGGCGCGTGCGCTTAATATCAGAGTAATAGATGAAGAGGAGTTTTTAAAGCTGCTTGAAGGAGAAGAAAATGCATAAGCTGGGCAAATTGACAAATGACGAACTGGACGGGCTTATATTGAGCCGCATAAGGCATACTAGGCCGGAGGTGGTGGTACGGCCGCACATAGGGGAGGATTGCGCCGCCCTGGACCTGGGCGGGAAATTATGCGTGCTTTCTTCCGACCCCATTACTGCGGCGGACAAGGGCGCAGGGAGGATAGCGGTGCATGTGGCGTGCAACGATATCGCTTCGGCCGGAGCGCGGCCCATTGGCCTTATGGTGACTTTGCTGCTGCCGCCCACCATTGAAAAAAGAGAAATTCTGGAGGTTGCGGACGATATCTGCGAAGCTGCCGGAGAACTGGGCGTGGATATAATAGGGGGGCATACTGAAGTTACCGATGCGGTAAACTGGATTGTTATTTCCACCACGGTAGTAGGGAGCCCTATAGGCAGGATGATTCCGACAGGCGGCGCCTCTGCCGGTGACAAGCTTATAATTACCAAAACTGCCGGAATTGAGGGCACGTTAATAATAGCGCGCGACTATGCGGACAGGCTCTCCGGCATATTAACCGAGAAGGACGAGCACACCCTGAAGGATATGGAACGGGCGCTGAGCGTTATTCCCGAGGGCTGCCTGGCTGCCTCGGCCGGGGCAAGCGCCATGCATGACGCAACCGAAGGCGGAGTATTGGGCGCGGCCTACGAAATGGCCCAGGCGGCCGGTCTGGGAGTGTGCGTAAGGCTGAAGGATATCCCCATGGACCAGCTTACAGAGCGCATATGCTCCTTTTTTGATATTAATCCGTACCGGCTGATATCCTCCGGTTCAATGCTTATAGCCGCCAGGGACGAGAAAAGAATTATTAAGGCGCTGGCTAAGGAGGGAATACCCTCAGCCGTTATAGGGGAATTTAATGCCGGCGGGAAAATGCAGGCCGAGGTCGACGGACGCATTGCCGAGCTGGCGCCTCCCGACCGGGACGAACTGTATAAGCTAAAGGAAATATCGTAATACCGGCTGCGTGAGCGGCCGGGAGCCGTATATAATTAAGACGGCCGATTGCGTTATGCGTTGTTAAAGGAATGGCCTTTCGGAAGAAACGGGTTTAGGATTTACCGGGAATGCCGGATTTTTTACTACAGAGCTGCGGCCTGAGAAGAGATTGCTGCCTGCTGGGTCGTGCATACGCGCAAGAATCTTGGGCGGACGGATGTTTCTGTTTTGTTAAAGCGTTGAATTATTCATGTCGTTTATTTTAAAAAATGTGCAAAAAAACATGTCCAATGTGAGAATAGTACTATAAATTATTAGTATCGTTTGTTGCTATTTTGGATATACGGACTTATAATTATAATAGAATAGCCGGAAAAATAATTTAGGAGGTTTTCACGATGAAAAAGTTTGTAACTCTTTTCTTAGCTTTGGCGCTCGTATTGGCTATGGGCGCGGTTTCGTTAGCGGCTCCGTATCCGCAGACTACAAAGGACTGGAAGGTTAATGTAACTATTAATGCTGAAGGCGGCATTGACGTTACCTATACTGTTGATCCTTCGGATATGGCATCAGTAGCCTGGACTGAAATGGCCATTTATGACCATGAGATTGATATTACCGGCAAGGATATGACGGATAAGGTTAATAAAGATATGCCATATGATGTTAAATTAGAACGCGGGAATAACAATGCTTATGTTTCGGCGCGTACTATTAATAAAGGTGCTGTAGGTGCTGATTCCTATCCTTTTGAAGAAGGCAAAACCTATTACATCTGGCTGATGGCTTGCGATGGAGCTAACTGGATATGGAATACCGTTCCTACTGAGTTCACTTATTCCACCACTGGCGACACCACTCCCGAAGAGCCTGGCACAGACGATCCTGATAACGGAGGCGACTTCTCCGCTATAGCTTATGCTGCTGCCGCTCTGGCTGGCTGCGGCGCTCTGGTAATCCGCAAGAAGAAATAATCTGTAATTCAGATTAGGAGGATTTTGGAATGAAAAAATTTGTTGCTATAGTTTTGACGCTGAGCCTTTTCCTGGTAATAGGTGCTGTGGCTTCAGTTGCATATCAAAATTCCAATGCCGATTGGGGCATAACTGCTGAAATTCAAGCGGATGGCAGCGTCAATGTTACCTATGATGCTGAAAAGGTTAATGCTACTAGAGACGGTTGGAATGCTGTCAATGCGCATATAGCTGTATATGACGAGGATCATAATTTCACGGCTGATAGCTATATGGCGGATTTTGAGGAGCCTAGCAAGGAACAGCAGTATTATCCGTATTCCGATGCTGTAGCTGGTAGTGGTGATGCAGGAAGAATAAAGGGTACTAATGTATATAATATTAAAGTCGGCGATTTAGATAAGACAACCGCTACTTATCCTTTTGTGGATGGAGAGCAATATTATATATATGTTTGCACAAGTGATGGTTCGGATTGGTATTGGAACTATGAGCCTTTTGTGCTCACCTATGAGCTTCCCGGCGAGGAGCCCACTACTCCGACCGCTACGCCTACGGCCACTCCTACGGCTACTGCAACCGAGGGTGCGACTGAGACTGCTGCCACCACTGAAGCCGCTACGACCGAAGCTGCCGCAACGACGGCTGCTGCCGAGACCACGGCTGCTGCTACCGGCACTCAGTCCACCGATGATACGGACGACGGCGGCGACTTCTCTGTTCTGATTTATCTTGCCGCTGCTTTGGCAGCTGGCGGCGTAGCTGCTTTTGCTTTCCGCAAAAAGAATAGGGCTTAATTAGTGCATATCATATGAATGCTTTTTGGCTATTAGGCCAAAGACATTATACCGGCTAGCAGGAAGCCGCGGGAGAAGTTCCGCGGCTTCTTTGTATTTTTTAATGCAGGCTGGGCGCTTTTGGCAGGTTTACCTACGGTTTGCGGCTTATCCGCAGCTTTTAATACAGTACGGCCAATGTCAGCCCCTGAGTTTAAGCGCTGTGCCTCTGCTGCACAATGCCGGAATATATCATGGCGGCATTTTCTCTTGCATATGAGCATTATGTTTGCCATGCGTTTTATTGCCGGGCGGCAGCGTTTGTCCCTGCTTAATGGCCGTTATCCCGGACTGTTTTAGTAAGGCAGGCAAAGCTGTAAAGTTTAAGAGTAACAGCCTTTTTCTTTTATTGTTAGTTATAGCGATTATAGTTTTTTTATGCCCGGAAGTCGAATTTTGAGGAGCAAACAGGCTGTTTTGCGGTAATTCCGGGAGAAGCTTTAGCGGGGTTTGATTATTCATTGGCAGGGGGATCTCCTGTCATAATCAACCTGGCCGGCGGTTTCCTGCTAGGCTTTCTTTTGCGCTTTTTACCTCTGTTTATTTTTGGGTAAGGGGAGCAGGATGGAACGGGAGGGCGTCAGAGGAAAAGGAAGCTTAAAGGCCAGCCGGGGAATAAAGGAGCATAGGGGGCGGCGTTTGGCAGGCGAAGCCTGCCCGTGCCG
>URYI01000020.1 GCA_900552055.1 uncultured Eubacteriales bacterium | reverse complement strand
AAGCCTAAAGGCGAAAGCTTGCTTTCGCCTTTAGGCTTGGGGGGCGTTGATTTTGCCGTGAAACGGCAAAATCCCGCGGCGCGCCCACTATTACTTTTCCGACCGTTATAATTCTTCCAGTTCTTTAAGCCAAAGCGCACTGCTGGCGTCGCTTGGCATACGCCAATCTCCACGGGGAGAGAGTGTAACGCTACCTACTTTAGGCCCGTCGGGCAGACAGGAACGCTTGAACTGCTGTGAAAAGAAGCGGCGGTAGAAGATTTTCAGCCATTTTAAGAGAATTTCATTTGAATACTCTTCTCTGCCGTAAAAAGCATACTGGGCCAGCGCCAGAACCTTGCGGGGGGAAAATCCCCATCTTACAGCATAATAAAGGTAAAAATCGTGTAGTTCATAGGGCCCTACCAGTTCTTCGGTTTTCTGAGCAATATCCCCGTTTTGGGCAGGCAGCAATTCAGGGCTTACAGGCGTGTCCAGGATATCGTATAAAATGCTTTTGAGCGTTGCCGTTTCCGCAGTATCTGCACAATATGTCACTAAATGCCGGACAAGGGTTTTAGGAATGGAAGCGTTTACTCCGTACATGGACATATGGTCTCCGTTATAGGTGGCCCAGCCCAGAGCCAGTTCGGATAAATCGCCAGTGCCTACAACCAGCCCGCCCTGCATATTTGCAATATCCATAAGTACCTGTGTGCGTTCCCTGGCCTGTCCGTTTTCATATGCAGCGTCATGAGTCTCCGGGCTTTGTCCTATATCTGAAAAATGCGAGAGGACTGTTTGACTGATATTTATCTCCCGTAAATTAGCGCCTAATTCCTGCGCCAGCAGATGAGCATTGTTCCTGGTGCGAGAGGTGGTGCCGAAGCAGGGCATGGTAACGGCTGTCAGGTTCATTGCCGGGCGCTGGAGCATTTTCAGGGCTTTGACGCATACCAGCGCGGCCAGGGTTGAATCTAATCCCCCCGAAAGCCCCAGCACAATGCTTTTAGCCTGCGTGTGTTCCAAGCGCTTTTTTAGGCCCAGGGCCTGAATAGTAAGAATTTCCTCGCATCTGTTTTCCCGTTCACTTTTATCCTCCGGAACAAAGGGAAGAGGGGATATTTCCCGTGTGAGCCGGGTGCGCTTGCTTTCCAGCCGGAAAGGAATAAGCCTGTAGCCGTCTGCTGAAGAAGGCATAAAAGTGGTCATTCTTCTGCGCTCTCCAATCAACCGGCTTAAATCAGGCTCTGAGATAGTCAGTCCCAAATTAAATCTGTTTTCGGCCAGGATAACGCCGTTTTCAGCGATAAAGTTATGCGAAGCAAACACCATGTCGGTAGTGGATTCCCCTTCTCCTGCATCTGCGTAAACATAAGCGCATAGCATTTTGGCGGAATGGTTAGCAACCAGCCCGCGCCTGTATATGGCTTTGCCTACGGTTTCATCGCTGGCTGAAAGGTTTGCTATTATTGTTGCACCGGCACGGCAATGAGAGATGGACGGCGGCTCGCAGGCCCATAAATCTTCACATATTTCAGCAGCCGCAATAAATTCGGGCATGCTTTCACAGCAGAACAACAGCTTTGTCCCAAAGGGGATCTGCTCTCCGCGTATGTTTACGGTCATATTTTCTTTAGGCGCAGAATTAAAGTGCCGCTGCTCGTAAAACTCAGCGTAATTAGGAATAAAGCTCTTGGGAATAAGGCCGAGCAGCCGCCCGTTGGACATAGCTGCGGCGCAGTTGTAAATTTTCCCCATAACCATGACGGGAAGTCCGGCAAATACAAGCATGTCCCCGCTGGCGGCAGAGATTTTTTCCAAAGCGTCCAGCGCACCTTCCAAAAGGGTGTTCTGCAAAAAAAGGTCGCCGCAGGTATAGCCTGTAATGCATAATTCGGGAAAAACAAGCATTTTTACATCCTGTGCCTGGGCGCGCTTCATATTTGCTATTATAGCCTCGGCGTTATAACTGCAGTCTGCGACCTTAATTTCAGGCGAGACTGCGGCGGTTTTAATAAAACCGTATTTCATATAAAACTCCTTTATATTTACCCGCGCGATTCATTAAGCTGACAGAGAACGGCGCGGCAGAATAATATAAAATAACTTATAGCCTAAATAGTATAATAATTGATATTATATGTAATATTCAGACTGATATATTTGTTACAGTTCAGCTAATTGCCGTTTTAAGGGATATCGCCGGATATTCCGCTTAAAAATATGCAAAAGAGCTTAATTGATAACTTTTATAAGGGTGATGATATCCTCAGGTTTGTCAGCTAAAAAGCGTGCCCCGTTACTGAGAAGCTCTTTGCGCTCCCTGAAGCCCCAGAGCACTCCCATGGGCAGCATGCCGGCGTTCTGGGCGGTTTGCATATCTACGCCGCTGTCCCCGATATAAAGGCAGTCCTCCGGTTTCACATGCAGCTCTTGGGCAATATATAGAGCCCCGGCTGGGTCAGGCTTTCGGGGAGTATCCTCTCTTTTGCCGCGCACTGCGTCAAATCTATCAGGCAGCAGCTTTAAAATAAGCCGCTGAGTATGCTCGTCAGGCTTATTAGAGAATACTGCTAATTTTAACCCCTGCGCCTTAAGGTTGTCCAGCATTTTATCTATGCCGTAATAAGGCTTGGTTTTATAAAAAAGGTTTTCCCGGTAGCTCTGATTGAAATATTCCTTTAATTGCGTGATATCTTCTTTTTCCGCCTTATGTTTTACAGTGCGCAGCATGTCCTCCATAAGCTTATCTGCTCCGCAGCCTATAAGATTTTTATATGTATTAGTTTTTATAGGGGGCAGACCCATTTTTTCCAGCGCAATATTGCAGGAATAGGATAATCCCTTGAGGGTGTATATTAAGGTGCCGTCTAAATCAAATATTACAGCCTTTATCATATTTTTCTCCAATTTATTTTATTTTGCAGTTTAAATCAATAACCTAAATCTTCATCTATTATAATGACCTTTATGCGGTTCTTGATTCTCTGACGGGAGGTGAGCACATAGGAGCAGCAAATTCTTACATCTGAATTGCAGCCTGTAAGAGAGCCTTCTTCGGCTATGCATTTATCCGTAAATGTACAGTAAGTGCCGCAATTAAGGCGCTTTGCGTTTAACGGCGCTGCAATTAAGCGTACCCGGCGGACAGCCTGCTCAAAATTATCCACCAGCTTATTTCTGCCCACGGCCACAATTACCGATTTAGGCCCGAAGCAGAGAGCGGCTACTCTGTTTGAATTGCCGTCCACGTTATAAAGCTCCCCTGTGCGCAGAAGGGCGTTGGAACTCATTATGTAAGTATCTGCAAAGAATGCCCTGCGGAATATAAGCTGGAGGTCTTCGTGCGTCAGATCTGGTGCGTCCCGGTCCAAATAATTATATTCGCCGTTTTTCAGCAGGGAGGGCACTCCCAGCTGCTTGAGGGTCATTGAACCGCCGCATGTTATGGTTTCTCCGGGTTTTATAAGGCTTTTAATGGCTTCCAAAGCGGCCTTTTTGTCGGGAGCATAATATGCCTGCATGTTATTTTTCCGCAGCGCTTCCAGTACGTCGGAATATTTTTCCACATAACCATCTCCTATATATTATATTATCACACAAACTGCTAATAATATCAACATCATTTTTTTATATAAACAGGTCAGGCGTTAGTTTACAAGGGATAAATGCACCGCAGCCGGAAAAATTGTCTGTTTTCTGTGTTATTTTCGGTCGTATACTTTTCCGTGTTATCCCTGGTCGGTGTGCGTTCCTCTGAGCCTCCCTCGTCTGTCCTGGAAACAGTTGAATTTTCCTGGACTGAGGCCGCAGAGTCTAAAATGATTGAGTTTGCGTCCCTGCAAGACGCAGCTGCGACATGTGCCGTGCGTACATGGAGGAAAGGCAACACGGCAGGAACGCAAATTCGGCTGTCATTGGCCGCATTATCCTTTGTGCACTAACGCTAATATTCTGTTATGAATACTTGCAGGCTTAAAATGGCATAATATTTTTGCGGAAACTTAAGTCTGGGCTTTTATATAAAACCAGCTGAAATATCTATATTATGAAAGGAATATAAAGAATGTTCAATGTCCTTTTAAGAGCCTTTTTCATGTTTATCATGGTATTTTTTCTTATCAGGCTTATGGGTAAGCGCCAGGTAGGAGAACTTCAGCCTTATGAGTTTGTTATAACCATGATGACTGCGGATCTGGCCACCATTCCTTTAAGTGATTTATCCCTGCCTCTGGCATGGGGTATTATAGGCATTCTGGTTTTATCCTTCTGCCAGCTGCTGATTTCGGTATTAAGCCTTAAATCAGCGCGTATGAGGAAAATTTTCTGCGGCCGGGCATGCGTGCTCATAGAGCACGGAGTTATTCAGGAGCACGAGCTTGCCCATTTAAGATATAATCTTAATGATTTGCTTGAGCAGCTGCGCACTAAAGATGTGTTTGATATTTCAACAGTTAATTATGCTATTTTGGAAACTAACGGAGAACTTAGCGTACTGCTCAATAAAGAAGATATGCCGCCGTCCTGTGATGAAATGGAAGTAAAAGGAGAGCCGACAGAAATGGGTATTACCCTGATTTCAGACGGCCGCACCATAACCGAAAATCTGGTTAAGGCCCAGAAGGAGGATAAATGGCTGGAAAGGCATATAAAAAGCGCTGGCTTTGAGTCTCCTTCGGAAATACTGCTTGCTCAGTACATTCCAAAGCAGCTGCTTTTTTTGCAGGGCAGGACTCCCAAACAGCGCGTATGTACTTTAAGAATAAAAGATTAGGGTGGAATCAATGAAAAATATAGCCGCTATTGTAATAATATTTATACTGATGATAGGCGCGTGCCTGACATTGGATATCTATATAGAGCATTCTCTGGAGGAATTATCTGACGCCGTGGAAAAAATACAGCAGAATAACGACATTGAATCAGTTCGTGAATTTGAAAAGCTTTGGGAAAAGCATGAGGCGGGCTGGCTTATGGTTATGAAGCACAGCGAAGCGGATGAAATAAGCGAACACGTTATGGCCATGAAAAAGAATTTGGAGCTGGGCTGGATGGATAACTATTCTTTAGAGCTGGAGCTTTTGCGGCGGCATTTGGAGGATATGCCCAATCATATAAAATTATCTTTGAAGAATTTTCTTTAAAATCCGCCAAAACCCTGCCATATATCCCAGGATTAATTGAGGTAAAATGGATAAAATAAAAAAATTATAGCTGTAAATAAAAAAATATAGAGTACGATTGCAGACATAAGAACGGCATTGAACAACAATTATCGCACATAGATTCTCCTAATATTTAGTTAGTTCCTTTACAAAGGAGGATAAAATGTATGGTTATAACGGACAAGCCTGTGCGCGTCAGGATACAATGGGTCAAATATGCTGTTCTGGGGATAATATGCGCATTATTAAGCTGGTGCGCGCTGGTTGACCAGCTAAGGCCCCTTGGGCCGGTATTGCTTTGCGCGGCAGTCATGGACAAAAGGTATTTTGCCACAGCGTTTTCGGGCGCGCTGATTGGGGCGGCGCTGGCCGGTTTTAACCTTGCGGCGCTGGCGCTTAATTGCCTGCCTGTCATTTTTACCGCGCTGCTGCTTTTGCTTGTGCGTTATCTGGGCAGAACAAAATACATATATAAATGCGCCGCTGTATTAGCCGCGTATGCGCTTACTGCCGTTATAGCGCCCGCGGTACAGTATGATTATATACTTTTGGCCCTGAACGCAGCCGCCGCCTGCGGCTTGATTCCGCTGGCGGAAACAGCTGCGGATATTGCGGCTCAGGCGCGTAAAAAAGAGCGGCTGTCTCCGCGCGAGCTTGTAAGTATTAATATGGCCGTATGCCTTTTAATAATTGCTTTACCGCATTTTGAAATTATAGGCTTGTCTCCCGTTTCTGTTTTAGGCTGCGCGTATATATCCCTTGCGGGCGCTCTGCTTGGCGCCGGGGGCGGCGCGGCCGCGGGTAGCCTGTTAGCCTTTTTGGCCGCCTTTAAAACAGGTTCTTATGAATTAGCGCTTATACTTGCTTCAGGGGGCATGCTGGCCGGCCTGCTTAAGGATATGCGTAGAATAGGGCCGCCGCTGGGTCTGCTGCTGGCGGATATTATTTTTACGCTTATGCTTTCTAGGAATATTGACCTTATACTGTCTCTTCAAGGGTTGATTCTGGGGTGCCTGCCTGTAATGCTGATGCCTGAAAGGATGTATATTAAGCTTTGCGTGCTGTTTACCTCCTCGCGGACAGGGATTAATCTTGCTGTGCGCGTCAAAGAGGAAAACGTGCAGAAATTGAGTGAAATCAGCTCAGTGCTGGCGGATGTAGGACGCATTTTCAAAAGCTCGCAGACAGATGCGGCAGCGCGCAAAGCTGCGCTCTGCGGCATAGCGGCCAGCGAGGTGTGCTCCCAATGCGATAAATATGATTACTGCTGGCGAAGCCGGTATGCGGATACTTACGGGGATTTTAAGCAGCTTGCGGCACTGGTATATGTCGTGGGCACTGTTTCCCCCTGCGATGTGCCAGCGCCGTTAAAGAGCAGGTGCCATTATTGGGTGCAGGTGCTTATAAGCATGAATACTCATAATCAGCTGCTTTTAGAGCAGGAGCCCGAAAAAAAGGAGAGCACGATAGCGCTCGAATGCGAAAGCGTTTCCCGTATGCTGGATGCCTTAACGGCTGAAAATCTTATAGAATCTGAATATGATGAAAAACTGGAGGGGGAATTGGCAGGCGCGCTTAAAGAAAGGGGAGTAGATGCGCGCGAGGTTATCTGTCGCAGGAACGGCGTGCTGACTGAGGTAAAAGTAGTACGGCCCGCATGCCGGTCGGGCAGGGAATGTACCGCGGCAATATTGTCCGAGCTTAAAAGGCTTACTGATGTTCAGTTTATATGCGATTATAAAAAGTGCAATGCGGCGGGGGAAAAATGCGTTTGCAGCTTTATCCCGCTGCCGCGGCTGCGCATTTCAGGCTATGCTGCCCGTCAAAAGAAGGACGGAGAAAGAGTGTGCGGAGATACATTTGCCCTTAAACCAATAAAAGGGGGAAAATATCTGGCCGCTATAAGCGACGGCATGGGAAGCGGCCAGGGAGCGCTGGCCGAGAGTGAAAGAGCGGTTTCTCTGGCCGAAACCCTTCTGGAAGGAGGGATGGATTCCGCATCTTCTTATGCGCTCATAAATCAGATGTTATATCTCAGCAGCCAGAAAGAAAGCTATTCGACTTTAGACGCATGTGTACTTGATCTTAACGACGGCGTCATGGAATGGGGGAAAATAGGGGCGTGTCCGGGCTACATATTGAGAGAAGGCAGGGCGGTAAGCTATGAATGCGCTTCTCTGCCCGCGGGAATAGTGGACAGCGTTCATCCGGGCATAATAAAAAAACTTGTACGCGGCGGGGATGTTATAGTTCTGGTAAGCGACGGCGTGTATGACGCTCTAGCGGGAAACGAGGACGGGATAAAAACCTATTTGGAGAACAACGGTCAGTTAGGCGCTGAAGAACTGGCTAAGGGATTGCTTTCTAAGGCGTTGGAGGCGTATTCGGGCAACGCGCGGGATGATATGACGGCCCTGGCAATAAAAATAAGCGCGTAAAATATAAAGCCGCTCAAATACGGCGGCGCGGGGACCGGCCTTCCGGCCGGCCCTGAGCGGCTAAAAGGCAGGGAGAAAATTAATTTTCTCCCTGCCTTTTAGCCGCTTGATTTTGCCGCCCTGCGGGCGCCAAAATTCCGCGCCGCCACAGCAAACAAATAAAACGGCACAACTCTCAAACTTCCTCGCCCCTGCGGTAGTTGCGGCGCGTTCGATTACCATCTAAAACAGAACAACTCCCAAACATCGCACAGCACTTTGAAGCAATGCGGCTGGTTTGACTACCATCTAAAGCAACACAGCTCTCAAACGGTATAGCTATATGGGCCGCAGGCGGTGCTGTTTGACTACCATCTAAAACAACACAGCTCTCAAACAAAAGGCAAAGTAATCAACCGAAGTCATAGGTTTGACTACCATCTAAAACAACACAGCTCTCAAACAAATGTTATTGACAATCGACTGCGCGCGCAGTTTGACTACCATCTAAAACAACACAGCTCTCAAACGACGGACGATCTGTTTATGAAATCAAAAGAGTTTGACTACCATCTAAAACAACACAGCTCTCAAACATTTTTGTTCTTGTTCGCACAAATTTAATTGTTTGACTACCATCTAAAACAACACAGCTCTCAAACCGAGGTCTCAAAGTCAGCCACATAATATTCGTTTGACTACCATCTAAAACAACACAGCTCTCAAACTCCGCTAATACTTTCTTAATTAAACGCTCGGTTTGACTACCATCTAAAACAACACAGCTCTCAAACCCTTGTCAAAGGTGCTAAACAACAAAAGTTGTTTGACTACCATCTAAAACAACACAGCTCTCAAACACATTGGCCGAACGCATGTTCGCTAAACCGGTTTGACTACCATCTAAAACAACACAGCTCTCAAACAAAGAGTTAATTCTTTGCGTGGCTATGCAAGTTTGACTACCATCTAAAACAACACAGCTCTCAAACCGCAAAATTTCTTGTACGAACAAGTCCATTGTTTGACTACCATCTAAAGCAACACAGCTCTCAAACATGCTTATGTTTGATTCTGTAAAAACGGTAGTTTGACTACCATCTAAAACAACACAGCTCTCAAACGGCCTTGTTTCAGATAAATATGGGGCTATTGTTTGACTACCATCTAAAACAACACAGCTCTCAAACGCTGATTCTGGTTCTGTCGTTATGAGGGAGGTTTGACTACCATCTAAAACAACACAGCTCTCAAACAATATTCTCTCCGGGGGTTAACCATTCGTTGTTTGACTACCATCTAAAACAACACAGCTCTCAAACAGTACGCCGGGAGCATTGTCAATCCGAAGGGTTTGACTACCATCTAAAACAACACAGCTCTCAAACAATATCGAAATACTATTAAAGTTGTTACGAGTTTGACTACCATCTAAAACAACACAGCTCTCAAACTGTAATATTGTCGTTTATGAAGCGCGCTGAGTTTGACTACCATCTAAAACAACACAGCTCTCAAACTAACCTGTAAATCAATATCGGGATACTGGCGTTTGACTACCATCTAAAACAACACAGCTCTCAAACTGGATGAGAGGGATATAATAATCCTCTATGGTTTGACTACCATCTAAAACAACACAGCTCTCAAACTGTGTTGACCTTGCCCGAGTATGACGTTAAGTTTGACTACCATCTAAAACAACACAGCTCTCAAACTCCTTGACCCGCAGGGGCGGGCAATATACTGTTTGACTACCATCTAAAACAACACAGCTCTCAAACCTCAAATTTAAGAGCACGCCACAACATAACGTCGTACTGCTATAGATGGATACCGTATATATTATATAGCATGTCCGCTGTTTGAGTCAATATGAATCTCGCACATATCCCGGTCGAGAATAAAAGGATTTTCCTTTTCCAGCGGCTGGGAGCAGGCTGGCTCCAACAGCAGTATGCGGCAGTGGACATAATCTGCCCAGGTATACAGCTGCGTCAGTTCTTCCGTTTCAAAAATTGCCTTGGCGCCCATTAATATAAAGCATTGATCAGGCATTAGGGAATTGTATATTGATATATGTGATATTAAACGGCCCAAGGGAGACTCGTCTTCCAATGCAGGGGCAAATTTAACGCCTTTAAGCAATGCGGGTATGTATTGTCCTTCTTCAAACGCAGCAGAACCGCAGAGCAGGCGGAGATGCCGGAGATAATTATTTATGCTTTCTTCCAGCGCCAGGGTTTCATGCAATAGCTCGTTTTTTGTTATAGATTGAATCTCGGCCTGGAAACGGTTATACAGTTTTTTACCTTCGGGTTCAAGATGATAGTAATCGTATATGATATGCAGATGTTCGGCGCAATCCAATATATCATTGTTAAGGGACAATATAAATTCGCCCTCCTGCCCTTCGCTTTGGGCTATGAGTTCAAAGGCAAACTGCCTGAACATGCGCGGCGACTCAATAATCAGCAGCTGGATCTGGTTTTCTTTAAAGCAGATAGGCTTGGAAAGGGCGGGATGAGCAAGCTTCATATTATCACCAGCCTTTGGTCGCTGGAAATTATTTCAGATTTAAATTCTCCCAGCACAAATTCCATCCGGGCAAACTGCTTTTCAGTTACCGTAAGCATCTGCACCAGCCCTTTAGGCGGCTTTTTATCCCGCACTCCCTGCATTATGGCTTGGGCCGCCGTTGAATTAAGGGCCAGCTTGCAGTATACTGATTCCTGAAGCATTATAAATCCGTTTTTAAGAAGAGATTTCCGGAATTGGGCATAGGCTCTCCGGTCGGCGGCGGTAGCGACGGGCAAATCAAAAAATACGAAAACTCTCATGAATCTATAGCTCATACTCCCTCCGTTTATTGTATTTTACCAAGTGCTGTTTTTCGTAATAAGCGTAAGCCTATACGGCTTGCAAAGTATAGCTTCTATTTTTCCGCTTCGTCTGACTCCGAGACAATATCTGCTGGGTGCTTTTCTTTGGGCATAGAGGCATAATTAATCCATTTTATCTCTGAAAGCTTGTTTTTTTGCAGGGCTTTTAATAAACCGGCGCAGTATATACGGATTGCAAGGAGCAGGTATTGTCTCTGTCCGTCTATAATTACCGTATTGTTGAGCAGTTCCACAAGCTGCATTTTTTCTTCCCGCTCAAATTGAATAGGGGCCATTTTGGCAACTTTAGCGTCTATCAGGGGCCGGAGGGGCTCCATAAAATCACAGCTCAGGTTGAAATGGTTAAAGGTGTTGTTATGGCTTATGCCCAGCTGCGTTGTATATCCGGCGGCGGCAATTTCCCGGTTGAAGGCTGACAGCAGCAGGCTGTAGCCGTAATTAAGCGCGGCGTTTACGGCATTATCCTGGGAACGGGAAAAATCTTTGCCCCATAGAGCATTGAAATATACCTTGGCGGCGTGCCCTTCACGGTTGGTGCTGTCTCCGGGCAGCAATTCATCTGAATATTTATCCAGCAATGCGTGCTGCGGCAGTCCCAGCCTGGATAAAAGAGCGCTTTGCTCATACAGCTTGCGGCGTATTATTTCGGTCCAGACATTTTGTTTGGCCTGACTGCTCCACTGTATCTGCCGGCGCAGTTTGTCGCTTGCGTCATGGCTGCCGTAGCAGGGCTGCAATTCGGCGCAGGGGTTGCGCATATGGTCACAGAAAATGATTTTCACTTTATGCTTGATTAATTCGCAGAGCAGATAGCTGGTAATGGAAACCGCCGTGCTTTCAATTATAAGCACGCTTATTTCGCTGATATGCACCCGGCTGACGGCTTCGGGGGTGCGGACTATAAGATAGTCCATCTTATAGTCCGCTTTAGCGCTCCGCGAGAGCACTACTACCCGCCAGCTCATTCTGCATCCACCGCCATAAGATCCACTTCGCGCTCAAATATGCCTGTTACAGACTGATGGATAAGCTTAAGGTTAGAGCCGGTATTTAAATTCTTGGCACGGGTAATAATTCCCATATTTTCTTTGCCGCCGAGCAATTTTAAGTTCATTTTAACGGCTTTGCAAGTGAACAGATTAAGAATTTGAACCAGAACCTCGCATTGCTCGTTAACCGCCAAAGATGTGAATTTTTCAAAGCCTTTTTCCAGCGCTTCAAGAGGTGCGCGATATACGACTGCATATTGCTTTACATGCAATTTTTCCAGCAGCTGCTGATACAGAGCTATATTGTCCTGACTGTTTATGCCGTCAAAAGGGGTTATGGCGAGAGTCTTTCTGGCTGCCCTGCATCTCTCCAGATATTTTGCTATTCCCTTTATATAGGCGTTCCAATGGGGAGCCAGGATTAACTGGTTGGCGTTTTTGTAAATGATTTTGTCCTCTGACCTTCCCGAAATATGCACGCGGGAGCCGTCAATGCTGAAAAGAGAGTCAATGCGTATCTTGGGCAGGATTATGCGCGGCTGCTCCAGCCCTAAAATTTCCTCGCAGTATTTAACGGGGCTGCTTTCGTATAGTTGGCGGTTGACAATATATATGGTTTCTATGGAGCGCACGCGCTTTTTCTTATTTGTATGTTCTACTAGGCAGAAGCAGGCGCCTTTGAGCTTGTTATAGCCTCCGTATTTTTCTATGCTCATATTGCTTTTTATGGGGAACTGTCCTTTTTTCTTAGGCATTATGGTCTGGTCAAAGAAACCCCCTTTCTCTTCGTGCGCAAAACGGGTGAAAAGGATGTTATTTTTGGCCATAGTCCGGCGCACTGCTGCAATGGAACCGTTGTTTCCGGCAATCCATGCTTTTTCTCCGTTTCTTTCTACGTCAAAATCAAATATGTGGTTCAGGCTGTAGCCGTAGCGGCCATTGGAAGAATCAGCTTGATCTTTGCCAGCATTCTTTTTGGCCTGGCGTATGAAGTTAAGCGGGTTGGAGGTAAATTTTATATGGTATACATTGCCTACAACTATGTTCAGGTAAGCGTCCTTGGCATGGTGGAAATCGTTCACCTCGCGGCATTTGGTGAATACAGGGTCCTGTTTGGTTTCCTCATTTCTGGTGCATTGGCACGCCTGTTTCTGATTGCCGTAAGAGTCAATTCTCTGATCCTGCCTGAAGGAAGAGACATTTCCTGCTTTAACGTATACTATCTCGGTTTGAGCTGCTTCATAACGCTTTTTAAGCAGCTCGGCTATAAGCTTTGCAGACTGGCTGGTCTCCACCAGCTGCCTGTTTATAAAGCCCGAAAGCTCTTCTTCACTCAAAGGGGTGTGGCGGGTAAGACGCGCATACTTTTTTTCTGAAATAAGTCCTTTGCTGTTGAGCATTGCCCAAAAGGACTGCATTTTATTCCGAATTTCAGAGGAGAGGGGGAAGATGTTGTCTTTGTATTGGTTAAGCACACGCTTTACCAGCACCCTGTTATTCAGGCTGTCATCTTTAGTAATGCTCTGCGGGTAAATATGGTCTATATCATAATTGGCGTCCAGTTCGCTTAAATTTATGCTTTCGCCGCTGTACATGCATTTGCCCAGCTGCGTATAATAAAGATACAGCTTGTCCCTGCGCAGTTCACCGTCCGAGCGCGCCTCCAGGCTTTGGAACAGCGGGCCGGCCTCCTCTTGGCAGTTCTTATAAAGATCAAGCAGGGCGTCCCTGCGCGAGTCAGTGCGCTTTTTCTCCCTTTCCTCACGGGTAGTCTCTATAAATATGCGCTTGGGCGGGCGTTTTGTTATCTGTTCTATTTCGCCGATAATATTTATGCTCTGCCTAATAGCGCGCCGGATGGAGGGAGAAGCGTAGCTTTGGTCCAGATAATCTTTCAGCGTGTACCCAATTTCCTCCCATTCATTTAAACGAAATTCCTCCAGTCCTTCCTTAAAGGAATAGCTGCCGCTTAAAAGCTCCATAAGGTTGTCGTTGGTGTTCCAGAGCGCGTCCATAATATTCATGTATTCGCCCGTATTTTTGTCTACATGATAAATCTGCGTGAGAAATTCTTTAGAAAGCCGTCCCCAGCCGTCAAATTTCATATGCATTACCTTATTAAGTTCTTCTTTGCTTAACAGGTCGGCGTAATTTTTTGTCAGGTACCTCTCAAGCAGCTTTTTGTCCTCATTAAAAAGGGTAATCTGCCTGATAATATCTTCGGCGGCCTCTTTTCCCTTCGGACGTTCCAGCAGCCAGCCTAAAGCGCGCCAGGAGGCAAGGGTGGTTTTTATATTTCCGTCAATGCCGCTTAATTTATCTTCTTTTTTAATAAGTCCTTCTGAAAGCAGATAAGAGCTTATATTTCGCCCCTTGCCCTGAAGAAGGCATTCATTATAAATTTTTTGCTTAATCTCCACAGGCGGTTTTTCGCCGTTTATCCTGAGATTGTTCAGTTCGTTAAGCGCAGTAAAGCGGCTGTACAGCAGGGATGCCTTGGGCAGGACGTCTTTGCCTGTATAGCTGCATTTTGCAGTCATTCGGGTAATAAAATTTTCGGCGCATTTTTCCAGATCCACAACCTCCTGAAAATTCCAGGGATATATTTTATCTTCTTTGCGTACCGCCCAGCCGAAGGGTGAATTGTTGTTAAGCGGGCCTACATAATAGGGGATACGGAACCGGAACATACGTTCTATTTGTTCCCTGCGCGTAAGGCCGCTGGAATCTGTTTCGTTTAAAAAAGGGAGATAAGACGAGGCGTTTTCAAGAATGCGCCTGAGTTCATATTCATGCACCTGGTGGGGAATAACGCCGTTATCTTTAGTTACCTGCTTGGGCAAAAACTCGCCGCTGTCCAATTCAGCTGAAATCATGCTGAGCTCTTCAGACTCAGGCAGGCCGGACAGCGATTTTTTTAAATAGCTTCTGAAATCATCATAGCTGCATTGATAATTGGCAGAGCCGTGCCCCGAATAGGCCGGGTAATTATTCAAATCTTTTCGGGCTGTCCGGAAGATCTCCTTATAAAGCGCAGGCTCATTTGCTCCCCTTATTAATTTTTTAAGCCGCTTTAAATCCTCGCGGTGCTTTTCAAATATTTTGATTTTTGCGGCCGAAAGGGAGGCTTCCTTTCCCAGAATTTCTGACAGCAGAGAATAGTCGTATATTTGCTTTATTCCCAAAATCAGCTCTAAACGCTCTCCCAGGACTTCGGCAAGCTTAGCTTGGTTCTGCTCCCAGTCTTTTTTAAGGCATATGCTTTTGAGCTCGCCTTCTGTTTCTTCATCATACAAATCTTTTAATTTTACTGTGCCTCCTGTCATCAGCTTAAGGATATTATTTAATTTGGTTTGGGTTTTGGAGATATTTAGGCCTTCAAGCAGCTTTTTATGCTTTTGAGACACGCTGAGGGTTTTGTCGGTTAAAACTCCTTCAAATATTTCAAGCGTATCCTGCTTGATTTCAAAGAGCTGTTCGGGTACATCGTCTCTATATTCTTTGTCGTCAGGCAAATCCATTGAAAAAGCATGTGCTTCCAGATACCCATTGACACGTTTAAGGCCTTCCTTTAGAGCTTCGGGGCTGATAAAAGCCGGTTTTTCGTCATGAGTATGTTCCTGGCCATCATTGCTTTGTGCTTCTCCCAGATTTTCAAAGAGAAAATGTCCGCAGTGCTTGAGAATATGGTGCAGAGCCAGATATACCAGCCGGACGTCAAACGGACCCTTCCGGCTCATAAGCGCATGGCGCAGATGATAGATGGTAGGGTAGTCTGAAAAAAAGTCTTTGTCGGTATATTCTGCGTCTGCAAATAGAATATGCTTGCCAAGAGGCCGCCCGCTGAAAGTTTCCTTATCTTCTGCATCATATTTGCTGGCCTGGAGCCGCTGAAAAAAGGCGGGATCCTTTTTGGCTATTTCCTCTGAAAAAATTTCCTGAAGCCAGTCGAGACGCTGCCGGGAACGCTCCAGTCTCCTGCGGGACGTGCGGAAAGAGCGCCTTTCGGCAGCACTGTGAGCTTCGTCAAAAAGGCGCACGCCCCAAAGCGCTTTTTGGTTGCATTTTAATAGGTTGTAGTTAGTGTCCGAGGCTGCCCAGCCTACCGAATCAGTTCCCACATCCAGACCGATAAAATAATCCTCCTGCATAGCTTTCATCCTATCCGCCGCATCTGCATATATTAGCATATAATCATGTGTGCCATGTTTCCTCGCATCTGCGGGCAATAAAAAATTTTTTAGTTGGGTATTGACAAATGGATGCTAATGAGTTATTATAATTATGGTTTTAGGCTACCATCTAAAACAGCACAACGCGTTCAAATACGGCTTTGCCAAAATCGTTGGTTTATCCAACCTCACATTGAGTGATTAAATGGCCCGCGCATGCGGGCTTGTTTAATTTCATAAGCAGGATTAGATATCAAAAATTCATGCTGAGGAAAAAGGCAAGGCGCCCATGAAATTAATACCAGCCCAAAAACTTTAATAATTTGCTTTATTATACCATATTAATTGGTGAATTTCAATGTTATATCAAAATATTTTAATTTTAGCCTGATTTTTCCTTTTTATTAGAGCACACTAAAAGCAGAGCTTTGTTTAATGCAATAAGTTAATATAAAAATGAAAAAAGGCCGCAGTCACGGCCACTTTCACGGGAAGTAGATATTCTGTAAGAATAGAAAATTAATACTATTTTACAAAAAAATCCGTTTATGATAATAAAATGCATGTAAATTTTTTCGCCTTTAACTTCTAATCGCTTTAACGGCGGCTGCTTTTTCTGCTTAAACGGTTAAAACGGCTGGACAATTTAAGCAAAGCAGAATGCGTTTTGCTTGAATGGCATGTCCATAGCGCGTTCGTGCTCCTGCCGCAGCCTAAAAAATACCCTGCATATCTTCGCCCGCTTATTACTGCTACCAGCGGGCATGACTGGCAAAAATCCCTGGCCGCAGAGAATGGGGGGAGTCTCTTATGTGCCGGACGGCAGCGGAAATGCCGGGATATTTTAAGGCGAACAGCGCAGCAGTATAAAAAAGTGTCCTCCTGCTGCGCGCTGTAATCTGATTGCGTTATCTGCCTGTTTTAAATATTTGACGCTTACCCTTGAACAACACTGCTGTTCAAGGGTAAGCGCATTTATTCATATAGGGTCAGGCTGCTGCCGTTGAGAGTCCATATGCTTAATTCATTCTTATATTGCTCATATACCGTATTAGCAACGGTCACTTCATATCCGGTATCAGTTTTTTTCATGTCATAGGGAATATCCAAGGTCAGCCAGGCGTATTGGCAGGCGCTGTCTGAAGTCCATTGAATTTTCGTAAGGGCTTCGCCCGTTTGCACATTTATATCCGCCGTGTTTAAATTATCCGTCTGAGTCTCATAGGAGGATACCGCGCTTTCCAGCGTGGGATTGAGCTGCATGGCGCACATGCTTTCATAGTTGAAGTACATGTTCAAAAAAGTATATTCGGCCACTTCAAAAATTACGCAGTCGGGCTGGAATATATTATAGTAATAGGAAAAATCCATTACGTTCTGATAATCATGAACGTGAATATATTCTCCGAAGGAATTTGCCATATATTTATAGCCATAGACATTCATATAGCTTCCCTGAAATACCAGCGCCCTGGGAGCACCCTCTTCCAAGCGGGTCTGGTTTACATAATAGCCGAAGGTTTTATAAGAGGGATTAAGTTCCAGTTCTTTAGAATATACCCCTGAAATATTCTGCACAGGAGTTTTAACGGTAATAGCGGGCACCATTTCATTAATGGGAAATTCCGAGACGGGAAGAGAAGTCTCAAGGGTTTCGGAAATATCCAATTCCTCTGTTTGGGTTATATGGATGGAGGGGAGATCCTTGCGCAATTCCTCCAGCATAGCCTGAGTGCCGTAATATGCGCCCCAGTCGTTCCAATGGTTGGCGTCATACTTTTGGTTGAATACCATTATGCCTTCTTCAAATTTTTCACGCAGCACGGCGGTGTTGTCCAGGTAGCGCACGCCCCGTTTGTCAAGAGCGTCAAAGAATTGTTCCACCCAGTCCCGGTTGTAATTTATGCCCGTGGGGACGTATTCAGTCATAACGGCGGGCTTGGCGGGATTAAATACAAACAGGAAGGGAACATTCCGTTCATCGCAGTAATCCTGTATCTTTTTGACCATATCTGCAAAGGCTTCGTGAAATTCGGTATACTGGGTTTCCACGTCCAGCCCTGCGCCGAATACATACCCTTCCTTGCCGTATACATACGAAGGATGCACCATTTTATCAAACAGCCTGTCGTTAAGCAGGGTATAGGCCAGAATCATTTCATCCCGCAGGCCTATGCGGTCGTTGACATAATCCTGAATATTCTGGGTGAGGTCTCCGTCCACCTCAAGAGGGTTTTGGGCAAGCTGACGGTTGTCAATGGCCGAAACAGCGTCCTCGTCAAAATTAAAGGCCGCAATGGGTACAAGCAGAATAATTGCAAACAGAACTGTAAAGATTATTTTAATACACTTCATGGCTTTCTCCTAGTATTGGAAATATATAAAGGGGCTGTATGTTGAATTAATCATAAATAATACAGCCAGCACAAACAGCAGCAGTAAAACCGTTTGCTGTGCTATCAGGCCGCCTTTAGTAGCGCTGAATTTGCCGTAAAACGTCTTTAGCCGCGGACTGCCCAGTACGGTTGCGCCCAGAATGCCAATAATTATAAATGTTATCATCTGCGCGTCAAAATAATACTGCCAGGTATAATATATATTTTCGGGCCGGTTAATTCCGATAATTGTACCCAAAAGATGGACGGTATCTTTAAGGCTCTGGAAGCGGAAAAGCTGCCAGAACAGCATAACAATCAGCATTGTAAAAGCATATTTAATAAAGTTAGGCGTTTTTTTATAAAAGGGCTTATTTTGAATAACACGCTCTAAAATTACCATAGCGCCGTTTATAAATCCCCAGAGCAGATAATTCCAGCCTGCGCCGTGCCAGATGCCGGTTAAGGCAAAGACAACGGCTAAATTGCGCAGTGTTTTTTTCAGTCCGGCCCTGCTGCCGCCCAGAGGGAAATAAACGTACTGGCGGAACCAGCTTCCCAGAGATATGTGCCAGCGGCGCCAGAATTCAGATATGGATTTTGAACGGTAGGGAAAATCAAAATTCTCTTTAAATTCAAAGCCGAACAGCTTTGCCAGGCCTATTGCGATATCTGAATAGCCGGCAAAATCGTAGTATATCTGGAGCATATAGAGTATTAATGTACCAAACGCCGTAAGCTGGTCTATGCCCTGAGTGCCTATATTTGTCAGGCAGGCGCCGAAAGTATCGGCAAGCAGCACCTTTTTTGCAAAGCCTATAATGATGCGGTTGATGCCGTCCGCGCTTAAATTAAGGCTCATTTTCCGCTGCTTTATCTGAGCCTGAAAATCTTTCCAAAGCACAATAGGGCCGGATATTACTTTGGGGAAGAAAGTTATATAAAGAGCACAGTCTATCAGGCTTCCGGCGGAAGCGTTTCCGCGGTAAATATCAGCCAGATAGGATATGGCCGAAAAGGTAATAAAAGAAAGTCCAAGAGGTGCGAGTATGCTTTGGGGCTCATTGCTGCTGCCCAAAAGAGTATTTCCCAGCTGGGTGAGAAATCCGGAGTATTTATAATAAATCAGGCATATTACCAGGCAGGCAACCGCAAAAATAAAAGGGAACAGGGAAGGGAGGGGCTTCGTAAGGGAGTTGTCTTACTTGGCTTTCACAAGATAACGGCGGCAGAGAGATGCCAAAACTTTTTGCCACCGTTATCTTAGTTATCATCTTCGTCGTTTGACCAACAAATCGCCGTCAAAATCTACTGCCATATTATCGGAAATTGAGTGAGCAAAATTTCCATCCTCGAAATCAAAAAACGTTTACCCATATTGTACCTCAATCAATAATCATCTACAGTTCTGCCGCAATTTTTACAACACATAAAAGCTCATCCTCTATTTTGCCTGTTGATAATATCCGTTTTGATGACAGATTTGATGAATTGTTTCCGCAAAAATAGATCTGGATTTTTTATTATCATCGGTGTTTATATTCTTTTTATATATGTAAGTATCTCTGACTTGTTGCCACAATCCTTGCTTTTTAATCCACTCCATTTTGGATGGCAACTCCATATACCCTTTCGGTTGGTATTCCCACGAATAACTGTTTTGTTTTTTGTTGTAGCGAATATATTGTTGCCGCCCATTTCCACATTCATATATAATACAAAAATCACAACTATGTAAGATGCGGGAGTTTGTTCTATCTTTTACTTTGATTGTAAGAACACGGGTGGAGTCTTCGGTATAATCGTATCCAAAAACTGAAGACCCATAAGGGTTATTAACCTTATCGAAACCCTTGCGAAGAATGTTTCGTATTTCTTCGGCAGAATAGTCTCCGTCGGGGTCATTTACTTCAATATTTACATCGAAGTCAAAACCAATGTTAGAGTTCCAGTCACGAGTTATCATCTTTCGTTTGCTACTGCCCACGAAATGATATTGAAAAGTAAAATTATCTCTCACTTCATTTTGTAATCTGTGTATAATTTCAAGGAGTTCATCTCTAATCGGTTTCCATTCTTCTTTTGGAACATACTTGAAATTGTGCATAATCATAATACCTCCTTTTATCCCAAGCCGCCCAAATAGATTTCACTGAATCTAAATCGCATTAGTATATACCTATTAAACATAAATGTCAATGATTTTTCAACAAATTTTGATGTTTTGAAAACAGCGAAGGTTACTTTTCATGGGGTGGAGAAATATACAACTGGTAAAGCTGTTTTCGCAGGAGATTTGAACTTTTTTAGCTTTTAACTGGAACGTAGCCCTGGATGGCGCATTTGTTATAAGCAGACCATTGAAAGACGCCGGCACTTGGCGAACCGACCGTTTACGGGCGGCGAGCCTAGTACCGCTGCGTCTTGAACTGAGCGGGAGCGTGTCTGCGTTAATAAATGCGCCACCCAGGGTGACCTCCAGACAAAACCTAAAAATCCTTCTGATTCTGTGAATAAACTTTTTGATTTCCTCACCCCGTGAAAAGCAACCAGCGAAGAGAAAGATGATGTCCATAATTATAGCGAGCATCGGATTGTGACACCACAATCCGAAAAGAAGCCAAATATAAATCCTTGGGACACTTTCCTTACGGAGGGTGCCCCAAAGATAAAGCTTTTTATTCGTTTGAGAGCCGTCATTTTGCCCCTCTTTATAAATATTGATATAGAGCCGCTTTTTGCGGCTGGCTTCTATCCAGCGCGCCGCTAAATATATGAGCAGAATATACAGGCACAGCCTGAAAACGTCGTCAAAGCATGCCCACATATAAAAGGCCAGGCTGAAAAGTATAAGAAGTATATCCTTGGCACGGATTTTATTTAAAAAAGCTCCCGCTTTTTTCAGCAGGCTCAGCCTGTCGCATAATATGTATGCCAGCAGGCACATCGGAAAAAAGGCGAATAAAAATATAGATGTGGTAAAGCCCATTAAGAGTTCTCCCTGTCGTTTGCGAATTATAAAATACAGCGTTATTTGTAAAAAGCCCGCTTCAGCATTTTCAAGCTTTTCTAATAAAATAAGATTTTTTTACAATAAAAGCTGTTTAAAGATAATATACCCTCAGTTTACAAGGAACTACACGCCTCAAAACGGGATAATTTCTTCATT
>URYI01000019.1 GCA_900552055.1 uncultured Eubacteriales bacterium | reverse complement strand
TTGACTTCTGAGCGAGCTGCATTCCCGACTAAAAGCATATCAACTTTTTCGACGCATTCAGCTCCCCGGCACAGCCGGGGTTCATACAACAAAAAAGCGGCTTTATTCAACGAATAAAACCGCTTTTTATTGTAGTATTGTAATGCAGTAACGCATTAATTATTACTGTTCTTCTTCTTTTTAAATGCAGCAACTGCAATTATGATTATCGCTATAACAACAACTGCAACGATAATTACTATCACCCACGGAAAACCCACTTCATCATCTGAGGCATTATCATCAGAGGCAGAAGGAGTTGCTTCCTGAGCTGGCTGAGTTGAATCATCAGCAGATGCAGTAACTTCGGATGTAGTCTCAGGGTCAGTTGCTTCGGACGTAGGGTCAGCATCAGGAGCAGGCGTAGCGGTATTTTCATCGCCGGTTCCCGGCTGTTCGCTCCCAGGCTGTCTCGCAGACAACTCTATATCGCCTTTTTCTGCGGTATTATCAGTAACTCCCTCGCCGTAAAAGAAAATATCATCTATTAATAAATAACTATCCGTTTGATCCGGCTCTCCTAACGCATTTAAAACCAAGCAGACCCTGTCTACCATATAATCATACGCATCCTCATAGGTAGCCACTGAGCCGCCGTCCCATACGTCGCCAAAATAAGATAAGGGGAACATCACATAGCCCTTAAACCCCACAGGAATGTCAACATACCCCGTTTCCGGAACCATATTTTCAGTGACCTGACCATTTTCAACAATATAGTAAGGCGAAATTATAAGACTCTCGAAGAAGCCGCCGGCATACATATGGCCTCTAATGCTTACCGCATTCTCCGTATTATTTTCCAAATACATGCCTATACCCAGCACTCCGTCCAAATTCGCGCCTTCTTTTGCGGCCGAATCATTAGTAAGCAGCTGAATATTTTCAACACCTGCACTTAGATAATAAAATCTAAGAGAATTATCAATAAACTGAACGCTTAAATCAGGATTTGAACTGGCATACTGCACCCATTTATTCCCCTCTGATTTTTCAGTGTTCAAACCGATTATTTCTGTGTCCTCGCCCGTAAAATCATCAAGAACCCAGACGGTCAGCGAATCATCCGTCCAGGGCGTGGGCAGTTCTGCGGCCGCCGCCGGCACAGCAGCGATACAAAGCGCCAAAACAGCGGCAAGCATAAGGCAAACAAGCTTTTTCATGTCTTTTCCTCCTTAATATTTTGTTGTTAATATTCTAACTGATAAAAAAAGAAAGTCAATATGTTCGGTCAAAATTTATTAAAAAAATCTCAGCTTTTTCAATTTGCGAATCAACTCGAAAAAAGCTGACTAATATGCTGTATAAAAGAGTTTGGAGCATGATTAAAACCCAGAACCGAATAAGGCCGGGCGGCAATGCATCAGGCACCTAAACTGCACCTTGAACAACGGTTTTTAAAATACCGTTACCTATTAATATTATGCAGTCAGTTTTTTATCAGAAAGGCCGCCGTGGCCTCAAGCGCCAGCAGTACGGAAATTATTACGCCCGGCAGGGAAAAATACGAAAGCCCGAAGCATAATGGAGCAAGGGAAGCCAGAACCGCGATTATTGATATTATTTTAATTGCTTTCCGGCCTTTTCCGCATGCCAGATATATTATGCCGGCCAGCAGCAGCACGCAGGAGAGCAGGGCGGTAATTAACGGGCCGAAATTTGCATAGCCAAAAGGAGTCAGGCTGAAATAGGAATAAGTTTGACGCATAAGTCCGAAAGAGCCGTCCTCAGCCTGCACAGAAAAATTCAGCACCGCCCCGTAAGGAAGCGCCTCTAAAACAACTGCCGCCGCAGGCAAAGCCGTCAACAGGATGCCGCAGGATTTCATATATACCGTTCTCCCTTCGCTCCGCTTTTTATATTGCTCAAACCTCTATTTTATATTATCATATGCCGTCAATTAAAGCAATAGCCGGATTCTTTAAAATTACAGGCATTGAAAATTTTATCAGGCGTATTGCCCAGGTTCAAAGTTCATATGCCTCACGGCCCGGCCAAAAGCTCCATAAAAAAGACGAAATTTAATTAAGAAAAAAAGCCTCAGAAAAAGCCGCTTAGGCCATATCTGAGGCTAGCTATGTAATGTACCGGTTAATTTCTAAAAATTAAGATGCGTAAAAGCTGCCTGAAGCGCTTATTCGCCGCTCAGCGCCTTATCTATGGATAAAGCCGCCTGCTTGCCCGCGCCCATTGCCAGAATAACGGTAGCCGCGCCGCTTACGGCGTCTCCGCCGGCATATATATTTTTAATGGAGGTTTCTAATGTTTCCTGGTTTACCATAATACACCCTTTTTTATTAGCCTCCAGTCCTTTGGTGGTAGAGCGGATAAGCGGATTGGGCGTATTCCCAATAGCGGATATAACTGTATCCGCCTCCAAAATAAATTCGCTCCCCTCTATTTTTACAGGGCGGCGTCTTCCCGATTCGTCAGGCTCGCCCAGTTCCATCCTTATGCATTCCAGGCCCTTTACCCTGCCGTTTTCATCACCTATAATTCTTACAGGCGCACAGAGCAGCATAAATTCCACGCCCTCTTCCTTAGCATGATGTATTTCCTCCAGACGGGCGGGCATTTCCTTTTCAGAACGGCGGTACACAATATAGGCATGCTCGGCTCCTAAACGCTTAGCGCACCTCACCGCATCCATAGCCACGTTGCCTCCGCCTACTACTGCCGCGCATTTAGTCCTTTTTATAGGAGTGTCGTAATCTTCTCTGTATGCCTTCATAAGATTTATGCGTGTCAAATATTCGTTGGCTGAATATACCCCCATAAGCTCTTCGCCCGGAATATTTAAAAATGACGGCAGTCCGGCGCCTGTGCCTATGAAAATGGCGTCGTATTCTTCCTGCAGTTCTTCTATGGTAAGCACCTTGCCTATGACCATATTAGTCTGGATATCCACGCCCTGAGCCGCCAATTCTTCTATTTCACAGCCCACTATATCTTTAGGCAGCCTGAACTGGGGTATGCCGTACATAAGCACCCCGCCGGCGGTATGAAAGGCTTCGTATATGGTTACTTCATAGCCCTTTGCACGCAAATCCCCGGCGCAGGTAAGCCCAGCCGGGCCGCCGCCTATTACCGCTACTTTTTTGCCGTTGGGCTTAATTTCTTTGGGAGCGGACTGTTTGGCGTGCAGACGGTGCCAGTCGGCCGCGAACCGCTCAAGCCGCCCTATTCCCACCGGTTCACCCTTTATGCCGCGCACGCATTTTGCCTCGCACTGCATCTCCTGCGGACAAACTCTTCCGCAGACTCCGGGCAGACTGTTGGTTCCCTTTATAATTTCAAAAGCCCCTTCATAGTCGCCATGCGCTATTTTCTCGATAAATTCGGGAATATGCACGCCCACAGGGCAACCGCTCACGCATGGCCTGTTTTTGCAGTGAAGGCAGCGGTTGGCTTCGTTGATTGCGTCTTCCTCGCTATAGCCAAGGGCCACCTCATCAAAGCAGGTTATGCGCTCCTTGGGAGGCAGTACAGGCATGGGGGTTTTATTATTCTGCATATTAGGCATTAAAATTTCCTCTTTCTCTCTAACCTTTATATTTATAATTCGCCGCCGCCGTTCTTAAGCATCCTGAATTTGCCCGCGGAGGCGGCAGGCATGGCTCTCTTCCTCTTTATACATTGCAAGGCGCTGCCGCGCGCTGTCAAAATCCACAAGATGCCCGTCAAAATCCGGGCCGTCCACACAGGCGAATTTAACCTCGCCCCCTACGACCACGCGGCACCCGCCGCACATTCCCGTTCCGTCTATCATAATCGGATTCATGCTGACTATTGTCTTTATCCGGGGATTGTCCGTAACGGCGCATACCGCCTTCATCATGGGGAGAGGGCCGATAGCTATAACCGCGTCGTATTTTTCGCCCTTTTCCAGCAGGGATTTTAATACATCGGTAACAAAGCCCTTATGGCCGTTTGAGCCGTCGTCGGTAGTTATAAACAGGCGGCTGGAAACGGCGCGCATCTCGTCCGCCAGAATAATGATATCCTTATTTCTGAAGCCTGCTATCATGTCTACATGGGCTCCCATGTTAAACAGCGCCTTAGCCTGGGG
This sequence comes from uncultured Eubacteriales bacterium, assembly GCA_900552055.1. GTDB lineage: Bacteria > Bacillota > Clostridia > Christensenellales > QALW01 > Neochristensenella > Neochristensenella gallicola. Next base: position 17,073 of record URYI01000019.1, on the reverse strand, counting down.
ATACGCTATAGCGCAGCCCGCGCCTCCGCCTATCACCGCCGCGCGCTTAATCCCCTCAAGATGAGTGGGCATGCCCAGCGGCCCGACTAAGTCCTGTATGCTTTCCCCCTCTTCATAACTGTCCAGCAGCCGGGTAGTCTGCCCTACAATCTGAAATATTATTGTGACGCTGCCCCCGTCAGGGTCTGTATCGTTCACGGTAAGAGGTATCCTCTCCCCATGCTCGTCTACGCGCAGAATAACAAACTGCCCAGGCTTGGCCTTGCGGGCAATATGCGGCGCATCCAGCTTCATAAGCGTCATAGCGTCGTTAAGACGTCTTTTTTCAATAATTTTAAACAAGCTAACACCTCATAACTGTTTTTATAGCCAGTATATTTTATCACTTTATGCGCAAAAACGCAATAACCAAAAGCCTTTGCCCCACTTTAAACCGGCAGGGCTGATAAAATCTGCAATTAAGTTTTGATGGCCGCCCAGCCGCCTGTTTAAGCAAAGAAAGGCGGATTTATTGAGCAATGTACCGTTTGCCGGTTATTTATTCCCATTTAAGGAGTCAACTTGCTCCTTGCGCAGCCTGCCTTCTTTAAGCAGATTAAATAAATATTCCCTGTTCCCCTGAGCAAGGGCGTTTTTATAGTCCTCCAAATGCTTTTGCAGTATTTCTATCTCGTTTATAAGATTGTCCCTGTTATCCATGAACAGCTCAGTCCACATTTTTTCGTTTAAATAAGCCACTCTGGTCATATCCTTGAAGCTCCCCGCCGAAAAGCCCGCCTGTTCAAGCGCTGTCGGGCTCTTTATATACGAGCTGGAAACTATATGCGCAAGCTGGGAGGTGTACGCTATTATCCGGTCATGCTCCTGAGGGGTAGTCAGCACTACCCGCTTAAAGCCCAGACTGGCAAAAAGAGCTTTTAAATTCTCTATAACGCCTGCGTCGGTATGCTCCGGGGGAGCAAGCAGCATGGAAGCGTTTTGGAAAAGCCCTCCGTCTGAAGAAAAGTAGCCAAAGCTTTCCTTGCCCGCCATAGGATGGCCGCCTATAAATATAAAGCCGTGCTTTTGGGCAATATTCTCCGCCTGGGAGCAGACTGCCCTTTTTACGCCCCCGCAGTCCACAACAACAGAGCCATTGGATATATTTTCTGCGTTCATTTTCAGAAATTCCAGAGTGTCGCCCGGATAAAGGGCAATAATTATTAAACGGCAGCCGGCCAGCCCTTCCTTTTCGGCTCTCCCGCTTATAACCCCATCCTCAGCCGCACGGGAGCAAATTTCGGGTGAAATATCATAGCCGTACACCTCATGTCCGCAGTTTTTAAGGGCTTTAGCAAAAGAGGCGCCTATAAGCCCCAGCCCTATGACCGCCGCCCTCATAAGGCATACCTGCACGCAAAAGGCAGTATTTTGCGCACATCCTCCGCAAGGCTGTCAAATTGTTCTGGATTTAAGGACTGCTGGCCGTCGCAGAAAGCGCGCTCAGGATGATTATGCACTTCTATCATAAGTCCGTCCGCTCCGGCAGCCGCGGCCGCCATTGCCATGGGGTTTACAAGGCGCGCGTGGCCCGTAGCGTGGCTCGGGTCCACTATAACAGGCAGATGGGTCAGCCCTTTAAGCACGGGTATGCAGGATAAATCCAGCGTATTGCGGGTAGCTGTTTCAAAGGTGCGAATGCCCCTTTCGCAGAGTATAACCTGCTCATTCCCTCCCGCCATTATATACTCTGCGCTCATCAGCCATTCCTCTATCGTGCTGGAAAGGCCGCGCTTGAGCAATATTGGTTTCCCAATTTTGCCCAAGGCCTTTAAAAGCTCAAAATTCTGCATATTGCGCGCGCCCACCTGTATTATATCCACATCTTCAAAGAGAGGAAGATGGGACAAATCCATGATTTCAGTAATAATGGGCAGGCCGCTCTCCTGCCGGGCGCGCTTGAGCAGTTCAATGCCCTTTTCGCGCATGCCCTGAAAGGCGTAGGGCGATGTTCTGGGCTTAAAGGCCCCGCCCCGCAGGATGGCCGCCCCGCTATTTTTTACCTTCATGGCAACTTCGCAGATTTGCTCTTCTGATTCAACCGAACACGGGCCGGCAATAAACGCAAAATTTCCGCCCCCTATCCTGGCGTTGCCTACCTCCACAACCGTATCCATAGGATGAAATTTGCGGTTGGCGTTCTTATAAGGCTCCTGTATGCGCTTTACATCCTCCACTATATCCAGAGCCATAAGGGAATCTATATCCACCGCGCTGGTATCGCCCACCAGCCCCATTATGGTTTCGGACGATCCCTCGCTCATATGGATTTGAAGATTCAGCTGGGTCATTCGTTTTGCCAGCGAGTCCACCTGCTGCTTATCCGCGTTCCTTTTAAGCAGTATTATCATAAAATACCTCCAAATAAAAAAGCCGCAGTTGCTACTGCGGCTAAAGTTTATCAGTTAAATCACATAAACAGCGAAATACTTAATAAAGCCTGCCGCATAAATTCCCGGCAAACCAATAATAATATTCCGCTGCGTTAAAAAGCTTCATGGCTTTCCTCCTGATTTTGACTGAATATATAATACTACGCGCCCAAGGGTTTGTCAAACGGATTTTACTCCTGCCTGAGGTTCAAATCACTGCGTATATCCTCCAAGGCATACACCGCCTGGCTGTCATCATAATAATAATTATCGTTATGCTGGCGGTAAACTCCGTACTTTTCTCCAAGAATGTTGTTCTGGTCGTCCAAAAAGAGGATAACCCTTTCCCCTGAAGCAAGCTCGGCAGCATCATCGTATACTACTTTAATGATTTTGGGCCGGCCGTTCTCCGAAATCTCCTGACGGCCGCCCAATTCATAAGTAACAAGCACGCCGTCCTCATCCATATCCGGCTCGCCATAAAGCACTTCTTCCACCTTTATATCTACTTCAGAATATATAATATAGTTAAGGCCGTCCGCGGTTGGGCGGTACTGAATTATATTGTCCCGCTTTTCTCCGACTTCACCCACAACTACGCTGTGCGCTTCAGATATCAGCTGGCCGTAGTTATATTCCTCCACTGAAAGGCCGCCCTTAATGGTACTGCCTCCCCAGGGAAGCAGCGCCTCTATATATGGGAAAAAATATGCGGCGGCACAGAAAATCAGCGCAAATACGCAGGTAAGGACAATGGTGGAGGGAGAAACCTTGGGCGCTGACGATTTCCTAGCGCTTTGGCCCTTATCTCCCATCTGTTCTTTTCCCCTGTCAACGGCGGCGGCCCCAGTCTCCCCGCCTTCTGCGGCAGTATTTAAGCCTTTTGCCTCCCCGCCGCGCTCATTATTGTTATATTCCGAAGCGCTGCCAGCCGCCTCTGCTGTCTGACGCGGAGGCTCTGCGGAAAAATTGCCGGCGGGCGCCTGCTCCTGCACGGAAATATCCTCATTTTTATCAGGCTTGATTCTATCGTTCACCTTTAAATCACTCCGCTTCAGCTATTGATTGGATCCTTCGTCCGCACCGGCCGGGTTCCCTTTTTGTTCCGCCCCATCGTCAAGCGCTTTCTCAGCTGAAGCTTCCCCTTCAACAGCGGCAGGCTGGGCATCTCCCTGGGCAGGCTGCGCAAACAAAGCGTTGAACTCATCGCCTGAAATCTTTTCCTTCTCCAAAAGAGTATTTGCTATTTTATGCAGCATGTCCAAATGCCCGCCTATTACTTTACGGCAGCGCTCATAGGCATTCTTTATTATCTCATGCACCGCGTCGTCCACCTTAGCCTCCCAGGCGTCCGAAACAGATTTCTGAGCCGAAAAATCCCGTCCCAAGAATATCTCGTTGCCACCCCCCAGATAAACAGGGCCTATTTCGTCATACATGCCGTATTCAGTAACCATAATGTGGGCCATCTTGGTGGCCTGCTTTATATCTCCGGCCGCGCCTGAAGAAATGTCGTCAAAAACATATTCCTCGGCTACCCGTCCGCCCATAGTCATGCAGAGATCGTCCTGCATTTTATGCCTTGAGGCCGTAAATTCGTCCTCCTCAGGCATAGTCATGGTATAACCGCCTACGCCGCCGCGTCCTATAATGGATACCTCGCTTACCGGGTCGCAGTTGGGCAGCAGCTTGGCCACCAGGGCGTGCCCTGCCTCGTGATAAGCGGTCATGCGCCGCTTTTCGGGAGTAATCTTGCGGGATTTCTTTTCGGGTCCCATCATTACTTTGGTAATGGCGTCCTTAATTTCCTGCATGCCTATTTCGCTTTTATCCCTGCGCACTGCCAGCAGCGCCGCCTCGTTAAGCAGATTTTCAATATCCGCTCCGGTAAAGCCGATGGTAAGGCGCGCAATTTCAGCAGGAGAAACGTCCGGGGCCAGCTTCTTATTGCGGGCGTGCACCTTAAATATTTCTTCCCTGCCCAAAACATCAGGCATAAGGACATGTATCTGCCGGTCGAAACGCCCCGAACGCAGAAGGGCGGGATCAAGTATGTCCGCTCTGTTGGTAGCGGCCATAACTATAATTCCTTCATTGGCGTTAAAGCCGTCCATTTCCACCAGAAGCTGATTAAGCGTCTGCTCCCGCTCGTCATGTCCGCCGCCCAGGCCTGCGCCGCGCTGACGGCCCACAGCGTCTATCTCGTCAATAAATATTATGCAGGGAGCGTTCCTCTTTGCCTGTCCGAATAAATCGCGCACGCGCGAAGCGCCTATACCTACATACAATTCAACGAAGTCCGAACCGGTAATGGAGAAGAAGGGAACGCCCGCTTCTCCCGCAACGGCCTTTGCAAGCAGGGTTTTACCTGTTCCCGGAGAACCTACAAGCAAAATTCCCTTAGGAATGCGGGCGCCCATATTTATATATTTCGTGGGATTTTTAAGATATCCTACTATCTCCGAAAGCTCTTCCTTTTCCTCATCCGCTCCCGCAACATCGGCAAAGGTTACTTTATCCTTCCCGTCGGCGTACATACGCGCATTTGCGCGGCTGAACTGAGCCGCCTTGCTGTTTGCGCCCTGGGTCTGCTGATAAATAAAATACATTATAACGCCGAATATCACCAGCATTATAAGATAAGGCAGCAGCAGTTCAAAAACAGAAGTCTGCGCAACAGGCACGAAACCGTATTTTACGCCGTTTTCACTTGCAATATTCTGGAATTGGGTTATAGCCTCGTCAGTATTGATATAATCCGCCCTGAAATCATACCTGCTTGAAATTCTGTCCGTCTTGTCGGCGTCCATTTCTTCATTGTCAGATTTCTCAACGGCAAGAATAGAGCCATCGTTCCTGTCATAATAAGCACTGTATATCTCTCCGTTTTCCATTTTTGTCCAGAGTTCTTCAATGCTTATCTCTTTCTGCCGGCTGTTTGCACTGTTCATGGAAGAAGCAAGCAGAGATATAACTGCAATTATTACAACCGCGTATATCACGAACGCGAATATGGATTTTTTCTTCAAACTAGAAATCCTCCTTAACCTAAGTAGTCTGTGATAGTATATCACAATTAGCCAAAGCTATCAATGGAAATCGTAGCTTGTTTACAAATTATCAATTATTAAAATGAGCATACAAGGGATGCTGCATCCAAAAATGGCTGGATTTTCGTTCCTGCTGTTTTGCTTTTGCTCCGCATGCAGTTTGGTACGCGTCCTTTAAGCGGCTGGCGGAAACGCAAATGGTTCCGCTTTGCCTTCCGGCATATCAGCTCTGTAAATTTATCTATTCTAAGGCAAACTGTGAAAATACGCCGGGCACGCCCAGCCTGGCACAGCACAGAAGCCGGTGAATTTGCAGCCCCGGAGCATATCATATATTATACACTGATACCGGCCTTCAAAAGCCATAAATCAATAAAATCCACTTTTCAAATAATATTCACAAAACCTTCACGACAAATACAATTATATAGTTTATATTTATAAGCGTCGGCAGACAGTTTCTTTTTCATAATACTCCTTAAATGGACAGCGGACGGGCAGCAGACCCGCCCCTGTCCGAAGAGAACGGCGTTCCCCCTACGCCGTTCTCTTCATTTATTAAGCATTGATGATGGATACGCCTAAAATGCTTTTTAATTTTTTCAATTACAATATTTAAGGAAACGAAACTGCTTATTTGTACCGCCGTAATATTACAACAGTATTACATATGTTTGAATTTTTCCGCTTATAGCTTGTTTGGCCCGTTTTTCTGTCAAAAAATATTGTCAGAAAAATTTTTAAAGGTTATAATAAAAGCATAAGCTATAAGGAGAAATGCTTTGGAAATAGATTTGCACATACATTCTGATAAATCGGACGGATTTTATAATGCGGACCAGATTTTTGAACTGGCCAGAGAAAACCGGCTCAAATATCTTTCGGTTACCGACCATGATATATTAAACGAGCCCTACCTTAAGCAGCGCGCCCTGGAATTTGGACTTACGCTTATAGACGGAATAGAATTATCTTCTTATATTCCCGCAGCCGAGGTGCACATCCTGGGATATTCCCTAAAACGCACTCCCGCCTTAAAAAACAAGCTGGAGGAACTCAGGCAGGCGCGCTTAAAGCGGTTTAAGGCCATAATTCAGAAGCTGGACGGAATAGGCATTCGCATAGACGCGGAGGACGCCCTGAAATCCATAAAGGGTACGGCCGGACGTTCTATGGCCGCAAGGGCCCTGGTCGCTAAGGGCTTCTGTAAAAATATAAGCGAAGCATTTGAAAAATATCTTTCCCGCGGCAGGCCTGCTTATATAGAAAACCAGGCGATGACCTCAGTGGAAGCCATAAAACTTATTAAGCAGAACGGCGGAATTGCCTGCCTTGCCCATCCCTATCGCATAGGGCTGTCCGAAATGGAGCTGAGCGTCCTTATAAAGCGTTTTAAGGATTACGGCCTGGACGCTATAGAAACCATATATCCTACGCACTCTCCCCAAGAAATAAGTTTCCTGCGCAGGCAGTGCGATAAAAACAAGCTTATCCCATCCGTAGGCAGCGATTTCCACGGCGGCACATACCGAGGCGCAGCGTCGGGCAGCACAGGCGGCAGCGGACTGACCGCTAAAGAGGCGGAACGGCTGCTTAATCTTATCCTTATATAATTCCTAACAGGAGGACATTTAATGGCTGTCAGAAAAATGCAAAAAATAAATATGCGCTGGGTATCAATCGGCATAACCGTAATACTGTGCCTTGCGGCCGTAATTATAACCCTGGTGCTCGTCAAATCCTACCAGGATGAATCCGATGCGTATATCAACAGCATAAAGCAGGCCCTGCAAAACGGTTCGGAGGAATTTGAAATCCTTAATTCGTCCGTGATTTACGACGGCGTATATATAGAGAACGTACCGGTAGGCGGCCTTACCTTAGACGAGGCAAGGGAAAAAGTAGAAGAAAATATAAGCTCAGGAACAGGCGAGCCTTATATCAATATGACTTACGGCGGCAAAACCTGGACGTTAAGCGGAGCAGACCTGGGAGCGCAAAGCTCTCTTGAAACGGCCTTGGAACAGGCCTGGAACGCAGGGCGCACCGGCTCCTCCTCAGAAAGGCTGGCTCAGATAGAGCAAATAGCGCAGGAGGGCTATCATATCAGCATTACCGTGCTGGCCGACACCTCCCTTATTACGCAGACCCTTAACCAGATAAAATCCGAGATAGACCAGGAGGCTGTAAGCGCTACGGTATCCTTCAACTACAACACACAGACCAATCAGGCTGAATTTACCTATACAGAAGAATCTGCCGGCCGTGAGCTGAATGTTGAAACCGCGGCCAATGAAATACTGGTTGCATTTCACCAGTCTTCCCAGGTCAATTACGAGCTTAAGCCTGAAACCATAGAGCCCGAAGTAAAACTGGCGGACATACAGCACGATTATGTCAAGCTCAGCGAATTTTCCACCAGGACCAGCAGAAGCAACAGCTCGACCGAATCGGGCAAGCGCACCAATATCCGCATTTCCTCCGCTGCCTTTAATAATTATGTCTGGATGCCGGGCGATATACTCTCCTTTAACCAGACTACCGGTAAGCGTACCAAAGAAAAGGGCTATGAAACCGGACTGTTCATAACTTCCGACCGTATATATGACGAAATAACGGGCGGCGGCGTGTGCCAGACTTCCACCACCCTCTTTAACGCCTGCATAGAAGCCGGCGCTACCGAGATCGGCAAAGGAGGCATTATAGAGATTACCAGGCGCTATCCCCACTCCTGGCCGTCAACTTATGTCGCACCGGGTCGGGACGCTTCGGTAAACTGGCCCAGCGCCGATCTGGTCATGCGCAACAACCGCGACACCCCCCTGTTTATCCGCGCTTATTTTGAAAATTATACCGTTACCTTTGAAATCTGGGGAGTGGCCTTTGAAGATAACGCCGACTATGAAATAGAGGTAGTGCTCATAGAGGAGACGCCGGCTCCTGAGCAGGAATATATTATTGATACCTCACACAAATATGTGGACCAGCCCGGCGAATATGAAGTAGTTTCAGAATCCCGCAAAGGCTATGTTTATGAAACCTATCAGATCAAAAAGGTGCCCGGCCAGGAACCGGTAAGAACACTTATATATACTTCAACATATAACCCGATACCAGGCAAAACCTACTATCTGCCCGCAGAAGGCACCAGCGAATAATAGCAATAGCGCAACAGGCCCGGCCGCTCAATCCGGCCGGGCCTGTTATTTGTCTGGATGAAACGGCCGGAGCGCTCTTTGGCTTCCGCAGTCCATATTGACAAAAAAACCTTTCTGAATTATACTGCCTCTGATATGTTTAATTGATAAAATTCTTATCCGGAAGGACGGTAAAATAATAATGATTTTCGGAGTTGTTGTCGCGGGCGGAGTAGGCTCAAGAATGAATATCTCGGATATGCCCAAGCAGTTCCTGCCCCTGGGCGAAAAGCCAATAGTAATTCATACCCTTGAAAAATTCCTGCTCAATCAGCGTTTTGACATTGTTTATGTAGGAGTGCACCCAGATTGGATGACATATATGCAGGATTTAACCCGGCGCTTTAATCTTGACGGCGAGCGGCTCAGGCTGGTTCCCGGAGGAGCCGACCGCAATTTAACCATTCTTAACGTAATAGAAAGCATTGAGAAGGAATTCGGCGCCAAGGACGAGCATATAATCGTCACGCACGATGCAGTGCGCCCCTTTATCACCATGCGCATAATTGACGACAATATTGACGCGGCCATAAAATACGGCGCCTGCGATACGGCCGTAGCCGCTACTGACACCATTGTGGAATCAGAAAAGGGAGATTTCATAAAAAGCATTCCCGACCGCCGCAAAATGTACCAGGGGCAAACCCCTCAAAGCTTTAAAATGGAGCTGCTGAAAAATCTTTATACAAGCCTCAGCGAGGAAGAAAAAAGCCTGCTGACCGACGCATGCAAGATATGCGTTTTCCGCAGCCAGCCCGTCTATATCGTAGAGGGGGATGTTTCCAACATTAAAATTACCACGGTAAGCGATTATAAGATTGCACAGGCAATGCTGGGAGGAATAAAGCTTGATTAACCATATTTACCAGCTTATAAGCCCCAAGGTATTTTCGGTAAAATACGACGATATCGGAGGAAACGGCAAGGTAATAGTGCGTCCCTCCTATCTGGCAGTCTGCCATGCCGACCAGCGCTATTACCTGGGACAGCGGGACCATAAGGTTTTAGCCAAGAAACTTCCTATGGCGCTTATCCATGAGGGCTGCGCAGTTGTGCTGGACGACCCAAGCGGTACCTTCAGGCGCGGGCAGAAAGTAGTTATGATACCCAACGTCCCCGCCCGAAAGGACGATATAATATATGAAAACTACGCTGAAGGCTCGCACTTCCTCTCCAGCGGCTATGACGGCTTTATGCGCGAAATGGTAGATTTAAGCGCAGACCGTCTGGTTGCGTATGAGCATATTCCGGACAAGCTGGCCGCAATAACCGAATTTGTAAGCGTAGCAGTACATGCTGCTACCCGTTTTTCCCTTGCGGCCCACGCCCGAAGAGAGGTTATAACCGTCTGGGGAGACGGCAGCCTTTCCTATACCGTTTGCTGCGTATTAAAAAAACTGTTTAAATCCAGCAAGATAAACGTAGTGGGCCGGGATATGCGCAAGCTTTCCCATTTTTCCTTTGCGGACAAGACTTATATTTCAGACGAACTGCCTGCTGATTACAGAACAGACCACGCCTTTGAATGCTGCGGCGGCGAAGGAAGCTATTACGCCATAGACGACATAATCAGAACCATACGCCCCCAGGGCTGCGTAATGCTCATGGGAGTTTCTGAAAACCGGGTAGGCATAAATACCCGCGATATTTTGGAAAAGGGGCTGACTTTTATAGGTTCCAGCCGTTCGGGCCGCTCAGATTTCGAGAAGGCAATTTCCTTTATGGAACAGCCCTCTTTTCAAAACAGGCTGAGCGTTATAGTCTGGGAGGACAAGCCGGTAAAAAACATAGAAGATATTAACAGAGTTATGGCAAACGACCTGACCACGCCCTTTAAAACTGTTTTCAAATGGACCGTCTGATATAAAATTACCCGCAGTCGGAGCTTTTTAAGCTCCGCCTGTTATTTTAAACTCAATAAAAAGCGTATTTCATATTTACGCTTAGATACCCTAAATTGACAAGGGCATATACGGTCAGGACAGGGCTGTTTGAGTGTCCCGCTGTGTTGCTTTTCGCTCCGCGTACGTCCAGTACACGTCGTTCAAGCGCCTTGCAGGGCACCCAAACGGCCGCTGTCTGACTCTTCGACCTCCAGCAGGTTTGATTTCGGCATTTTCAAGGAAGCGGAATGAGGTGTACTGAACGTACACCCATTGACGATGACGCAGAAAATGCCAAAATCAGACCGCGGAGGCGTGTATCTACTTGTCAATTTAGGGTAATACATTTAGAGTACAATGCGCCGCAGAGTAGTGAATTGTCGGAGTTTGCTGTATTGCCGCCCTTTCGCCGCAGAAGGGTGAATTTTTGGGTTTTGCCGCGCTGCCGTCCTTTAAAATATACCCGCGGTATTTCCGCGTCCTGCCGCCTTGCAGAACCGGAAAACTTCCCTCCTCTGCATTCCATAGCTTTTTGCTTTCCGTGTCCGTTGACGGCCGCGGGGCGCGCCATTGAATACATACCTAGCATATTTTATAGACCGCGCAGCAAAGCGGACGCGGCGGGCATAAAAGCAAAAAGCATTGCGCTCTGACTGTATTATCCAACCGTTTCCGCAAGGCCTCTCCCCATTCCCATAATGCCGGCGAAATTAATCTTTTGTATAAAATCAATACAGGGTCCGCCATTCATAAATAGAGAATTCCATTTGACAAAATTATGACGCGGGCATATAATGAACAAAAAATAAAATATATCTTCGGGGCAGGGTGAAATTCCCGATCGGCGGTATAGTCCGCGAGCGCTTAAACGCGCAGGTGCATGATGCACGGGAGCCGGTGAAATTCCGGCGCCGACAGTTACAGTCTGGATGAGAGAAGATAATTTATGCGTATTTTCTACGCATGTGTTTTGTTTCATTTGCCCCCGTTTTTTCGGGGGTTTAATTGTTTAACCGGCACATTTCTTTTCCGTCCGCCTGAATTTGCTTACCTGTGCAGCATAAAACAAATTTTACCTCTTGCGCTTCCCTAAAAATACGCGCAAGCGTTTTTTTGCCTAAGCGCCCCGCCCCCCGGAAGGAAGGTCTTTTATGTATTACAGAACAAAAAAGATGGTTATTATGGCGGTATTGTGCGCTTTGGCCTATGTAGTCATGCTGGTAATAAAAATTCCTATGGTCGAATTTTTAAGCTATGAGCCAAAGGATATAGTAATAACCATAGGCGGCTTTATGTTCGGACCGCTGAGCGCCGTAATCATTTCAGTTATAGTCGCCTTTGTGGAAATGCTTACCGCCAGCACGACCGGCTGGTGGGGAATGCTAATGAATATAATCTCCTCCTGCGCCTTTGCAGGCACGGCAGGACTCATATACAAGAAAAAGCACACGCTCACCGGCGCGGTAATCGGACTTTGTACAGGCTGGCTTTTTACGTCAGGGATAATGATGCTCTGCAACTACATAATCACTCCCATTTATACGGGATTACCCAGAGAAACGGTAGCTGGAATGCTCTTGCCTGTTTTCCTGCCTTTTAATCTTATAAAATACGGGATAAATACTGCTGTAACTTTGGTTTTATACAAACCTATAGTTACCGCGCTGCGCAAAGCCCACCTTCTGCCTGAGGAAGGCGACCGCCCCGCCAGAGCCGGACATAGCGCCAGGCAGTAATCGGAACAGCGCGGCACTAAATATAAGAGTTTTAGGACGGACAAAAGAAGGGGCAAGCGCCGCCGCTTCTTTTGTCTGATTTATTTTAGTAAATATAGTTTACTTTGGTCTTTACATTTTTACATCAATAGTGTATAATAGCTTTATAATCAGCGGTATATTTAAACTAATATTCAAGACCCTTTATGCAATCTCTACAGAAAGGACGATATTTATGCTGGATTTTTCAATAGGCATTATGCTGGATTCATTAAGAAAGCCCATACCCGAAGCGCTTAAGACAGCGCAGTCAATGAACGTGGACGGCATACAGGTGTACGCCACAAGCGGAGAAATGGCGCCTGAAAATATGAACGCGCAAAAACGGCGGGAATTTCTCCGGATGGTCAAAGACGCAGGCATGAAAATCAGCGCGCTTTGCGGAGACCTGGGTCATGGCTTCGGCGACCCAGAGCTGAATCCCGGCCTTATAGAGCGTTCAAAGCTCATAATGGAGCTGGCCAGGGAACTGGAAACAAACATAGTCACCACGCACATAGGCGTAGTTCCCTCTTTTCCTGAGCACAAAAGATATAAGGTAATGCAGGAAGCATGCTTTGCCCTGGCGCAGTTCGCTCATGAATTAGGCGGTTATTTTGCCGTAGAAACCGGGCCGGAACCTTCCAGCGTGCTTAAAGGCTTTTTAGACGGAATAGGCTGTCCGGGAATAGCGGTAAATTTAGATCCCGCCAACCTGGTTATGGTTATGAACGAAAACCCGCAGGAGGCGGTAAACAACCTTAAGGAATACATAGTTCATACCCATGCCAAAGACGGCAGGCAGCTGTACAGCAAAAATCCTGAAATGGTTTACGGGCTGATTCCCAACGACAACCCCGCCCCCTCCTTTATTGAAACGCCCTTAGGCGAAGGCGACGTTAATTTTCCTTCCTATCTTAATGCTCTAAATCAAGCCGGCTTTAACGGATTTTTAACCATAGAAAGAGAAGTGGGCCAAAAACCTGAGGAGGATATAGAAAAGGCAGTTCGCTTTTTAAGGAGCATTATAGGATGACTATACGGAACAAATTCATACATCAGACAGACTGCGGCAATTATCAGGAACTGAGCGCTTTTGCCGCGGCTTATACAAAGCATATAATAAGCAAAGAGCCTGAGGCTCGTCTGGGCCTGCCCACCGGCGGCACTCCCGTACTCATGTATAAACTTCTTAAGGAGTCAAACACGGATTTTTCCCGCTGCCACACTTTTAACCTGGACGAATATATCGGGCTGCCCGCCTCTGACCCCCGAAGCTACCGCGCTTTTATGCAGGATAAGCTTTTCAGCGGGATTAACCTGCCAGAAGAAAACATACACTTTCTCAACGGTATGGCCCAGGATCCTGAAAGCGAATGCAGGCGCTATGACGAGGAATTAAATAAATTCGGCCCGCTTAGCCTGCAAATCCTCGGTATGGGCCATAACGGGCACATAGGCTTTAATGAGCCCGCCGACAGTTTTTTGCCCAATACCCACATGCAAACGCTCAGCCCATCCACAATCAGCGCAAATTCACGATTTTTCAAGGATGAAAAGCAAGTGCCCAAACAGGCGCTGACTATGGGCGTGGCTCCCATCATGCATGCCAAAAGAATTTTGCTGCTGATTTGCGGAGAGGAAAAATGCGCCCTGCTGGAAAAAGCTCTTAACGGTCCGGTAACGCCCAGGCTGCCCGTATCCCTGTTGCTGCTGCACCCTGATGTTTCCATAATCAAATGCCAGCAGGCTCCGGACAGCTTATAGCCTTTTTCGCCCTGCTCTGCACAGGAAAATTTATTAGACAATACAATCAAAGTAGAATGCGTTTTTGCTTAAGAGCCCGCCGCGTCCGCTTTGTTGCGAGGTCTTTAAAATACGCCCGGTATGTCTTCGCCCACGCGCCGCGCGGCCGTTAAAGGGCATTGAAAGCAAAAATCTCCGACCGCAGAGAAAAAGGAATTTTCCGGTTTTGCAAGGCGGCAGGACGCAGAAATACCGGGCGTATTTTAAGGACGACAACGCAGCAGAACCCAACAATTCACACATTCTAGGCGCATTGTACTCTGACTGTATTGTCTAATCATATTATAAAATGCAAGGATGGCCGAATATGCTTTTAAAGAACGCGCAGGTATTTTTTAAAGGTACCTTTCAAAGGCAGAATTTATTAATCAAAAACGGAAAAATCCAGTTCGTACCCAATGATTTTGCATACGATAATGCTATGGACTTAACCGGGCATTACATAATACCCGGACTGGTGGATATTCATACTCACGGCTGCCTGGGCCTGGATTTTGCCGACGCCAATACTCTGGAAACAGAAAAAATGTGCCGCTATTACGCACAGCACGGCGTTACCTCCATAATTAAAACAATTATGACGGCGCCCATTGAAAATATGCTCCGCGCTCTCAGCGTCCCTTTCCCCCGGACAGGCGCGCATATCCAGGGTATGCGCCTGGAGGGACCTTTTTTGAATCCCGCAATGCGCCGGGCACATAAAGCGGAACTTTTGTGCGCACCTAACGCTTCCCTGACCCAGCGTCTGCTGGACGCCGGGCAGGGCAGGCTCCGCATTATCGACATAGCGCCTGAACTTCCGGGCGCGCTTTCTCTTATAAAACAGTTTGCGGGCAGCGTGAGATTTTCAATAGCCCACACAACCTGCTCATACAACCAGGCTATGGAAGCGCTGGACGCCGGAGCGGGTTCCTTCACCCACCTTTTTAACGCAATGGAGCCTGTCACCGCAAGGGAACCCGGCTGCGCAGGAGCATTTATGAGCGGCTCCGCATGGGGAGAATGCATAGGCGATTTATTTCATGTACATCCAGCCAATCTGCAAATGTTCTTCAGGCAAAACCCCAAACGGCTGGCTTTGATTTCTGATTCAGTCGCAGCAGGGCTTAGGGACGGCCAATATCCCCTTAACGGACGGATAATAACCGTCAAGGGCGGCAAAGCATTCTGTCCTGACGGCGCCATAGCCGGTTCGTCTGTTAATCTTTTTCAATGTCTCAAAAACGCCGTGAGCATAGGCATACCATTAGAACAAGCCATACAAAGCTGCACCGTTATTCCAGCGCGAGCCGCCGGCATTGAACATCTATGCGGCAGTCTTTTGCCTGGCCGCAGCGCCGACCTGGTAATAATGGACAAATCCCTTGAAATTAAAGCCGTATATATTTCAGGCAAAGCTGTAGCTCTTGAAAATTAACACAGCAAACCCAGCGTTGACATACAATTAATAATGCAGTTAAAATATTTGTTTGCGTTCCTGCCGTGCTGATTTTACTCCCTGTGCCCAATACAACATATCTAAACGCCTTGCAGGGATGTAAATTCATCACATCCTGGGCTAAGCGGCCGCAGCCCCAGAAATTTACCTGTTTTCAAGGCAGACGCGAAGGCTCTGCGGAAGTCTGCTCCCATCGGAGACCGCACAGAAAACAGACAAGCTTACATTTTTGCTTCACAAAGAGGGATATGCGCGCCCATCGGAGACCGCACAGAAAACAGACAAGCTTACAGGAAAGAGGCGCATCATCACTTATATGCTTTACTCTGATAATATATATATCAAACTGCTTCGCGGCATTTAAAATGAAAGTATTAGGCGGCATACCAAACAAGATAATTTTAAAGCAGCGTATTAAAACAATACACAGAAACGGTGCTAAAGTGCAAATAAAATTAGATAAGCCAGGTGTTAAACGCATCTCCCACGGATATTCCTGTATCCGCGCTTATCTTTAGTTATTTTGCTTTGAATATAGCAGAAAATACCTATTGCCACCAGCAATATTTCCAAATGATTAGTTCTACATCTGACCGAATATATAAACTAATTGTAAATTCGTAAAAATCAAATTGATATTTTGTCTATAAGAGCGTACAATATAAAAAGAAATTATCCACAAGAAAGAGGCAGAATATGTTTGTCTGGTTGGGCGATTGGTCCTATCTAATACTGATTCCGGGAATAATTGCCGCGCTTATAGCGCAGATTGCCGTTAAAAACGCATACTCAAAATATTCTTCTATACAATGCGGCGCGCAAATCACCGGCGCGGAAATAGCGCGTAAAATTCTAGATCAAAACGGAGCGTTGGGAATAACCGTAGAAATGACCGCGGGAGTCATGAGCGACCATTATGATCCCCGAAACAATGTAATACGCCTTTCACAAGATGTATACAATGGTACTTCTATCGCGGCTCTGGGCATTGCCGCCCATGAAAGCGGACACGCTTTACAGCACGCGGAGCATTACGCTCCCCTTTCAATACGCAATGCCGTACTGCCTGTAGCAAATATAGGCTCCGCCTTAGCGTTTCCTCTTGTAATACTGGGGCTGCTTTTTGATTTTGCTCCCTTTTTAGCAGATATAGGCGTATTGCTTTTTGGCTTTGTGCTTCTTTTCCAGCTCATAACCCTTCCCGTGGAATTCAATGCTTCCAAAAGAGCTATGTATTCCCTGCGCGGGGAAGGCGTCCTGAGCAGTCAGGAAGCAGTGGGCGCGCGCAAAATGCTCACTGCCGCCGCTATGACTTATGTAGCTGCTCTGTTGGTCAGCTTGCTGCAGTTTTTGCGTCTTATAACTATCTCTAACCGCAATAGATAAAAATAGAATATATTTGCACTTACTTGCCGCCTCTGAAATACAGGTGTTTTACACCTGTATTTCAGAGGCGGCAACGTGTCATGGGATAAAATATTATAATAATGGGCGGCATGGTGTTTTTGCGCCTTTAGGCGCAAAAACACCATGT